>REED01000148.1 GCA_007695225.1 Gemmatimonadales bacterium
GCGCCCGGTTGGGGGGGGGGGGGGGTTGGGCGTATCACGGTACCGGGGGGGGGGGGTTGGCCCCCCCACCCCCGTTTCTCCTACCCCGGGGCGCCCCCGGGTAGCTCGTCACTCTACTTCTTCAACGGCCTTCTAGTCGAGGGGCAGGATGACCGTGTCGATGACGTGGATGATTCCGTTGGAAGCCGAGATGTTCGGAGCCACGATGTTCGCCGTCTGACCGAAGATGTCGGTGATCTGGGCCTGCGGGTTGACCGTGAAGGAGGCCCCAAGGAGGGTCTCGATGGTGCGGGTACCCACCCGGGGCACCACGCTGTTGGCCGCACGGCGGCCCTCCGCCACGTGGTAGAGGAGGACGTCCAGGACGAGCTCCGGGGGGAGGTCGGTGATCTCTTCGATCCCCAGGAAGCTGTAGAGCCCTTCGAATGCCTCATCGGTGGGGGCGAAGACGGTGAACTGATCCGTGCCGCTCAGGAAGAGTTCCACAAGCCCGGCATCCAGCTCCGCGTCAACGTACTGGAGGGCGCCCACCAGCTCGGTGAAGCCGGCTCCGATGGCGATGGCGGCGATGGGATCGTCGCCGGGGGCCGGAGCTCGGTTCTCGACAGAAGCCTCAGGGGCCAGGAGAGCGGTGGAATCTGCGTCGGCGCAGGCGCCGAGGAGGAATACGCCAGCCAGGGCGAGGCCGGCCAGGGGACGACGGTGCATGATGCCTCCGATGGTTGTAGTCGCTGGAGACAGGACCGGGCTTGGGTCCTGGTCTTACGATTTGTGCAATTATCGTACAAACCCCTCCCCAACTCCGTCAACCCTGTGTATAATTTTCCTGTACAATTATGTTACACCCTGTCCAGGCCTCCCCCTGAAACGCACCGCAGGCTGGGGCGCCTCGTCCACCTCCAGGCGGAAGACATCGGGACGGGCGTAATGACCCACCGCATCGAACTCCAGTCGCTGCTCCGCCAGGAGGGAGAGGTCCAGCTCCGCCACCAACATCCCCTCCTCTCCCAGGAGGGGCCCCGCCAGCACCTCCCCATCCGGGGCCACGATGACGCTCCCGCCGGGGCAGAGGTCCTCCGGCCAGGCCGCCAACTCCCTCCGCACCGCCTCCCCCACCTCCGGGTCCTGAAGAAGCCCGGCCGGGTAGTGCTCCCGGGTGACGTACTGATTGCATCCCAGGACGAAGCACCGTCCCTCCACGGCGATATGGCGCAGGGTGGCCTGCCATCGATCCCGGGCGTCGGCGGTGGGGGCCAGGTACACCTCCACACCCTTCCCGTACAGTGCCATCCGGGCCAGGGGCATGTAGTTCTCCCAGCAGATCAGCCCGCCCACCCGTCCGAACGGAGTGGGTAGGACGGGGAGAGTGCTCCCATCCCCCTCCCCCCATACCAACCGCTCTGCAGCCGTGGGCTTGAGCTTCCGATGGATCCCCAGGAGGGTCCCGTCGGGACCCCAATAGGCAAGGGTGCAGTAGAGGGTCGATCCCAGGCCAGGGAGGCGCTCGATGACTCCCACGGCCAGATGGACGCCCGAATCCCGGGCGACCTTCCCCAGGGCATCGGCCTCCGGTCCTGGAAGGGAGATGGCGGACTGCCAGTAACGGCGGAAGATCCCCTTTCCCGCCGGGGTCCTCCCACCCACCGCCGTTCCGAAGCGCAGGCCCCACGGATAGCCCCCAACGAACGCCTCGGGAAAGAGGACGAGACGGGCCCCTCGAGCCGCTGCCTCCCCTGTCCGCTCCCGGATGCAGTCCACGGCACCCGCGGGATCGAAGGGGAAGCCCCGGGGCTGGACCACGGCCACCTTCACCGAATTGGAGGCGCCTGGGGTCGGGGTGGTTTCGGCGGACGACGCGGACTCGCTCGTGGGCGCGCTCATGGGAGAGCTCCGGAGGGTGAAGGAGGGTGAAGGGACCGGGGACAACTAGGTGGAGGATGCACTGGGGATCCCCGGGGTCATGGAGTCCAGATTATCGCATACGGGGCCCTTGGCAAACGGGAGCCCCCCCTGACGACCTCCCTTCCCGACACACAACACCCCCGGCAGCCCTCCCGTAGACAACGGGAGAACCACCGGGGGTATCCGCCTCGCCGGCCCTTGCTAGGTCTATGGAGCCCGCGGCAAGGGGAGCTGCCACCCCTCAGCCTTGGCTCAGCCGCACTCGCTGTATCCGCAGACGTGGCACTTCACACATCCCTCCTCGTAGGCCATATGGGAGCTGCCACAGTCGGGGCAGGCCCCGAGAAAGGATTCCTGAGCCTCGTCGTGGACCGAGGTGAACTCCACCGGAGCCGGCGCCGCCGAATGGGAAGTCAGCGCCGCTACCCCCTGGACCCGGGGAGCCATGGGCAGCTCCTCCTGGACTCCCTCCCGCTCCAGGAGATAGCGCTCGATGGCCTGGGCGATGGCGTCGGGGGCGGAGAGGACCTTGTTCGGGCCCACGCCCACCGCCCGGTCACAGGAGATCCCCCGGAGCTGGTCGCGAACCGCGGTGATGGGGATGCCGGAGCGGAGGGCCAGGGACGCGAGGCGACCGATGGCCTCGGCGTCGGCGTTGGCCGCACCACCGGCCTTCCCCAGGGTGGTGAAGACCTCGAAGGGACGGCCGCTTTCGTCCTCGTTGATGGTGACGTAGAGATCCCCCAGGGGAGAGTTCATCTTGATGGTCCGCCCACGGAGGATCTCCGGGCGATGCCGCTTGTGGCGAGCCGCCCTAGCCACCGCATCCTGCTCGGCGTACTGGGCCTCGAGGGCCTCCTTCTCCGTGCGGATACGGTGCACCTCCTCCCGGGCGTCGGCCAGTGCCTGCTCCAATGCCTCGCTCGCTGCCATCGCAGCCGGGGCTTCCTCTTTCTTCCCGGTCTTCCCCGTGGAGAGAACCTGCATGGGGCGGCAGCCATCCCGGTAGACGGTGACCCCCTTGCAGTCCAGCTCGAAGGCCAGCTCGTAGATGGCCCGAACCTCCTCCTCGGTCGCCTCATGGGGGAAGTTCGTGGTCTTGGAGATGGCCGAGTCGGTGTGCTCCTGGAAGGCGGCCTGCATCCGGACGTGCCATTCGGGAGTGATGTCATGGGCCGTCACGAAGACCCGCTGCACCGCCTGGGGCACCTCGTCGAAATGAATGTGCCCCTCAGTGGCGATGCGTTCCATGAGTTCCTCGGAGTGCCACCCCTGCGCCTTCGCGATGCGGATGAAATCCTCATTGACGTCAGGCATCATGGCCCCGGCCTGATTTCGCATGAAGGCCACGGCAAAGAGCGGCTCGATCCCGCCGGAGCACCCGGCGAAGATGGAGATGGTCCCGGTGGGCGCCACGGTGGTGATGTTCGAGTTCCTGAGGGCGCGCTCAGGGCGCACCCGGGAGCCGTCGGGGCGGCGGGCGCAGGTTGCGTCAGGGCCCCAGATGGAATTCTCCCACGCCGGGAAGACGCCCCGGACCTCGGCCAGCTTCTCCGAAGCCCGGCGGGATTCTTCGTTCAGGAATCCCATGACCTTCCGCCCCAGCTCCACCCCCTCCTCGGAGGAATAGGGCACCCCGCACCGAACCAGGAGGTCGGCCCATCCCATGATCCCAAGCCCCACCCGGCGAATCTTCTGCGCCAAGTCGGTGATCTCGGGGAGGGGGTAGCGATTGGCGTCGATGACGTTGTCCAGGAAGTGGGTGGCCAAGTGCACCACCGTCCGCAGGGCCTCCCAGTCGATCCGGTCCTCGGGAGGCGTCCCCTCGGGAAGGCCGGTTCGGACGAAGGCCCCCACGTTCACGCTCCCCAGATTGCAGACGTCATAGGGGAGAAGGGGCTGCTCCCCGCAAGGGTTCGTTGCCTCGTAACTCCCCAGTGCGGGAACGGGATTGTACTCATTGGCCCGGTCGATGAAGAAGACCCCCGGCTCGCCGGTCTTCCACGCCCCGTGCACGATCATCTCGAAGATCTCACGAGCGTTCTCGGTACCGACGATCTCGCCGGTCCGGGGGCTCTTCAACTCGTAGTCGGTCCCTGCCCCCACCGCCGCCATGAAGGCATCGGTGATGGCCACCGAGATGTTGAAGTTCGTCACCTGGGACGTGTCGTCCTTGCAGGTGATGAACTCCCGGATGTCCGGATGATCCACCCGAAGGATTCCCATGTTCGCTCCCCTGCGGGTCCCCCCCTGCTTCACCACCTCGGTGGAGGCGTCGTAGAGCTTCATGAAGGAGACGGGCCCCGACGCCACGCCCATGGTAGACCGCACCGTGTCGCCGGTGGAACGCAGCCGCGAGAAGGAGAAGCCGGTCCCTCCTCCGGACTGATGGACCAGAGCCATGGACTTGAGGGTGTCGTAGATCCCGCTCTTCCCGTTGGAAAGGGCGTCGTCCACCGGCAGGACGAAGCAGGCGGAGAGTTGGCCCAGGGGGCGCCCGGCGTTCATGAGGGTGGGGGAGTTGGGCTCGAACTTCCCCGTGGACATGAGGTCGTAGAACTGTCGGGCCAACTCCTCGATGGCGGCCTCGGAGGCCCCATGCTGCCGGTCTTCCTCCGCAATGACCCGGGCCACCCGCCAGAACATGGTCTCCGGCTCCTCCACGGGGTTCCCCCCCTCGTCCTTCTTCAGGTAACGGCGAGCCAGGACCAAGCGGGCGTTGTCGGACAGCTCGGCCCGGGGCAGGTCGTCGGGCACCCGGTCATCGAAGATCCAGGGTTCGGCGGAGGCGGAGGGGGAGGGGTTCGGAGAGGACGGCATGGGGTGGGACTCCCTACGTGGTGTGTGGAAAAAAAAGTGGAAAACCCGGGGTCAACCGGTGGAGAAACTGGAGGGTTGCCCGGTGGAGCGTCCCTCCGTTGTGGAAGGAACGATTGTGGAAAAGCCAGCCGGGAACCGCAATATCTAGCGGCGGATCCCATGATACGGTACGACATGTAGTGGGTCAAGAGGAACGTTCTTCCTGCATCCAGAGGTCAGAACGCCCACCCCAGGCCGGCATGGGCCCGCATCCCTTCTCCCCCGCGGATCGGCCACGCTCCCCCGACCCGGACCAGGGTGGGCACTCGGGTAAGGAAGGTGTGGTGGAGGGCCACCTCTCCTCCGACGGAGGTCACCCAGCGACCCGCCTCGGGGTCGCCGCCTCCACTCCCCCCCGACCAGCGGGCTCCTCCGGCATCCACGAAGGCCGCCCCCGCCAGTCGGTCCAGGTGGAGAGGCAGGGTCCTCCATCCCCGGTGGAGGAGGGCCAGGGGCACCCGTATCTCGGAGCCGACCGCCCAGGCCCCGTCGCCTCGAACCGCGCCCGAGGGAAAGCCCCGGACGGGAAAGAGGCTGCCCCCTACGCTGAAGTGGCCACTTCCCGCTCCGGAGCCCGAAGCCACACCTGCGGATCCCCGAAACGCCAGGACTGCCGGGGCGAATCCGGAAGTGGGAAGGGGAAGGAAGAGGCGACCCACCCCCACCACGTCCCGGTATCCGCCGTCCAGTCCCGGGACGCCACGGAGGGAGTCCGCCACCGAGAGATCCCGGCGTCCGCGAAGGCGCAGGGTCATCCCCGCTCCTTCCTGCGGGGAGATGGAGAAGGGATGGGCCCGGACGGTGGAGACACCCACCACCAGGGTTCCCTCCCCCAGGTCCCGGGTGGGCCGGGCAAGGACCACGTCGGCCACTTCCGCCCCATCCTCCTCCAGGAGGAACCGATCCTGGCGAACTCCCCGGATGGAGAGGGAGGCGCTTGCCCCCCGCCGGAATCCCGGGCGGGTCGCGCCGGCGGCCAGTCCAACCGTCCGTTCCCGGGCCACGGCGAACAGCTCCCGGGTTTCGCCGGCCTCCTCCTCAAGGCGCAGCGCTCCCAGGGCTTCCCAACGCTGTTCACCGGACGCAGTGAGGACCGGATTCCCCAGTCCCGCCCAACTCCACGCTGCCCCTCCCTCCCATCGTCGCCCGGGATCTCCCACCGGCGCCATGAGAAAGGTGGACCAGCGGTTTCGCCCCACCGCGTCGGATGCCCCGGTGGCGAATCCCACCGCCAGGGGAAGCACCGTCACCCCCGCCACCTCCTCCTCGGAAGCCCAGACCGGCTGCCAGTAGCGAGGCATCAGGGTGGAGGCCGGCGACCAGGAGCGGATCTCTCCGGGCCACCCCCTGACATACCCCTCCTCCATGGCTCCGCTTCCTTCCGCCACGACGGCCGGGTCCGGGGGAAGCGGCTCGAACCAGGCGTGGGGGTCGTAGGGAATCCGGGCCAGGTCCCATCCGGTGCCGGTGAGGAGGGAGAAGACGACCTCCCGTCCGTCCGGGGAAACAGCGGGAAAGCTGGCAGCGGTGACCAGGTCCGTGATCTGCCGGACCGGACCGAATCCAGATCCCTCCCCCTCCCTTCGAGCACCGAAGAGATTCCGCGCACCTGTCCGCTCCGAACTCCAGAGGAGGGTTTCCCCCCCGGGACCCCAGGCGGGACCGGTGATGGGCGCCCGGCTTTCGTCCAGGACCGCCACTTCATCGCCGTCGGAACCCATCACCACTACCGACCACCAACCCCCGGACCGCCACCGGACCACAGCGAACCCGGATCCGTCTGACGCCCAGCGGGGGTGGGCCCAGTGGACCCCGGGATCAGGGGAGGTGAGCTCGGCCTCGACTTCCCCTGCGGGGGACAGCAGGACCAGGCGATTGGTCCCCGGGACCTCCTGTACCGCCACGAGCCGGTCGCCCTCGGGATGCATGTCCACCGCCACGATTCGTCCTTCCCGTGTCACCCGCTCCCGGACACCATCCTCCGCCACCCGCCAGAGCTCTCCCCTGATCCGATACCGACCCACGAACTCCAGCTGGGGAATCCAGAGGGTCCCGTCCGGCCCCCACGATGGAGGGGCCGTTCCGTGGAGGAAATGGTGTTTTCCGAAAGTTGGTCCGGCATTCACCAGGGTCTCCGTTTCCTCCACCACCATCAGGGCGGCTTCGGAGCGACCATCGGCCCGGGCGAAGGCCAAGCGCCCGTTCCCGGGGTGGAAGGCCGGGTAGAGGGCGAAGCGGGCTCCTCGGGTGAGGAGTTCCGGTTCCGGCGCCACGTCCCGCTCCCGGGCCAGCCCGGCACGCGCCCGGGCATCCGCCTCCATCTCTCCGGCCCAACGCCCATGGAGGTCTCCCAGGGAGCTCCCGAAGACCTCCCGGGCTGTGGCATCGATCCGATAGGGATTGAGGCGTCCGGCTTGACGGCGGAAGTATGCGTTCAGGGACGCCTCGCCGTATTCCCGGGCAAGCCACTCGTGGAAGAGGCCCCCATACACGTAGGGTCGGGTTCCGCCGGGCCAGGCCGGGGTGTTTCCCATCACCTGGTCCAGCCGCTCCACCCCCCCCTCCAGCGCCGCCGCCCGGACCACTGCCTCCGGGTGGATCCCGTGACCCCGCCCCCCGTCGGTGAGGGCCGATTCGCCATGGACCGCGACCCCCTCCACCGCCCAGCGGGAGAGGGTGAAACCGGGGAAGAAGGGCCATGCGAAGGGGGGGCGTCCCAGGAGGCGCCGGGCTCCCCGACCCAGCCGCCCCGTCATCTCCAGATGGAGGATGTGGACGATCTCGTGGGTGACCACCACCTCCAGCCAGTCATCGAAGGGGATGGCCTGCGGGCCGTCCAGGGGTGGGCGAGCCCAGATCGTCACCCGGGGATAGGGGGCGGGAGACGCAAAGCCGTTGGAGAGATCGGCATGGTCCGTCACCACGAGTTGGATGGGGAGGGCGGGACGCTCCCCGAAACCGGAGAGGGCTTCCAGTGCCCGCTCCGCCCGATCCGCCGCCCGCCGGGCAACCTCCTCCACGCCTTGGTGGAAAACTACCTGGAAGTGCGGGGTATCGAAGGTGAGCCAACGGGCATCGGGGGGTGGGGCCTGTGCCGCAACCCCCTGCACCCCTGCGGCGAGCCACCCGGCAAGGACCAGGAAGACCAGTCCCCGTAGCCCCCTGAAGCACGAGAAGGCCGGAGAGGGATGGATGCCCCAGTGGCCACCCTGAAGGACCGGGCGCCGCTCCTTGTCAAAACCGGCTGGATTCCACACCCTCAGTCACCTCAATGGGAGTTTGCCATGTCTCGATCTGATTCCTCGCTTCGATCCACCGTGGAAGACACGGTGCGCCGCTTTTCCCGCGCACGGGTCGACAGCGGTTTTCTCTCACCCCTGGGGGGCGCCGCATCCGCCGCAGCTGGGAGCGCCATCGCCTCCGGCGTCCAGCGGTGGGTCCGCCGACGTCGTCCCACCCTCCAGCGTCTGGTTCGAGGCGCCGCCGCGGGTGCGGGCGCTGCTGGAATCCTGACGGCGGCCCGCATCCTCCTGAGAGACGATGAAAGGGATCCCGCCCAGGGTGTTCCCACGGAGGTGATGGACGAACTCCTGGCCGGAGCCGGGCGAGGGATTCTCTACGCCGCCGTGCTGGACCCGTTCCTCCCGGGCCCCCCGGCTCTGCGGGGCGCCCTTGTGGGACTGGGAGACTATCTCCTGGCGCCCTGGGGGGGGCTCTTCTCCCGCCTTCGTACCCTTTCGCCGGTGGCCAAGCTCCCGGTGGTGGGGGTCCTCATGGAGATGGGAGACGCCGAGGACGATCCGTTCCTCGCTTTCCTCCTCTTCGGACTGGCCCTGGGCATCCTCACTGGAGATCCCGAGGGAGAGTAGAAGGCCGTTGAAGAAGTAGCGGCACATGCCGCCCGTCCCGCTGAGGGTCCCCGGGTCCATGGAGCGGGGGTTGGGAGGGGTCCAGCCTGTAGTCCGGGGGACAGCGCGTGACCTGTGTCCCCTCCCGCTCGCCGGGAGGGAGGATTCCCAGAAGGGTCGTGCCCTCCCCCCAGGCCTCCACGACGCAGAAGGCCCCCGGGCGCCCCTCAACAACGGCGGGAAGGTAGGAGAGGGTCACGCCGTCGGGGAAGCCCAGTAGAAGGTAGCGGGCCCCCAGGGCATCCGCTTCCTCCAGGAGCACGGCAGGATCCCGGGAGAAGGGGAAGATCCGCCCCCGGCTCCCCCCCAGGAGATAGAAGATCCGGGGCTTGCGATTCAGGACCACCGCATCCTCCGGAAGATGGGTCCCCGCCCAACGGGCGGCCTCGCGGAACTCCGCCACCGCAGGTGGATGACAGCGGAAAACGTCTTCGTCCGCCACCGCCCGACACGCGGCGGCGTCCTCCGCCGTGGAGATCCAGCCAGGTAGAGCCGGGACCGCCAGGAGGAGGAACGCCACCGTTCCCGCGCCCAGACCCAGGAGGCGTGACCAGTCCCCGGTCCGTTCTTTCCCCCGAAACCGTCCCATCCCTGCGGTCAGGGCCTCTCCGGCATAGAAGAGGACAAGGGGATAGAGAGGAAGGGCGAACCGGTCGCCGGACCAGACCGGGGGCCAGAGGAGGATCAGCCCGGTATAGAGAGGTAGGAAGAGTTCGGCCGTCCCCACTTCTCCCCGAAGGATCCGTAGCACCCACCCGGCCAGGGCCATCCCCGCCAGGAGAAGCCCGAAGGCCGCAAGGAGCGCCCCGGAAGCCGGCCACCACTCACCGGGAAGGACCGCCCCCAGGTAGATCCCCAGGTTCTCCCAGATCCGGAAAGGGAGGTCCATGACCCCGATGGTGCCCAACTCCGGCTCGTATGGGTTCACCATCCAGAACTCGGACTGGTAGGCCCCCTCTCCCCCCTGACGGGCCCGAAAGGCCCATCCCACCCCCGCCACCACTGCCGCCCCTCCGAAAAGCGCGAGACCGAGGGTCCTCCGGGACAGGAGGAGGATCCCCCCCAGGGCCAGGACCAGGGGGAGGCCGGCGGAGCGGGTGAGAAGGGCCAGGAGGGCTGCCGCCGCCGCGGCCACCACCCAGCCGGCATGGGGTGGGAGTCCAGCTTCCGGCGAATCCGCCCTCCCCCTCGAGGCCCCCTCCTCCCGGAGCCCCGATCCAGTCCCAGGCGTCCCCAGGAGGCCTGGTGCCACAACGAGTCCACCCCGGTCCGCAGCCCATAGGGAGAGGAAGGTGAGGATCAGGAAGAGAGGCTCGGAGAGAATCCAACGACTGGCGTCCAGCCATCCCCCCGAGAGGAGGACGAGGAGCGCCACCCCCAGCCCCGCCATGGCGCCGCGGCGAGCCCCCACCCAGGCGAAGACCAGGATGATGGCTCCGGAGAGAAGCACCGCCATCCCCGCCTTCAGGGCGGCCCAGGTCGTGACGCCCACGGCCATGAGCCCCGCCAGTAAGAGGGGGAAGGCGGGAGGGTACTTCGTATGGGGGGGCACCAGGGGCTCCCAGAGCTCCACGTATCCCAGCCCCTGGGTCAGGGCGTACCCCAGGGAGAGATAGGCGGCATTGTCTCCCCCGGTGTGAGGCGCCGGGGTGAGGACCGAAGCCAGCACCAACGCTTTCACCAGGACCAGGAGCCCCCCGGCCAGGAGGAGCGCCCTCACCTCCGGCTTCACGCCCCGCCTCCACCCGGGGTGAACGACCCCAGTACCCTGGGGCCGGCAGCCCCCGTGGCCCCAGCGACGTTCCCGGGAATCCCCCGGAGGTGGGCCCAGGCCAGGAGGGCGAAGGCCGCAGCCTCCCGGGCGTCAGGATCGATTCCCAGCGCATCGGTCCCGGTCCGGACGGGAAGGGGCGCAAGCGAACGGGTGAGGGCCGCCACCAGGGCGGGGTTCGAGGCCCCCCCGCCGGCCAGGACCACCTCGTCCACCCCCTGCGTGGGGAGATATTCGGCGTAGGCCCGGGCCACACTCTCCGCCGTGAGCTGGGTCAGGGTGGCCAGGAGGTCATCCCACGCCGCCTCTCCATCGGGGGCGACCCGCGCCACCACCCCGTCCAGGAATCCGTCGCCGAAGTGCTCCCTTCCCGTGGTGCGGGGTGGTGGCATGCGGAAGAAAGGATCCTCCAGGAGGGCTTCCAGGAGGACGGGATCCGCCCGGCCCCGGGCGGCACGGCGGCCGTCCACGTCGAAGGGCTGGGTCCCGCCGGAGGCCCGGAACGCAGCCGCGTCCAGGAGGGCGACACCGGGGCCGGTGTCGAAGGCCACCACCTCCTCCAGCACGCCGGAAGCCGGCAGGAAGGTGACGTTCCCCATCCCTCCCAGGTTCTGGAGGGCCCGCCCCACTCCCCCTCGGTGGAGGAGCACCCGGTCGGGCCAGGGAACCAGGGGAGCCCCATGCCCTCCCGCCGCCAGATCCCTGGCCCGGAAGTCATGGACCACGGGGATTCCGGTCCGCTCCGCCAGGGTCGCCGGGTCGCCGAGCTGAAGGGAGTATCCTCTCCGCCCTCCCTCCGGCGGCTCGTGCCAGACCGTCTGGCCATGGGAGCCAATGGCCGCCACTCCTCCCGGGGGAACGCCGGACCGCTCGAGGAGCTCCAGGAAGACCCGGGCGAAGGCCTCTCCCAGGGCCACGTGCAGCCCCCCGAGTCGACGGGCGTCACCGGATCGACACGCCTCCCGTATCCCTTCGCGCATCTCCGCGGACCAGGGTTCGGAGTGGAAGGCCACGACCCTCCATTCCAGCTGGAGGGGATTCGTTCCGTTCACCTCCAGGAGGAGGGCGTCGGCGCCGTCCATGGAGGTCCCGGAGAGGAGCCCCCCCACCCGGAGGGTTTGGGGGAGGGCTTTGAGACGGGTTTCCGGGAGGGTCCCGGGAAAGGTCTCGGAGAGCGTCATGGCGGCCCCCGATCCAGGAGGTCGCCCACCTGCCCTTCCGCTTCGTCCAGGAGCGCCTCCGCCTCCTCCCGGCCCACCCCCCGGCCTTCCATGACCAACGCCGTCCGCACCCTACCGCCAGCCTCCCCGAGGAGCGCCCGGGCACGGGCGAGGTCCACCCCCAGCGTAACCTGGAGGATCCTCTCCCCCCGGTCCTGAAGCTTCTGGCAGGTCACCTGCAGATCCACCATGAGGTTTCCCCATACCTTCCCGTTCAGGACCATGGCGCCGGTGGTGAGGGTGTTCAGCACCAGCTTGGTGGCGGTCCCGGCCTTCATCCGGGTGGAGCCGGTGACCACCTCCGGGCCGACCAGGGGGGCGATGACCACGTCGTGTCGGCGCCGAAGCTCCGGCGAAGGGGGGGTGCAGAGAAGGAAACCGGTCCGCGCCCCCCGTTCCCGGGCCCTGTCCAGGGCGCCGTGGACATAGGGGGTGGTCCCGGAGGTGGCGATTCCCAGAACGAAATCCCCGGGGCCGACCCCCCTTTCCTCCAGGTCCCGGGCTCCATCCTCGGGGCGATCCTCGGCGCCCTCCCGGGCCCGGACCAGCGCGTCATACCCCCCGGCGATGATCCCCTGGACCTGCTCCGGGCGGGTTCCGAAGGTGGGGGGCATCTCGGCGGCGTCCAGGACCCCCAGACGGCCGCTGGTCCCTGCTCCCACATAGAAGAGGCGCCCCCCCCCGGCCAGGGTCTCCGCCACCAGCTCCATCCCCCGGGCGATGGCCTCGGCCTCCATCCCCACGGCCTCGGCCACCCCTTGGTCCTCCTGGTTGATGAGGCGGACCAGCTCCAGCGGCGAGAGGCGGTCCAGCTCCGCAGACCGTGGGTTGCGCTGCTCCGTCAGTCGGGAATCCAGCATGGGAGGGGGTCCTGGGTCCGAGATGCGGAAGGGAGGGGGCAAGGGGAGCCGCCGGTTGTGGGCCCGGAGTAGCGGCTGGTACGTTTGCCCGCCGGCTCCGGAAGCTAATGAAGCCCGCTTCCCCGCTGCAAACGGGTGGGATCGGGATGAGGATCCCCGCGAACCGGGTCGGGCCCCCACGCCTGGCCCCAACGACGTCCCCCATGACCTGGACCTGCTCCCACCATGACCCCTCGCCGTCCCGTGCTCTCGCCTCCGCTTCCTTCTCGGGGCCTCCGCTCCGTCCCTCGCCCGATCCTCCTCGTCGCCGCTCTCCTCCTGGGCGTCGGGGGATGCCAGGACGCCCAGCTCCCACCCTTGGCTCCCGGAGATGTACCCCGGGCGGCGGTTTCCTTCCCGGAGGAGTGGCGCTTCCCCTCCGACGCGGAACCGGTGACGGCCCGGAACGGAGGGGTGAGCACCACCGACGCCCTGGCCACCCAGGTGGGGATCCAGATCCTCCGGGAGGGAGGGACCGCCATGGACGCCGCCATCGCCGTCTCCTTCGCCCTGGCGGTGGTGAATCCCTCGGCAGGAAACCTGGGAGGTGGAGGGTTCATGGTCACCCGCACCGGCGACGGGGAGACCTCGGCCCTGGACTACCGGGAGAAGGCGCCCCTGGCGGCCTATCGGGACATGTACCTGGACGAAGAGGGGGAGCTCACCGACGCCTCCGTCCTGGGACATCGCTCCGTGGGCGTCCCCGGGACCGTCATGGGAATGTGGGCGGCCCACGAACGCTACGGCACCCTGCCCTGGGAGGCCCTGGTCCAACCCTCCATCCATCTCGCTGAGGGGTTTCCGGTGGCGGAGCGCTTCGCCCGCTCCGTCCGGGGCTCTCGTGCCAGCCTTGAACTGTTCGAGACGACCCGGACGACCTTCCTTCCCGACGGGGAGGTCCCCGCAGTGGGGACCACCTTTCGCCAGCCCGACCTGGCCCGAACCCTGACCCGGATCCGGGATCGGGGTCCCGACGGCTTCTACCGGGGAGAGACGGCGGATCTCATCGTGGAGGAGATGGCCCGGGGCGACGGCCTCATCACCCACCGGGACCTGGAGGAGTACACGGCGGTCTGGCGGACCCCGGTGACCTTCACCTACCGGGGGTACACCGTCACCTCCATGCCGCCCTCCTCCTCCGGCGGAGCCACCCTGGCCCTCATGGCCCACATCCTGGAGGACCACGACCTGGCGGGGATGGGATGGCACTCCCCGGAGATGATCCACGTCATGACAGAGGCGTGGCGACGGGCCTACGCCGATCGGAACCAGGTCCTTGCGGACATGGACTTCGTGGATGTCCCCCTGGAGCGGATGACCTCCCGGGACTACGCCCGGGAGCGGGGCGCTGACATCGCCCTGGACCGGGCCACCCCCTCCGAGGAGGTGGGTCCGGGGCTGGAGGTGGGAGAGGGGATCAACACCACCCATTACTCCATCGTGGACCGCTGGGGGAACGCGGTGGCGGTGACCACCACCCTCAACTCCTCGTTCGGGAGCAAGGTGACCGTGGCGGGGGGCGGATTCCTCCTTAACAACGAGATGGACGACTTTGCCGCAAAGCCCGGATTCCCCAACCAGTTCGGACTGGTGCAGGGGGAGCAGAACGCCATCGAGCCGGGGAAGCGGATGCTCTCCGCCATGACACCCACGGTGGTGACCAATCCAGCCGGGGAACTCTTCTTCGTCACCGGCACCCCCGGGGGGTCCACCATCATCACCACCGTCTTCCAGACGCTGGTGAACATCATCGACTTCGGGATGAGCGTGAGCCAGGCGGTGAACGCCCCCCGGGTGCACCACCAGCACCTACCGGACCGGATCTCCTGGGAGAGTGGGGGGCTTTCGCCGGAGGTGGTGGGCGCGCTGGAGGCTCGGGGTCACACCCTCCAGGAACGGGGCGGGACCTCCGGGGATGTGCAGGCCATCCTGATCCTACCCGACGGGACCCTCACCCTTCACGCGGACCCCCGCCTGGGAGGGACGGCGCTGGGGTACTGAGACGACCGCCGGGGTGCACACGGGGCGCTCCGGTCCCCAGCCTGACCCGAGCCGAGCCCGCGCCAGCTCCCGAGACTACCGGAGCACCAGGTCCCGGTCCAGCCGCACGGTGACCCGGGCCCCCTCCTCCAGGGTGGCATGCCCCTCCCGGGTGGTGAGGGCAACACCCACTCCCGCTGCGGCACCGGCGGCAGCTCCGGTCACGGTGGAACGGGTGTCGCGCCCCAGGACTTGTCCCAGGACCGCCCCGGCGGCCGCTCCCGTGGCCACCTTGGCGGCAGAGCGGGTCCCACTGTCCCCTGTTGAGGCCTGGATGGAAGCCGACTCCACCGTGCCGGGAAGGTCCCTCAGGGTCCCATTCACATCGACCGACTGGATACGCACCGCCAGCACGGCCTCCTGGGAAACGTCCCGGCTGGGCTGGGCCTCCATGACGACGCCCCGGGCCCGGGTGCCCGCAGGCAGGAAGGCTCCTCCGGCTCCCCGAACCTCGTCCACCAGCCGGAGTTCGAAGGTATCCCCGGCGCTGTGGGAGGCGGTGGAGACGCTCCGGGTCATCTCAAAGGTGAGGCGCGTTCCTGAGGGAAAGGCCCGGACGGGCTCCGGTAGGGGTGCCGGCGCTCTCTCCACCCATGCACCGGTCTCCCGCACCTCTCCCTCGACGCCCTCCATTTGGATCCCATCGATGGAACCCTCGTCGGGAAGCTCCCGGGATTCGGCGTCCCCTCCGCATCCGACCGCCAGGACGGCAAGGGCGAGGGTGAGGGCCAGGGACTGGAGCTTCATCGGACTCTCCGCTTTGGGGGGGTGGGGGGGGATGCCCGGTCTCGTGGGCCCGGCGACCGGAGAATGGAACCGGTGGGTCCGGGAGACCACGTTGGAACGGGACTTCTTCGGGATACACGTGCTGACGGAAAGTGCAACCCGTGTGCCAGCGGGGCGGCCACCGCACCTTGGCCTCTCCCGCTTGGAAGTGAGGCGGACCCGTAGCGACCAGGAAGTCGAAGCGAGAAGCCGAAAAAAGACCGGGTACGGCGCCTCGAAGAGGGCGCCGCACCCGAGATCGCAGAGCAGCCCTCTTGGGCGACGTGCGAAGATCCTACCGTGCCATTCCTGCAGGGGGCCGGTAGAAACTGCACCCCCTTGTGAGCCCCCTTGCGGGCTTTCTATCCGTCAGTGGACCCCGGCCACGAGAACCGGCTCGTCCACCCGCAGGGTGAGGATCGCCCCCTCCCGGATTGTGGCATGTCCGCCCCGGGTGGTGAGGGCCACCCCCGCCCCCGCCGCCGCTCCGGCGGCCGCACCGACGGCCGTGGACCGGGTGTCCCGACCCAGGATCTGCCCGATGACGGCCCCCGCCGCCGCTCCGGTGGCTACCGTGGCCGCAGAGCGAGTCCCGCTGGCAGCCTGGGTGGCCTCCATGTCCGCTGCCTCCACCGTGGCCCGGAGGGGGAGTCGGACCCCACCCACGACCAACGTCTCCACTGCCAGGAGGAGCACCGCCTCCCCATCATGCTCGGTCGTCCCCCGGGCCTCCAGTACGCGCCCTTCCACCTGGGCACCGGCGGGCACCAGTTCCCGCCCGTTGGCCCCCAGGATGGGCTCGTTTACCCGGGCCTGGAAGGATGCTCCTGCCTCATGGGTCCGAGTCGAGATATCCGACATCATCGCCGCCTGGAGCCGAGTCCCCACTGCGATGGCCAGGACCTCCTCCTCTTCCGGGACGGGATCCGCCAGGGAGACATCCTCCGGGACCTCGGATGCCGGCGGCGGCGGCGGCGGGGCGGCGGCGGCCGGAGCACGACGCTCCGGCTGCTGGGGCATGGGAGCCTGGGACGGGGGAATCACCGCCGTATCCGGGGCGCCCTCCACCATCTCTTCCACAGCCTCCTCCAGCACGGGAACGCTTCCGGGGTCCGCAGCCGACTCGGCGTCACCGCCGCACCCGGCAAGGAAGAAGAGAGGAGCCAGGAACAATGCGGGAACTTTCCGGTTGATCTTCATGATATAGGTTCTCCTCGTGGCCTCGTGGGGATCCGTTGGGCTGATTCGCCCGCCGCCCTCTTCGTTTCCGGGGGTGGATCGCTTCGGGGGGTGGACCCGGTCTCCCGGCAAAGGGATGAGCCGCTCTCGCGGCCCCACCTTAACGTCCCGCCTCGCAAACCTCCTACACCACAGACCGCCTGCATGAGCCATCTCCGCACGATCCTGCCCTACTTCCGCCCGTACCGGCGGGGGATGGCCGTGGGACTCCTGCTGGTGGTGGTCTCCAACGTCTTCACCGTGGCCGGCCCCTGGATCCTTCGCCTGGCCATCGACGCGATGGAAGACCCGGAGGTGACCCGTGGACTCATGGCGCGATACGCCCTCCTCATCGTGGGAGTGGCGGTGGTGGGAGGCGCCGCCCGCTACGGGATGCGGGAACTGCTCAACGGCGTCTCCCGGCGGATCGAATGCGATCTTCGAGAGGACTTCTTCCGACACCTCCTCCGACTGGACGCCTCCTTCTTCGGCGACCACCGGACCGGGGACATCATGAGCCGGGCGACCAACGACACCCTGGCGGTGCGTCAGGCGGCGGGGCCGGCGGTGATGTACGCGGTGAATACGACGGTGATGTCCCTCTTCACCCTCGTCCTCATGCTCTGGATCAGTCCCCGTCTCACCGTCCTGGCCCTCATCCCCATGCTTCTCCTCCCACCGGCGGTCCTGGGATTCGGGCGAATCATCCACCGGCGCTTCGAGCGGATCCAGGAGCAGTTCTCCTCCCTCACCACCCTGGTACAGGAGAACCTCACCGGCCTCCGCCTGGTCCGGGCCTATGTGCAGGAGAAGGACCAGGCGGATCGGTTTCGGGTCCTGAACCAGGAGTACATGGACCGGAACCTCCACCTGGTGAAGGCCCAGGGGCTCTTCCATCCCCTTCTGGGCCTCCTGACCGGGGTGGCGATGGTCATCGTCCTCTGGATCGGAGGGAGCGAGGTAATGGCCGGGGCCATCTCGGTGGGGGACTTCGTGGCCTTTGCCTTCTACCTGAACCTTCTCACCTGGCCGCTCATCGCCCTGGGATGGGTGGTGAACCTCTTCCAGCGTGGCGAGGCTTCCATGGGGCGGATCAACGCCATCCTCCACACCCCTCCGCAGGTGGTCCCCGAAACAGGCCGTCCCCTGGATTCGGACGTGAAGGGCGCCATCGAGTTCCGGGATGTGTCCTTCCGGTATCCCGGAACGAAGCGGCCGGTGCTCCAGGACATCTCCTTCCGGGTCGCGCCCGGGGAAACGGTGGCCGTGGTGGGGCCCACCGGCGCCGGGAAAAGCACCCTGGTCTCCCTTCTCCCCCGCCTCTACGACCCCACCGAAGGGGTGATCCTCCTGGATGGGGTCCCCCTCCCTGAGTACGAGGTGGGATCGCTCCGTCAGGTGATGGGAATGGTGCCCCAGGACGCCTTTCTCCTCTCGGAGACCATCGCCACCAATGTGGGGCTGGGACTTGGGGCGGATCCGGACGCTGGGGCTGTGGAGGAGGCCATGCGCATCGCCCAGCTCCACGAGCAGGTGGAGGCGTTTCCCCGGGGGTACGGGACCTGGCTGGGGGAGCGCGGGATCAATCTCTCGGGGGGGCAGAAGCAGCGGGCCACCCTGGCTCGGGCGTTGGCTCGACGCCCTGCGGTCCTGGTCCTGGATGACGCGCTCTCGGCGGTGGATACCCACACCGAAGCCCTGATCCTCTCCCAACTCCGCAGCGCTCTGGCCGGAAGGACCTCCTTTCTCATCTCCCATCGCGTGTCGGCCATCATGCACGCCGATCGGATCCTGGTCCTGGACGAGGGACGACTGGTGGAGGAAGGGACCCACGAGGAGCTCGTGGAACGGGGCGGTCTCTACGCCGCCCTCCTCCGTCGCCAGCTCCTGGAGCAGGAGATGGCGGGAAACGGGACCGGAGGGCTTACATCCGCTCCAGCAGGAACTCCGGGGTGAAGGGGACGAGCCAGGAGGTGAGGCGGGCGAAGGTGCCGGTCACCAGGAGGAGGCCCAGGATGATGAGGAGCACCCCCGAGGCCACCTGAACCGCCGGTAGGAACCGGCGGAATCGCTGAAAGGCACGCAGGAACCGATCCAGCGCCAGGGCGGAGAGAAGGAAGGGAATGGCCAGCCCCACCGAGTAGACGAAGAGGAGCCACACCCCGGTCCAGAAGGTGTCCTGGGCCGCCGCGAAGGTGAGGATGGCCCCCAGTACGGGACCGATGCACGGAGTCCATCCCGCGCCGAATGCCGCTCCCACCCCCACCGCCCCCAGGTACCCGATAGGCTGGTCGGCCACATGGACCCGCTTCTCCCGCATGAGCGGGGCCAGCCGGAGGATTCCGGTGAGGTGAAGGCCCAGGATCAGGATGATGACACCTCCTACCCGGGCCACCCATACATCATAGTGTCGGAAGAACTGCCCCAGGAAGGATGCCGACGCCCCCAGCATGAGGAAGATGAGGGTGAACCCGGCGGTGAAGAGGAGCGCGTGGGTCATGACCTTTCCCCGCTCCGCCCCCTCCTCCAGATCCTCCAGGCTCATCCCGGTGACGAAGGAGAGGTAGGAGGGTACCAGGGGAAGGACGCAGGGGGAGAGAAAGGAAAGAACTCCGGCTCCCAGGGCGATGAGGATACCTACCGACTCCGGAGTCATGGTGTCTCCGTCCGCTTCAGTTCGTCCATCTCACTCCCTTTGGATTCCTTGATTCCCTCGTCAACGGATCTCACCTGCCCTCTGGCCTTCAGGAACTGGAGGCCCCCTCGAACCGCCAGGACCCCACCCAGCCAGGCCATGATCACTGCGGCGGTCCAGGCCACCCACCGGGGAAAGAGGGCGGAGAGGAGCGCGGCCAACAGGAGCGCCACCGAGAGGGCCGCCAGGAGCGCCCGATCCTCCCGGCCCACCACCCGGTGACCTGCGATGGCGTCTCCGAGCCCTGAACCGGCTCGGACCAGGTCCGCCAGGGTCAGGGTCTGGGCCCCGGGCACCGATCGGCCCCACCCCCGGATCCGCTGGGTGAACTCCGGTGCCTCTTCCAGTTCCGTCATTCCCCGTCCGGCTTCATACCCCCGCACCGCAGAGGGGAGGATGATCTCCACCGCCGAAGCCAGATCGGCTGCGAAGAGGGCCTCCACCTGCACCGCCAGTTCCCTGTCCAGAATCCCCGCGTCCAACTCCCAGTTCCCCAGGAGAGACGCGGCGTTCAGGTTGCTGGACCCCACCCGGCACCAGCGGGAGTCCACCACCGCAGTCTTGGCGTGGATCATGGGACCCTCCCATTCGAAGATCCGGACCCCCGCCTCCAGGAGGGGCCGGTACCCTCCCCTGGAAAGACTCCCCACCCAGGGCCAATTGTTGTGTGCCGGGACCAGGATCCGCACGTCCACACCGTCCCGGGCGGCGGCGGCCAGTCCCTCTCGGACCGGGCGAGGCGCCACAAAGTAGGGATCCGTGATCCAGATTCGCTCCCGGGCGTGGGCCGCCAGGACCTGTGTCACCCGGTACACACGGGTCCGCCACGGAACCCCCTCGATGAGCCAGACCGGGGAGTCCCCCGCCGCTGGGATCGACTCGGGGGCCCGGTGCAGGCCCTCTGGAACCGGGGCGCCCACCTCTGCCCAGATGGTCTCGAAGCCCTGGGCCGCCATCGCGGCGGCAGGGCCGCGAATCTCCACCCCCGTATCCCGCCACGGAGGTGCATCCCGAGTCCCGGCCCATTCATCCCCAACGCAGAAACCACCCAGGAAGGCCACCTCCCCGTCCACCACCACCAGCTTCCGGTGGTCTCGCTGGAGCACGCCGAAAGGATCCCGGATGGAGGGACGGTTGAAAGCCCGGACCTCCACCCCTGCGTCCCGGAAGGGGCGCCAGTATCGCCGCGGGGTGGCCCAGCACCCCACCCAGTCATGCAGGACCCGGACCTGAACTCCATCCAAGGCCCGGGCGATGAGGGCCTCCCGAAAGCGCCGTCCCACAGTGTCATCTCGGAGGACGTAGTTCTCGAAGTGGACGAACTCCCGGGCTCCGGCGATGGCCTCGAGCCAGGCGTCGAAGGTGGATGGACCGTCGAACTGGAGTTGGATGCGGTTCCCCTCCACCGGCTTCGATCCGGCGGCCCGGGTCACCGCCCGCGAGGGAAAGTCGTTGAACTCCACCGGCGCGTCGATCAGGCCCCGGCCAGGAACCGATAGGCCAGGAGCTTCGCCACCAGCTTGGCCACGAGGAAGGCGGGAGCGTGGAGCCCCGGAGTGGGAGCCAGCTCCACCACGTCCATCCCCACGACCCGTCGCTCCCGGAAGACCCGGCGGAGGAAACGGAGGGTGCGGTACCATTCCCCCCCCCCGGGCTCCGGTGTCCCGGTGGAGGGCATGAAGGAGGGGTCGAAGTAGTCCACGTCGAAGGTGAGATAGACGGGGTCCCCGAGCTTCTCCATGGCCCGGTCCATCCAGGAATCGTCCTCCCACATCTCGTCGGCCCAGATCACCGAGACGCCCGGCCTCTCCCGGATCACCTCCACCTCTTCGGGGCTCACCGCCCGGATCCCGACGCCGACGTAGTCCGCCACGTCCAGGGCCCGGTAGGCGAAGGAGGCGTGGGACCAGGGAGCCCCCTCGTAGCCATCCCGGAGGTCGGCGTGGGCGTCCATGTTCAGGATGGTGAGCCGCTCGGAACTCCGGGCCGCCGTGGCCCGGATGGCCGGGGCGCTCACCGCGTGCTCCCCCCCCAGCATCACCGGGAACCGGTCTCCGATGGCGTCCAGGAAGCGTCCATAGACCTCCTGCAGCTCCGCCATGGCCTCGGTGGATCCGGCCCGGGTGAGCTCCACTGCCGGGAGGGTGTGCACCCCGATCCTCGTCAACTCCGTGTCCAGCTCCTGGTCGTAGGCCTCGATGTACCGAGAGGCCTCCACGATCGCCCGGGGGCCATTTCGGGTACCGCCGGAATAGGAGGTGGTGGACTCGTAGGGAACGGGGAGGATCACCGCCCGAGACGGCTCGAAGGCCGCCTCCCTTCCATGGAGACCCAGGAAGGAGTGGGGCAGCTCCCAGGGGAGGTCCCCGAGGCCGGAGGGGAGATCTGCGGCATCTCCCGCATTCAGCGCGCTCTGGGAGGGATCCGGGCGCACCGCAGGGACGTCTCCCGTGCCACCGGAAACGTCGGCCGCACCCCGACCCTCCGCGCTGGGATCGCGGCGGTTGGGCATTTCAGACTCCTGCTGGAGGGTCCCGGCGATGCCGGGACGGGACTCCCCGACACCCCGGGGACCGAAGGGGCAAAAGGGAGAGGAAGTCCGCGAAATTAGACGGCCTCGATGGGACAGGTCAACCCTTCATCAGGGAGTTTGGCGCCTGCGGCCTGACATGACCTGCAGAGGCCGTAGATCTCCAGCTTGTGGCGGGATGCCCGGAAACCCTGCTCTCTGGCCACCTGATTCTGGAGGCCTCGGAGTTCGGTGCTCTTGAACTCGGTGACACCCCCACACTCCAGACAGATCAGGTGATCGTGGTCGGGCTGCCTGGAGAGCCGGTGTTCATAGCGCTTGAACCCCTCCCCGAAGTCGTGTTCTGCCACCAGGGTGCTCCGGACCAGGAGATCCAGGGTCCGGTAGATGGTAGCTTTTCCGATCCGCTCGCCGGCGCTCCGGAGCTGGCGTTCAATGTCATCCACCGAGAGGTGGGCGTCGGAGGAGAAGACCACGTCAGCCACGGCTTCGCGCTGCTGCGTGACGGGGAGCCCCTGCTCCCGGAGGTATCGGCCGAAGAGACGGATGAAGGGGGAGACAGGAGGTGCGCCGGAATTCATGCTGGAATTCATGATTGTCCCCCTTGCTCCACGGTTCGAGAACGTCCTGGACTTTCCTCCGCATCCTGCTTCCCTGAGCCTTCTTCCCCCGGGCCTTCCTCTCCCGGGGACGCAGGGGGGGACCAGTCCACCCCCACCTCCCTGAGCGCCTCGGACAGACGGAGGGGCTCGCCACTTCCCTGCACCGACACCGGCTCGCCACTCCCGGTCTGGGCCCGTCGGACCACCCCCGCCATGACTCTCGGGAGTCGATCCGCCGGAGCTTCTCCCTCTTCCTCGAATCGCGATTCGAAGTGGATCCCCTTCCCCGTCTCCTCGGCTCGATAGGAGAGGGTGACCAGGATTCGGCGGTCCGTCGCAGGCCGTCCCTCCATTCCCTCAAGAGGGCTTCCCGGAGGAGGCGAGTCACCCGGGAAGCAACTGGCCGAAACCAGTCCGTGTTCCCTTCGACCCTTTCGCAGCGGTGGAAAGAGCCAGACCCGATCGACCACCTGGGGAGAGACCCGGGCCAGAAACTCCGTCACGGCCCGGGGGAGGGCTTCGGGCACCCCAGGGTCGTCCTTTTTCAGCCTCATCGGGGTCAGGCGAGGATCCACGGTCTCACGTTCCGGAATACGCCGGAGAGGGGGTCACGGTTCCCCCGTCCACCGCCTCTGCTGCAGCGATGACCACCTTCTCCCGGACGGCCTCCAGGGAACCGGCCACCAGGGCCCCGGAGGCCCGGACATGTCCTCCTCCCCCGAAAGCCCGGGCCAACCGATTGACATCCACCCCACCGTTGGACCGGAAGGAGACCTTGACCCCTTCCGGTACGCTTCGGAAGGTCATCGCCACCTCCACCCCTTCCAGGGCCCGGGGATAGTCAGTGAGGCCCTCCAGGTCCCCCGGCTCGCACTGCAGGTCCTCAAATCGATCCATGGGAACGGTGATCCAGGCCACCCGGCCGTCCGCGGTCCGGTCCAGCTGCTCCAGCGCCGCCTGGAGCAGGCGGTAGCGACGAAGGGGCACGGACTCGTAGATCCGACGATAGATGACATCGGGTTGAACGCCGCGCCGGATGAGCTCCGCCACCGCGTGGTGGGCGCCGGGAGTGGCATTCGAGAATCGGAAAGAACCGGTATCGGTGAGGATGGCGGCATAGAGCCCCTCCAGGACCGGCCGGGTCCAGGGTCCTCCCGCCAAGGTCACCAGATCCAGGACCAACTCCCCCGCCGCCGCCGCGGTGGTGTCCCGGATGGCAGGCCCTTCCAGGGGGCGCTCCCCTGGGGGGTGGTGGTCGATGATCAGGGTCAGCAGGTCGCTCACCATGGGCCGCACCCGCCCGATCCGGCTGATCTCTCCCGTGTCCACCACGACACACAGATCCGCCGTGGCACACCAGACGTCGGCTTCGGAGGATCCGGCGGCCAACACCCACTCGATGCCCTCGGGCGACTCCGGAAGGAGGAACCGGAAGCCCTGGGGAAAAGGGGTGGGATTCACGATCCGGGCTTCCACGCCCCGATCCCGAAGAAGCTCCAGGAGTGCGGCCTGGCACCCCGTACCGTCACCATCAGCGTTGAGGTGGGTGGTGAGGACGACCCTGCGGGCCTGATCCAGGTGCTCCAAAAGGGTCTGGAGGGGAGGGAGCCGGTGTTCTGGAATGGAATAGTTCATGTACCCGGAACGCTAGGAACGCGGGGGGAAGGGGTCAAGGCGAGCCCCTTAAGGCTCCACGGAGTGAACCTCAGGAAAAACGCTTCCGGACCTTGGCCCAATTGGAGGCCAGAAAGACATGGAGGGGCGCTCTTCGACCGTGGATCCGGGCCTCCCCCAGGGCATGCAGGAGAGCGCCGGGCTCGTTGGGATGCCGGGGCACCTCGACCCAGGCATTTCCCACCTCCCCGACGGTGTGGGCGTCGGAACCCGCGCCCTGGAGTCGCCCCTGGCGAAGGGCAAGCTCCAGCGCCTGTTGGTTCCTCTTCCGGGATCGGAGGCGGGCGTTCAGGACCTCCACCACGTCCACCTGGGGCGCGAGTTCCTCTGCGAACCGCCCCGAACCGCCCTTCCCGGCGGCATAGGGGTGTGGGAGGTACACGATGCCCCCCTGGTCCCGGATCCGGCGACAGGTCTCCGCCATGGGCGTCCCCTTGGGGATCTCGGTGGAGAGGTAGAGGCCGATGACGTCGATCCCCTCTGCCGTCTTCACCTCCTCGCCCGGGATCACGGCGTCGGGGTGCCGCTCGTGCATCTCCCTGGCCACATGGAGCCGGTTGTGGTCCGTGATGGCGATGCGGTGGATTCCCCGCTCCCGGGCCCGGGCCAGGACGGCTTCGGGATCGGAGAGGGAGTCCCAGGATCCCCGGGTGTGGAGGTGGAGATCCAGACGCATGGGTGTGAGCGCCGGGGACCGGACCCTGAGTTCCTCGAGGAGGCTGCGAGCCCGCGCCTCCAGATCCTCCAGGGTCCCGTCGTTCTTCAGCACATGGTGGGAGCGCCGCCGTTTCTCCCCGGGATCCCCCTGGGCCGCCATGATCCGGTTCGCCTCCTCCGGGGTCAGACCCCGGTCCTCCACGAGCCGCCGGCGTCGCTCCTCCTCGGGAGCGTCTACGAACACGATGAGATGCACCTCCCCCTCGAGGCCGGTCTCGAAGAGGAGGGGGATCTCACTCACCACCAGGGGCGCCCCCTCGTCCCTCTGCTCCTGGAGCCAGGCCTCCCGAAGCTCCCGGATCCGGGGATGAAGGATGGCTTCCAGCCGCTTCCTGGCTTCAGTGTCCTGGAAGACCCGCTCCCGGAGGTGGTCCCGGTCCAGGGTTCCGTCGCTCCGGAG
The DNA here is from genome assembly GCA_007695225.1 of Gemmatimonadales bacterium. Taxonomy (GTDB): domain Bacteria; phylum Gemmatimonadota; class Gemmatimonadetes; order Longimicrobiales; family Gaopeijiaceae; genus T3Sed10-66. The sequence continues at coordinate 25,201 of REED01000148.1, forward strand.
GACCTGGGGTCCAAAGGCGTCCACCACCTCCTGGAGTCCGGGAGAGCCGGGGGCTACCGCGTCCCGGGCCAGATCATCGGCGCTCACTACCGGAACGCCGGCTTTGGCCCAGGCCCGGGCCACCGTGGACTTCCCCGATGCCACATTGCCGGTGAGTCCCACCTGGAGGGGTGCGGAGGACATGACCCGGGTCACCTGTCAGGCCGGAGGAGGCGAAGAGGCCACTGGTCCCCCATCCCCTTCCACGACGGACTCGGGAACGGCCGTGATGCCGCTTCGGTGACGCCGGCGGCGGGAGAGGAGCCAACCGCTCAGGGCCAGGAGGGCCAGGAGGCCCGCCCACCCGGTTCCCAGGAGCGTGCTGGCCGCCTTCCAGCTCTCACCCGCCAGAATGCCCACCCCGGCGTAGAGGGCGAGCCAGGCCAACACCCCCAGGAGGTCGAAGAAGAGGAAGCGGGGATAGGCCATCCCCGTCATCCCGGCCGTGGCAGGCATGAGGGTCCGAACGAAGGAGATGGTCCGGGCCAGTGAGACCGAGATCAGGGCATGCTTCCGGTAGAGGCGCGTGGTGAACCGTTCATAATGCCGAGCCGTCCGAGCCACGAATCCCTGGACCGAGAGGAGGCGGGCGAAACCGGTTCGTCCCAGCCAGTACCCCAGGGAATCCCCCACCAGTCCGCCCACACCCGCCGCCACCAGCACGGTGCCGATGGGAAGTGAGCCCTGGGAAGCCAGGAACGCCCCCAACGCCAGGGCGACTCCCGCCGGGACCAGCAATCCCAGGGGCATGGAGGTCTCCGCCACCGCCATCAAGAAGAGGAGGGCCGGGCCGGCCACCAGGAGGAACTCGGGGGAGATGAGAAGCATGAAGAGAGCCCCGATTACCGGGAGCGGGGACCGGTCGCTGTGCGTGCCCCCTCTCTCCAGAGGTCATCCTCGGTCCCGAACGCCCCGTCCGGCCCGGCGGAGATCACCCGAAACCGATCCCGACCATGGAAATCCGCCCGATAGCGGGTACCCCATGCATCATGACGGGAACGGGGCTGGGGGTAACGGGAGTCGAGCCAGGCATCGAACTCTCCCCGCCCTCCGATGGGAATCTCCCCCCGGCTCTGCTGGTGGAACTCCAGGTCTTCCACGATGCGGTTGAGTTCCTGGGTCGTCATCCAACGGTACCCTGGACTGGCCAGGGGCCCCATCCGTTCCAGGAGAACCGCCCGGGATCCTTCGAATGAAAACGCCACCGCGAGCCCGACCAGGAGCAGCAACAGAAGTTTGCCCATGCTCAACTTGTTCGGGTGCTCATGCGCCGCGGCGCATCCGGGCCGCCCACCGGAGGTACCGCACGGTCGCCTCGGTGGGCGCCTGGACATCGGGATCCCCGTAGGCCGTGTCCAGGCGCCAGCGGAGGTAGGAGGCCGGGGGGAGGGGGAGGAAGGGAGGATGGCGCCACCATCCCCTTCGCCGGGCCGCCCAGGCCAGCCCCAGGAGGGCCGGCCAGATCCCCGGGCGTCGGAGCGCCACTCGCGCCATGTTCCGGTAGGGTCCCATGGGCTGTCGGTGCCTCCTGATGCAGGTGCCTGATTCAAGGCGTGTGATTGCCCGCCCCTCGCTCGAAGGGACCCACCTCGTCCTGCGGGGTAGGAGAGTTCGCCTTCGTCCGGTGAGGCAATGTAGCGATTGGCCCCCGTTGCTCAACAGGGAAACTCCGGGCACTTTGAATCCAGCCCATGACTGAACCCAACGCCTTCGTCAGCCCGGAATACCCCGTACTCTTCACCGTCCTGGACCCCAGGGACGAGGAGGGGATCGGGGAGACCCTGTCTTCAGGTGAGGGTCTCTCCCTGCCTGGCGTCCCGGGGAGCGGGGACGACTCCGCCCTGGCGGAGCCGCCGGGGGCGCGGCTCCCTTCCGGGTACGTGGGGATCTCCCTGGCCCTGCTGGTGAACGGTATTCCCTCGTTCCTGGCCACGGTGCCGCTGGAGGAATCCGAGGTGCCGGGGGTGACGGAGTCCCTCTCCGGCGGAAACGTGCGGGTGGCGGTGGTGGGCGTCTCGGTAGATGAAAGCGACATCCCCGGGTCCTCCGGGGAACCGACGGAAGCCTGGCGGGCTCCAGAGGAGACGTCGACCTACCCCGCAGCCTTCCTCAGCCTGGTCTGTACCGATGGGCGGCGGATCGGCGTTGCCCGGATCGTGGCCCGACGGGATTCAGCCTCCCCCGAGGAAGTGGCGCGCTACGTCATGAAACAGATCACCCGGGGCGTGCAGGTCCCGGATCTGGCCTCCGCCGGCTGAGGCAGAGTCCGGATCCTCTGCCCGAACCTCTTCACGCCAAACCCCTCCACGCAGGTTTTCAATCCATGATTCGTATTCCCTTCCTTCCCGAAGGCACCCGGGTTCGGGTGTGTCGCAGCGAGCTCTTCCCCCTGGATCCGGAGATGGAGGGCCGTACCGGCCTGGTCCTGGTCCGCAGCCAGCGTGGGCGGGACGGCAAGGTCGCCGTGCAGCTCGATGGTGAATCCACGATCCGGACCTTCCACGCCGGTGAACTGGAGGTGGTGGATCCCACCACGCTGGATCTGGGCCAGGCGGGAAGCGCCCAACCCTGAGAAGCCCCCGCCCAGGAGGAAGCGCCGGCCCGTACTGAGAGTGGGGGGCCTCTCAGAGCCCCTCCTTGGACCACTCAGGGCATCGGGCTTATCTTGGGTTGCTGTCGTCTTCCGGCTGGGTCCCTGGGGCCCGTCCGGTCCCTGCATTTCCCGACTTCAGGACCACGGATGGCCACTGAGACTCCGATCACCGCCCCCTCCGCCGCCCGCGACGAAGCATCGCGGGACGAATCCCGCGACACTGCCCGCGACCTCCATGGATTGGACCGGGAGACGCTGCTCCGCTGGTACCGGACCATGCTTTCCGCCCGACGGGTGGATGACCGCGAGATCAGCCTCAAGCGACAGAACAAGATCTTCTTCCAGATCTCCGGAGCGGGGCACGAAGCGGTGCAGGTGGCCATGGCGGAGCACCTCCGCCCCGCCTCTGACTGGTTCTATTTCTACTATCGGGACCGGGCCTTCTCCCTGGCCCTGGGGCAGACCCCCCTGGACCATCTCCTCCAGGCGGTGGGGGCCGAGGCCGATCCGGCGTCGGGGGGACGGCAGATGCCCGGCCACCCAGGATCCCGGGACCTTCGGATCGTGAGCACCTCCTCCCCCACCGGGACCCAGTTCCTCCAGGCGGTGGGTAGCGCCGAGGCCGGGTGGCGGGCCCGGAAGCTGGACGAACTCCGGGAGCGGATCGAGGCCTTCGAGGACGACGAGGTGGTGGTGGTCTGCACCGGGGACGGAACGACCTCGGAGGGCGAGTTCTGGGAGGCCATGAACACGGCTTGCAACCTCAAGCTCCCCGTGGTCTTCCTGGTGGAGGACAACAAGTACGCCATCTCCGTCCCGGTGGAGGTCCAGACCGCCGGAGGGAGCATCTCGAAGCTCCTCACCGGCTTTCCCGACCTCTTCATCATCGAGTGCGACGGCACCGATGTGCTGGACTCCTACGAAAAGACCGGCGAGGCCATCCGCTACGCCCGGGAGGGTCGCGGCCCGGCCCTGGTGCACGCCCATGTGGTGCGGCCCTACTCCCACTCCATGTCCGATGACGAGCGGATGTACCGGGCCGAGGCGGAGCTGGACGAGGACGGAAAGCGGGATCCCCTGATCGTGACGCGGGCGCTCCTCCTGGAAGAGGGAATCGCCGACGAGGGGGAGTTGGACGCGATGGAGCAGGAGGTGTTCGACGCCGTGGCCACCGCGGCCGACGAGGCGCTGGAGTACCCCCAGCCCGAGCCCGAGACCGCCATGAAGTGGCTCTTCTCCGAGGAGGTGGATCCCACCTCGGCGGATTTCGACACCGAGGATTCGCCCGAATACGAGGACGACAAGAAGTACACGGTAGTGGACCTGCTGAATCGCTGCATGAAGGACGAGATGGCCCGGGATCCCCGGGTCGTGGTCTTCGGAGAGGACGTGGCCGATGCCTCCCGGGAGGAGGCGCTGGAGGAGGTCTCGGGGAAGGGCGGGGTCTTCAAGGTGACCCACGGCCTCCAGCGGGAGTTCGGCGGGGTGCGGGTCTTCAACTCCCCCCTGGCCGAAGCCAACATCGTGGGGCGGGCCATCGGGATGGCCCTCCGGGGCCTCAAGCCGGTGGTGGAGATCCAGTTCTTCGACTACATCTGGCCCGCCTTCCACCAGATCCGGAACGAGCTGGCCACCATGCACTACCGCTCCGCCGGGACCTGGGCCTCACCGGTGGTGATCCGGGTGACCTACGGCGGGTATCTGAAGGGCGGGGCCATCTACCACTCCCAGACCGGGGAGACCCTCTTCACCCACACCCCCGGGCTTCGCGTCATCCTCCCCTCCAACGCCGAGGATGCCCACGGCCTCCTTCGCACCGCCATCCGGTGCCAGGATCCGGTCCTCTTCCTGGAGCACAAGCACCTCTACCGGCAGGTGTACAACAAGGGCCGGTATCCCGGGAAGGACTTCATGATCCCCTTCGGGAAGGGGAAGATCGTCCGGGAGGGGAAGGACTTGACCGTGGTCACCTGCGGGGCGCTGGTGAAGCGCTCCCTGGACGCGGCCAAGGTGGCGGCCCAGGAGGGGATCGAGACGGAGGTCATCGACCTGCGAAGCCTGAACCCCCTGGACATGGACCTCATCGCCGATTCGGTGAAGAAGACCAACAAGGTGGTGGTGGTCTACGAGGACTCCCTCTCCTGGGGGATCGGCTCGGAGATCGCAGCCCGCATCGCCGACGACCTCTTCCCCTGGCTGGACGGCCCGGTGAAGCGGGTGGCCTCGAAGGACACCTGGGTGGCCTACGCCCCCCAGCTCGAGCAGGTCATCCTCCCCCAGACCGAGAACGTGCTGGAGGCGATCCGGGAGTTGGCGGCGTTCTGAGGGGAGATGGGTCGGCAGGCAAGTCCGCTTCCGGCCCTCTTCCCCGTCCCAGCAGCCTCACTCCACCCACCCAGGCCTTCGGGCTCAGCCGCCGACGAACGGCCTTTCCAGGGGAATCCCAAATCCGGCGTGGACCCCCCAGACCCCGGCGTTCCGTCCGGTGATGAGATGGGCTCCCAACAATGCCCTGCTGCGACCCAACGGGATGGCCACGCCCCCCCCGAGACTTCCGCCTAACCCGGACTCGCTGGTGCCCGGGCCCGCTAGCGCCCCGGGCTCGTAGCGATCCACCCGGATCCCGGCGCCCGCCCGGAGGTAGGGGGTCACCCCACCCCCCATCAGGTTGAGGAAGGACCACCCCACGTCGGCGGTGACGGTAGTGACCTGGTTCTTCTCGTCGAACCCGCCCTGGTAGGGGACCTCTGAGAAGGTGGCGGTCAGACCCAGGGAGAAGCCCTCGGCCCCCACCGGGA
>REED01000052.1 GCA_007695225.1 Gemmatimonadales bacterium
CCTGCCGCCCCAACCCGAAGGGGGAAGGGGGGTTGCGGCCCTGGATCTTCGTTGGGCCGCTTCACCGATGCTACCGCATCGCTTTCAGCGACCCGCCTTGACCAAGACGCGCAAAACCCCTTCCCGGCGGCCCCTCTACTTCTTCAACGGCCTTCTAGATGCCCCTGGGCGCCGCGTCCATGGCAGGCTTGCACATCACGAGGACGTTGTACCGGGCCTCGCCCGGGGCGGGGACCATGGCCGTACTCACCTCCAGTTCGGCTTCCGTGAACAGAAGGATCCCTTCGTAGAAGTTGAACAGGCAGTCCGTCTCTCCCATGCGGAAACGGAGGGACGCCTCCGCCGGGGCATCCCGGGGGTCGGGGGTTCGGGTCCAGCCGGCGGCCCGGAGCCGCTCGTAGAACCGCCCAGCTTCCGTCTCCATGTCGAGCTGGGTCAGCCCAGCCGCCGTCACCCGGCATCCCGGGACGTGCTGCTGGGTACGCCAGTCATCGATGGTGTCGGCATCGATCTGGGCCTTCATCCCCAGGTCCTCCACCAGGAACCGTTCCGCGGGAATGCAGCGCTCCTCGTCCTGGCCCTGGACCCCTGGAGCGGCGGCGACGCACCCCAGGAGCAGGGCGACGGGGAGGAGCCCCCAGTGGGCGGCGCCCCGGGGACCTCGGGCGTGAAGGGTCTCGGTTCCGGGGTTTCGGAGATGTTGGGTCATGGGTTCTTCCTGGTTGTCAGGCGGGGTGGCGCGGGGCGGTAAGGACGCAGGTGGATGCATGCACCTGCGTGCAAGGGTCCGGGAGAGTCAGGAGTCAAGGATCGGGGTCACCGGTCAGGGTCGCCCTGCGGCTTCACGGCCCAGTCGCAGACCTTCGCCGCTGGTGATGAGGACGCGGAACCCCTCCTGGATCCTTTGTACTACATCGTTGGGCCCCGCGGTGATCCCACAGGGGACGTCGAACTCCAGGCAGGCCGCCAGTACGGTCTGGATCGCGGCCTCCACCTTCTGCCGATCCCCGGAGTAGTAGGAACTCAGGTCGCCGGGAGCCGGGACGATGACGGTGACACCGGGGACCTGGGCGATCTCCCGGATGTTCCGCACTCCTTCCTCATTCTCGATGAGCATGAGGTTAAGCAGTTCGCCCCGGGGGCTCAGTCCCCAGAGGTCGGCGAGCTGGCGGTACTCCATTCCCGAGACCCCCCAGAGGCGCACGGCCGCCCCGGACCCCGATCCCCGCTCTCCCGGCGGGTCCGGGTGGGTTGCCCCCGGGGGCTGGGGGTAGCGCATGGCCCGGACCACGTTCTCTGCCTGGGCGCCGTTCTCGATGAACGGAGCGATGATACCGTGGACCCCCTGGTCCAGGAGATTCTTGATCATCCACTGGTTCATCTCCCGCCCGTTGGCCGGGATCCGAACCATGACCGGGTGGTCGGTCCCGGGACGGCCCCGGGCCAGGATCCGGGCCGGATCCAGGAGGAACTGAAGGAAGGTCTGGAGCTGGGGTACATCGAAGGTGCTGTGTTCCATGTCGTAGAAGAGAAAGTCGGCGTCGGTACTCCGGGACATGGCCACGGCCCCCTCGACATTGCGGTAGGGCACGGAGGCGCCGAACACCACCTCGCCCTGGTCAAGGAGCTCCACCATCCGGATGAACCGCTCCGGGGACTGGGCTTCGCCGCCCCTGGGTGACGCCAGGACCAGGAGCAGGGTCAGCATAAGGAGGGAAGGAAGGATCTTCGTGTTCATGGGGACTCCATCGGGTTCAAAGAGCGGGCGGACAATCTGTCCGGGAAGGGCGGACGGGGGTTGAACTTGACGCAGCGCCGCCGTTCTGGAACGATATAGGGAGAGATTCCCGGAACCCCAAGAGGGTTTCGGCGTGACGAAGTAGATTCGTTTCACCATCCATCAGGGGGAGAACCATGTCGGACAGTGTCTCCAATTCTTCTTCCACCTTCGATCTGCGCACGTCGGTCTCCGACTGGGCCCGGACATCCGCCGAGGCGGACGAAAGCCTCCTCAAGGTCGGGTACGTGGGCACCTTCGACCTGGAGGGCCCGGAGACCGAAAGCCATCTGGACGTGGTCCTCGTCGTCGAGGATACCGATGTCCCCATGGCGGAGCGGGGAAGCCAGTGGAACCTGGGGCCCATCGGCGTACCTGCCCAGGCGCTGGTCTACACCTCCGACGAATGGGATGAGGTCATGGCCGGCGAGGGCTGGCTCTCCCAGAAGATGAAGACCCAGACGGTCTGGGTCTTCGACCGCTGACCGAATGCCGGTCGGGAAAGGCGCCCGTCGAGGCGCTCACTCCCGACCGGCCAATGCCCGTCCGGTACGGATCACATCGTCGGCGTTGGGGCCGGCCATGAGGAGCGCCAGGAACCCTTGTTCCAGGCGCTCTTCGACGTTGTTGGCGTTGGCGGTGATCATGTCGGGAAGTCCCGCTGCAGTGGCTTCCTCAAGCACATGGAGGTTCCACGCCTCCGCTCCTTCCCGATCTCCCCCCATGGCGCTGGTGAGGCTACCGATTCCGCAGGCCAGGAGGCTGTAACCGGGAACCTGGGCGAACTCCGCAGCTCGGGCCACGGACTCGGGATCCTCCAGCATGAGCATGACGATGGTCCTGCCCCCCCGGTTGCCCGGGGACCAGACGTCGGCCCCCGCTTCCTGGAAGAAGCCGGCCGCCGTCTCGGCTTCCTCCGGGGTCCGGATGTGGGGGAGCACCACCCCGTCGGCGCCCAGGGCCAGGATCTCATGAACCCGCTCCCGGGTCACGTCCTCGCCGTCCTCGCTCATGGGGGGGATCCGTACGAGAACCGCCGGGGGTGACGAGACACCCGAGCGTCGAACCCCCATCACCATGGCTTCCACCGCACTCACTTCATACCGTCCTTCCAGGTTCAGGAAGAGGTAGTCGTAGAGGGGATTCCGGGCCAGGGCCTCCCCACCCTCCGCTGTGTAGATCGCCGGGAGGCGTTCCCCATCGGGTCCCCGCTCGTCCGCGGGTCGCTCGTCCGGGACGAACACGCCGAAGGCCGGGATTCCGGCCTCCCAGAGGTCCAGGACGGCCGGCCGCTCCGAGGAAATGTCCCCACGTTCGCTGACGGGTGGGGGGCCATCCGCCTCCCCACACGCAACCAGCGAGAGGGTCATGAGAGCGAACGCGGCGGAAAGGGAGCGCGTCATTCCGGTGCCTCCTGCAGAGAGTATCGATCGCATGGGCGTATGTGCCTTTCGAACCGAGCCTTCGCGAAGCGGGTGGGTCGTGCCCAGGTCCGTCGCAGGGTCACAGGACCAGGCTCACCACGAAGATGAGGGCGATCCCTCCCATCAGGATGAGCCCGAAATTCGAGAACCGGCGGAGGCGTGGGCCAGGCTGAAACTGTTCCGGGACGGTGCCCATGGTCACCGCCTTCAGGTTCAGATATCCCAGGACCGGGGCGGTGACGAAGGCCACCAGGGTGGCGAAGTCCACCATCGTGGTGAGGTTTCCGGCGAAGAACTGGAAGACCAGGACGGTGAGGACCGAGATGGTGATCAGGACCACCCAGTATCCGCGCCCGGTCTGTTCCCTGGCGGGCCACTCCTCGATGCCGTGCTGGAGGACCCGGAAGGAGCGGGAGATGGCCCTGGGGAATCCATCCATCACGGTGAGGGTGGTGGAGAACATGGTGGTGAGAACGGCAATGAGGATCACCGGTCGGGCCCAAGCTCCGAGGGTGGCCGAGTAGAGGTCCACCAACTGGAGGGAGAAGGCCGCGCCCTGGGGACTGAACCGCTCGTCGGCGGCGAACATGACCGTGGCTCCCAGCGTAAGGAAGGACAGGGCGATGAAGCCGGTGCCGAAGTAGCCGATGCGAAAGTCGAGGAGGGCATCGCCCACCGAGGCCTTAACGCCGGTGGACTTGTCCTTGGCCAGGGTCCACAGCGAGCTCCAGACGGAGATGTCGATGGCCGAGGGCATCCATCCCACCAGGGCCAGGATGAAGACCCAGTGGATATTCGGCGTGTCCGCCACGGGCCAGGGGGTGAAGATGGCCTCCGAGGCCCGGGGAATGGTGGAGACCGCGGCAATGATGGTGCAGATGGCCAGCACCAGGAGCACCGCCTTGATGGTCTTGTCCAGAGCCTCGAAGCGTCCAATCCCGAGAAGCAGGCCACATCCGGTGAGGACCACGGCACCCATCACCGCCATGGACCAGTCAACGCCCAGTACATTGGCGAAGACGAAGGCGGTGAAGAGGGTGACCGCCGCCTGGATGATGACGGCGGAGGCCAGAGTGATGATGAGGTAGGTCCAGACCGCCCACCGACCCAGCCGGTAGTATCCCTCCACCAGGCTCTCTCCGGTGGCGGCGGCGTAGCGCGGGCCGTACTCGAAGAAGGGGTACTTCACGATGAGGGCCACCAGGACGATCCAGACCAGGCTGAATCCTCCGTCCGCGCCGGCCCGGGTGGACTGGACCAGGTGGGAGACCCCGATGGCTGCGGCGGCCCAGAGGAGCCCTGGTCCCAGGGTAGCCCAGAACCGGGCCATTCTCTCCGAACCTGACGTGGGTACCGAAGCTTCCACCTTGGCCATCCCGATCATCCTCCGACGTGGGTGTTGAGTCTCTGGAATCCCCGAGATGGGGAACGCGCAGGTCTGGCGATGCCTAGCACATCCTGGAATGCCGCAGGCGTTCGGTCCATCCCCCGGACATGACTGGCTCTGAAGTCGACTCGCAGGGCCGCATGGGCATGGAAGGATGGGGGCCGGGGGGAAATGAAGCGAGGGGGGGCCAAGACGCCGTGGGGGTCCAGCCCCGCGTTGGGACTGCCCGTCGACGAAAAGGAGCGAGCCGGCCAGAGAGAAGCCGGTGAATCACTCCGCGGGCAGGGGAAGCCCGTTTGGGGCCACGAGTGGGCCCCTGGCTCCCGCCACCCCGGGTGGGCCTACTCAATCCGGGGTGGCGGGAGGAAGGTGCCGCTGTGGTGTGCGCCCGGAGACCTTGCGCCGGACTCACAACCTCAGCGGGAAAGGGTCCAGACGTAGGCGGCCACTGCCCTCACGTCGTCATCGGAGATCTGCGTACCACCCTTGGGGAGCATGGGAACACCGAACTGCATCGGCTGCATCACGCCGGTGTCGATGATCTCCACCAGGAAGTCGTAGGAACCGTCTCCGTGCAGCCACTCACCATCAGCGAGGCCCGGGCCAATGGGTGTGCCTGCCCCTTCCACCCCATGACAGGTCATGCATCCGCCGGCGCCGGTGTAGATGGACTCACCTGCTTCCACCATGGCCGGAGTCACGCCATCGGGAAGCTCCTGGGCACCGGCAACGGGGGCCGCAGGGGATTCCGCCGCCTGAAGGGATGTCCACTCCCCTCCCACGTACAGCACACCAGCCACGGCCACCGCCGTCCACAAACCCAACTTCACATTCCGCCCCATGGCGATACCTCTCTTAACGAATGGTTGATTTCGCCCCGAGAACCTCCCGGGAACGCTGCCGGCCCGAGTTGCCGACGGCCCCCGTCGTTTCAGCGAGCGAACCAAGCGGAGGCCAAGCTATCCGTTCCTGCCGGAGTGCGTCAAGCTCGGTACAGGTACTCCTTTCGATGACGTTCCTACTGCCCTGCGTCGCAGGGTGTTCCCTGTCTGGTGATCCGCTCCGGCTGTCGGCGCATTCCCTGGTACGTCAAAAGCCCCGGAGATGGCAAAGACCATCTCCGGGGCTTTGGGGGCCAGTCGACGTCAGTCGTCGTGGCTGGCCTCGTATTCGATCCGCTCGTGCATCCGGTCGCTACCCAGCCGTTGATCTCGTTTCTTGGCCGCCTTCATCGCAAGCGCACGGGTGTTGTCCGACTTGATGGCCGGCCGAGAGATCTGACGCTCGAGATTCTCGCTACCGCAGGCCGGGCAGGAGGGAGTCGAGGAACCCAGCACCAAGGCCTCGAACTCGTGCTCGCAGGTCTGACAGACGTATTCGAAAAGAGGCATGACTAGACTCCAGTCATATGGTGAGATTCGTCGGCGATGCGATCGAACAAAACCCGATCGCGAATGGCGAACCGGAAGGGCGGTGGGTCGGGTGGATCCATCGCGGGACCGGTGTCAGGCCTCCCCAGCGCCTTCCCGGGCTCGCGCCAGCGCTTCCTCGAATGCGCTGGCCAGTTCCGCATCGAAGCTGACGGCCGTGATGAACTCCTCGTACTCACTGGCTTCGACTCCGTGGGCCTCCATGGCGTCTTCGATCCTGGCGTCGGCTGCCTGCCGAACTCTCGTCCGACCGTCCACCTCGTGGTAGCGGGCCAGGTCCTGATGGAGGTCGTCCCGGATCTCCGCAATCTCGAGGTGGACCTTTGCGAAGGCCAGGAGTCGCTCCTCCATGACTCCGGAGATCTCCTGCTGGCCCTCGACGGTGAGCGGGCCCGCGACGAAGAAGAGGGGGAGGGCCACCATCAGCATGAGGGCGCTGAAGAGGGATCGTTGAATCGTGCGAATGCCCATCCTTGAACTCTCCTGGGAGTGTGGTCTCACTGTGCGTTCCGGGCTGGTCGGAACTCTCGGGTTCCGGCCGGGTTTCCCAACCAACCACCATATCAAAGACAGTCTGACGCGGGAAAGTGTTGACACTGGAGGTTGACCAGGGGCATGAACCCGGGCGTCACCGCCACGCCTCATCCGTCGGGGCACAGGTCGTCTCGTCACTGCACTCTAACCTAGTAGAATCCAGAAGGCCGTTGAAGAAGTAGAGGGGCCACCGGGAAGGGGTCTTGCGCGACCCAGGCGCGACGCGCTTGGGTGCCCGGTCGAGGCGGGGCGCCGACAGCGATGCGGTAGCATCGGTGAGGGGCTTCAACGAAGATCCAGGGCCGCACCCCCCCTTCTCCCTTCGGGTTGGGGCGGCAGGGAGCCCCCTCGGTCGTTGGCTCCCCTCGACGTAGCT
>REED01000075.1 GCA_007695225.1 Gemmatimonadales bacterium
GTTCGGCGAGATCTGGCGGGAGTCGCCCGTCTTCCAGTCCCTCCGCCATGGAGAGCCGGGTGGGAAGTGCGGGCGGTGCGAATTCCGGGAAGTATGCGGAGGATGCCGGGCCCGGGCCTACGCCGAGACCGGCGACCTCCTGGGGCCTGACGATTCCTGCGCCTGGGAGCCCACCGGAGAGGAGGCGGTGGTGGAGCCTCCGGGGGCGCTGACCTATGGGGCCGCCCACCAGGCCACCCTCACCTGGACCCCCGGGGCCCGGAAGAAGATGGACCGGGTCCCCAGCTTCGTCCGGGGGGTGGTCATGGCCCGTGTGGAGACCTTCGCCCGGGAGCGGGGCCATCTCCAGGTGGACGAGGAGGTGATGGCCCAGGTACGGCGGGAAATGCCGGTGGACTTCTCGAAGCGACTTCCCTTCTTCCTCCGACGCGGAGAGGAGGCATGAGCGGGCGGATCGGAGTTTTCTCCCCCCGGGCCCTGGGGGCCGGATTCCTGGCGGTAGCGGTCACGGCGCTGGTGGCCTGGCCCCTGGCCGCCCAGGGGTACACCCCTCCCATGTACGGCCAGGACTTTCCCCTGGTGGGGAGCCGGGTCGCGGTGTGGATCGCGGCCCAGGTGCACCTCATGTTCGCCGCCTTCGTCCTGGGCGTCCCCATGTTCGCGGTCATCGCCGAGGCCATCGGGATCTGGGGGAAGCAGGAGCGCTACGACCGGCTGGCCCGGGAGTTCACCCGGCTCCTCCTGGTGGCCTACAGCGCCACCGCCATCTGGGGCGGACTCCTTCTCTTCCTCCTCACCACGCTGTATCCGGGGTTGTGGGCCTACCTCTCGGAGATCTTCCGCTTCTCCATGTGGCTCTACGCCGCCCTCTTCTTCTTCGAGTCCGCCACCCTCTACATCTACTACTACGGGTGGGACCAGTGGAAGAAGGGTCGGGCCAAGCTCGCCCACTGGGGGATGGGGATCCTTCTGAACGTGTGGGGCACCATCGTCATGTTCATTGCCAACTCCTGGCTGACGTACATGATGAGCCCGCCGGGAGAGGTGACCCCCGACACGGCCCCGGCACAGGTCCAGTTCTGGAGCGCCTTTGCCAACGCCACCTGGATGCCCATCAACATCCATCGCCTCATCGCCAACGCGGTGTTCGGCGGCTCCATCGTGGCAGCGTATGCGGCGTATCGGTTCCTGAAGGCGAAGACCCCCGAGGAGCGGGCCCACTACGACTGGATGGGGTACGTGGGGAACCTCATCGCCATCGGCACCTTCCTCGTCCTCCCCTTCGCCGGCTACTACCTGGGCCGGGAGATCTACGAGTACAACCAGCAGATGGGCATCACGATGATGGGCGGCTTCATGAGCTGGCTCTGGATCGTCCAGGCCTTCCTCATCGGCGTCCTCTTCCTGGCGGCCAACTACTACCTGTGGATCGGGCTGGGCCGGATTCCCGGTGGGGAGCGCTTCGCCCCGTACACCAAGTGGATGCTGGCGGTGCTCATCCTCGGGTTCATCGTCTGGGCCACCCCGCACTCCATCATCGCGAACCGTGAGGAGTTGGCGGCCATGGGGGGAACGCACCATCCCTTCCTGGGCGTCCTGGGGGTGATGAGCGCGAAGAACACGGCGGTGAACGCCATGATCCTCACCACCTTCCTCTCCTTCCTCATGTACCGGAGGGCGAACAAGGTGCCGGTGGTCCCCTGGGCCCGCACCGGGACCCTGACCCAGGGGATCCTGATGGCGGTCTGTACCGTGGTGATCCTCTTCTATGGGGTCTACGGCTACTTCGTCCCCGCCATCGTGCGGATCGGGTTCTCGGTCTACCAGGTGCTGGCGGTCCTCTTCACCATCGTGGCGGTCCTGGTCCTGGACGTCCTCATCAGTCGGGGTGCGACATCCCGGGGGGAGATCCGGTGGGGGGAGATGCCCGACCGGGCCATGTACGCCCTCTTCGTCCTCATGGTGACCTTCACCTGGCTCATGGGGCTCATGGGCTTTGCCCGGAGCGGGATCCGTCAGCACTGGCACGTCTGGGAGGTGATGCGGGACACCAGCGAGCACGCCGCTACCCCGGCCCTGGGCTTCGCCGCCCAGGTGATCAGCGTCTGCACCCTCATCTTCCTGGCCATGATCGCCTTCATCTTCTGGCTCGGTGGCCTGGTGGAGAAGTCGAAGCTGGTACCCGAGGAGGAGGTGGATCCGGCCCTTGGCCCCCTGGCCCTCAAGGGGGACGGGGACGCGTCGGACCCGGGCCTCGATCCGGGACTTGATCCGGGACTCCAACCCGTTCCTGGAACCTGAGGAGGCCGGCCGCATGTCGTCCGTGGACCTGAAGATCGTGCTGGTGGTGTTGGTGACCCTGGCGGCGTATACCGTGGTGGCCAGCGTCATCCCCCAGGTGGAATCGGAGGTGCCGATGGATATCGCCTTCGGCGCCGAGGTGACCCCGGAGGAGCTGGTGGAGGCGGGAGAATCCATCTACCGAGGCGCCGGGGGATGCGTGGCCTGTCACTCGGAGAGTCCAGGAGCCCGGGGGCCCAACCTCCTCACGGACTACCGGGGGGAGGGGCTTATCGGCGAGCGCTGCGCCGACCGGGTCCCGGGGCTGGACTGCAAGGAGTATCTGTACCAGGCCCTGGTCCGTCCCAACGACCACATCGTGGATGACTATCCCCCCATCATGCCCCCCTCGGACCGGGCCCTCTCCCAGCCCCAGATCTGGGCCATGGTGGCCTTCCTCCAGGCCGCAGGGGGAGAGGTCACGGTGACGGCGGCGGACATTCCCGATGAGCCGGGAGCGGCCACGGCTCCCGCTCCACCCCCCGCCCCCGAGCCGGGAGCGGCCCAGTTGGCCGACGCGCCGGACGTGTTCCGGGCCCAGTGCGTCATGTGCCACCAGGTGGGCGGTGAGGGGGGTCCCATCGGACCGCCCATGGACGGGATCGGGGCCCGCCTTTCGGAGGCGGAGCTCCGGTTGGCCATCCTGGACCCCGAGGCCGTCATCGCCGAGGGCTACGAGGACATGGCGGGGATCATGCCCCCCAACTACGGCGAGATCCTCACGCCGGACGAGATCGAGACGCTGGTTCGGTACCTGAGCGGACTCCACTGATGGGGTACCCATGAGAGACCTTCTCCGACAACCGTTCTGGCAGGCGCTGCTGGTCCTGCTTGCGTCCTATGTCCTCATCAAGTGGGGGATACCCTACATCCCCCCCCTCATCGGGATCGCCAGCGCTCCGGTTCCGTCCAGCGTAATTGTCCAGTACATGCTCACCGTGGCGGTAGGGGTCCTGGTCTGGGTGAGTGACAACGAGGAGCGGTGGCGGGAGTTCAAGCGGCCCATCCAGGAGACCCTGGTCCGGCCGGAGAAGCGCCGGGTCCGGATCGCCCTCCTGGTGGCCCTTCCCGTCCTGGTGGGCTTCATGACCTACGACACCGTCCGGCCGAAGATCACCGCCCCGGCCGGGCTCCGATCCGTCCACCCCGCCCCCCCCAGCCAGATCACCTTCCGGGGGGAGACCCTCCGCCTCGATGGGCTGGAGAATCCCCTCCGGGCGCAGGGTCGGGAAGCGGAGGCCTACCAGATCGGCCTCGAGCTCTACTACAAGAATTGCATGGCCTGTCACGGAGACTACCTGGATGGTCAGGGACACTGGGCCCACGGGTATCAGCCCGCCCCCCTCGCCCTCCGGGGCGGGAGCACCATCGCCCAGCTCACCGAGAGCTACGTCTTCTGGCGGATCGCCAAGGGAGGCCCAGGGCTCCCCCGGGAGGGAGCCCCCTGGAATTCCGCCATGCCGGCCTGGGAGGACTTCTTCACCGAGGAGGAGGTCTGGGCGGTGACCCTCTTCCTCTACGAACAGGCCGGGCTCTCGCCCCGCACCTGGGAGGAACACTGATGGTCGCCCCTCGTCCAAGGCCGGGCCGGCTCCTCTCCGCCCTCCTTCCGATCCTGCTCCTGACCCTGGTCGGTCTCCCCTCGGCTCTCCATGCCCAGGACGGTGACCTGGCCCTGGGGAAGGAGGTGTACGACCGCTGGTGCGCCGCGTGCCACGGGTGGGACGGGGCCGGAGACGGACCCGCCGCCGGGTACATGCTCCCCCGTCCCCGGGACTTCACCCGCGGCCTCTACCAGATCCGCACTACCCCCGGGGGGGAGATCCCCACCGACCAGGACATCCTCCACGTGATCAACAAGGGGATGCCCGGAACCACCATGCCTGGATGGGAGAGCCAGCTCCCCCGTCGCCAGCGGGAAGCCCTGGTGGCCTACCTCAAGAGCTTCTACCCCCCCTTCGAGACCCTTCCGGCGCCCCAGTCCGTGGAGTTCGGCCGGCCCGGGCGGGTGAGCGATGAGCGGCTGGCGGAGGGACGCCTCTTCTACGATTCCATCGAGTGCTGGCAGTGTCATGGGGGCGCGGGGCGCGGAGATGGGCCCTCGGTCCCGGAGCTGGAGGACGACTGGGGGTTTCCCGCCCGTCCCGCGGACCTGACCAAGAACTGGATGTTCAGCGGAGGCGCCACGGTCGAGGACATCTACCGGGCCCTCCTCACCGGCCTCGACGGCTCCCCCATGCCGGCCAACTCCGACCTCATCGACGCCGGGTTCATGACCCAGGATCAGCTCTGGAGCCTGGCCCACTACGTCCGCAGCCTCTCCCCTGAGCGGACGCCTCGCATCCGGGAGGTGATCCGGGCGGAGCGGGCCGACCCGGGGGAGGTGCCCTCCTCGGTAGGGGATGAGCGGTGGGAGGAGGTGGAGCCCTTCTACGTGCCCCTGGTGGGCCAGATCATCATCTCCCCCCGGTGGTTCGACCCCGCGGTGAGTGGAGTCTGGATCCAGGCCATGCACGACGGGGAGGACCTGGCCCTCCGCCTATCCTGGAACGATCGGTCCCGAAGTCCCGATCCGGCCTGGATGGCTTGGCAGGAGAGGGTCCTGGAGGTCATGGAGCCCAGGGAGGGGGATCCGGTGGAGCCCGGGGAGCGCCCCGACCGGTTCGCCGTGCAGTTTCCACCCACCATCCCCACGGGGATGGACCGTCCCTACTTCCTCATGGGAGACGCAAGGAATCCGGTCTATCTCTGGCAGTGGCGGAGCGACCAGGCCGGGGCCGAGAGAGCCACCGCCCGGGGGATGCGGGAAATCGCGCCCCTGGATGAGGGTGTCCTGGTCACCGACTCCCACTGGGAGGCCGGAGAGTGGCAACTCCTCCTCCGCCGTCCCCTCCTTACAGAGGACGGCGCTGGAGTCCTTCAGTTCGAAGAGGGGGTCTCCATCCCGGTGGCCTTCTTCGCCTGGGACGGAGACAACTCGGAAGAGGGGACCCGGGGCTCCATCAGCTCCTGGTTCTTCATCCACCTGGAGCAGGAGGTACCTGCCACCACCTTTGTTGCGCCCCTCGTGGCCTTCCTCCTCACCGGGGGGATGGGCCTCCTGGTTGTGGCCCGGGCCCAGCGACGGGAGCGGGAGGCTGAGGGAGATCCCAGGGCCGACCGACCCCTCCCCGGCGCCGGAAGCGGCAGCCCCGAACCCACCGGCACCCACCCCCACCCCCACCCCCACTCTGAAGACGAGGTCTGACCACCATGTACCCGAAAACCATGCGGACGACAACCATGCGAATGACCACCGCCAAGATCCTGATTCCTGCCGTCCTCCTTATGGGCGCCGTGGCCTGCGGCGGGGACGACACCGCCCCCGGGGCCGCCCCCTCTGTGACCGAGATGCCCTTCGACGTGGCCACCGCCGGGAATGTCCGGGGGATGGTCATGTTCGAGGGGACTCCCCCTGCCCCCGAGCCCATTGACATGGCCTCGGAGCCCGACTGCCTGGAGCGCTGGGACGAGGCCCCGGTCCGGGAGCTGGTCCGAGTTCGGGGCGGCCACCTGGCCGATGTCTTCGTCTACGTGAAGGAGGGGCTGGCGGACATGCAGTTCCCCGTTCCCGCCGAGGCCACCCTGGTGGACCAGTACGGCTGCAAGTACCTGCCCCACGTCTCGGGGGTCATGGCGAACCAGACCCTCACCTTCCGGAATTCCGACGGACTCCTCCACAACGTGAACGCCACTCCACAGGTCAACCGGCCCTTCAACTTCAGTCAGCCGGTGAACATGGACACCAACCGGACCTTCGCCCAGCCCGAGGTCATGATCCCCGTCCGGTGCGACGTCCATGGGTGGATGCTGGCCTACGTCGGCGTGGTGGGGCACCCCTACCACTCGGTGTCCGGTGACGGCGGTGGGTTCGACCTCAGCGACCTCCCTCCGGGGGACTACGTCATCGAGGCCTGGCACTCCCGGCTGGGGACCCAGGAGCAGCGGGTCACCGTGACCACCGGTGAGACGGCGGAGGTGACCTTCACCTTCAACGAAGGGATGCTGGCCACGGCGCAGGTGCCCATGGCGGACCCCATCGACCCCCATTACCACAACCCACTCCTGGTCCACCTGGGTCGACATGCCCATGGCGGAAGCGGGGACCATGCCGGGCACACCCACGCCGCCTCCACGGATCGCCGCTGACCGGTCCGGTCTCCGGGGGGAGGGGCTTCGGTCCCTTCCCCCGGCCCCGGGGCTCCTTGGAGAAACGCCGCACCGCACCTGGACGAGGAGAGGACGCGAATGAATTGGCTGCTCGACCCCAGCTTCAGCACCTTCGGTCCCGATATCGACCGCCTCTACTACATCATCCTCGTCATCACCGGGCTGGTCTTCGTGATCACCGAGGGTGCCCTCATCTGGTTCCTCATCCGCTACCGCCGGAAGGAGGGGCGGAAGGCCGCCTATGTCCATGGAAGCGTGAAGGCCGAGGTGATCTGGACCACGGTGCCCTTCGTCATCGTCCTGGCGCTGGCGCTCATGAGCAAGGGGCTCTGGGACCAGATCAAGGACCCGGCCCACTTCCCCGACAACCCGTATGAGGTCCTGGTGACGGCTCGACAGTTCGAGTGGATCACCACCTACGCGGGAGCCGACGGCGAGTTCGGGACCGACGACGACTTCACCCTCACCAACCGGGTGCAGGTCCCGGTGAACCGTCCGGTCCTGGTCCACCTCGAGGCCGAGGACGTCATCCACTCCTTCTTCGTCCCCGACTTCCGGGTGAAGCAGGACGCCGTGCCGGGGATGCGGATGCCGGTCTGGTTCGAGGTCATCGAGCCGGGAGAGTACACCCTCGGGTGCGCAGAACTCTGCGGGATCGGGCACTATCGGATGCGAGGGACCATCCAGGTGCTTCCCCAGGCGGAGTTCGAGGCATGGGAGTCGGAGCAGATCGCTCTTCGTTCCGGGACGAGCCAGGAGAACCTGGCGGCGCGGTCTCCGGGTGAGGATGACAACGGGTCGGGGGCCGACGAGGCCGGGAGGGGCGGACGATGAGCGCCACGGGATCCATGAAGGACTATCGGATGACCGGCTACGCGGGGGAGCACCACCATCACGAGCCCTCCTTCCTCCGCACGTACATCTTCTCCACCGATCACAAGATGATCGCGAAGCAGTTCCTCCTCATGAGCCTCTTCTTCCTCCTCCTGGGAGGAACGTTGGCGGCCATGATTCGCTGGCAGCTGGCCTTTCCGGGCCAGCCCATGCCGGGGGGAGGGATCCTCCCCGACACCATGGCGCCGGGGGGGATCATCCTCCCCGAATTCTACAATGCCATGGTGACGATGCACGGCACCTTCATGATCTTCTTCGCCATCATGCCCCTCATGGTGGGGGTGTTCGGCAACCTGCTCATTCCGCTCCAGATCGGGGCGCCGGACATGGCGTTCCCCCGCCTCAACATGCTGTCCTTCTGGCTGGCGGTGCCGGCGGGATTCATGATGCTGGCCAGCTTCTGGGTGGAGGGCGGTGCCGCAGGGGCGGGATGGACGGCCTATGCCCCCCTCTCGGCCTCGGGGGAGTACACCGGGGTCTACCTGGGCCAGCAGCTCTGGCTGGCCTCCCTCTTCATCCTGGGCTTCTCCTCCATCGCCGGGGCGGTGAACTACATCACCACGGTGATCAACATGCGGGCCGCCGGACTGACCTGGTTCCGTCTTCCCCTTACGGTATGGGCCCTCTTCGTCACCTCCATCCTGGTCCTGCTGGCCATTCCCATCCTGGCCGGCGCCCTCATCATGCTCCTCACGGACCAGACGCTGGGAACGACCTTCTTCCTGCCGGCAGGCGGGGGGGAACCCCTCCTCTGGCAGCACCTCTTCTGGTTCTTCGGACACCCCGAGGTCTACATCCTCATCCTGCCGGCCTTCGGGATCGTTTCCGAGGTCATCGCAAATGGGGCCCGGAAGCCGGTCTTCGGCTATCACGCCATGGTGCTGGCCATCATCGCCATTGCCTTCCTGGGATGGATCGTCTGGGGTCACCACATGTTCATGAGCGGGATGAACCCCATGCTGGGGACCACCTTCATGGTGACCACGATGATCATCGCGGTCCCGTCCGCCATCAAGGTGTTCAACTGGCTGGGGACCCTCTGGAAGGGGAACATCCACTTCCACCCGCCCCTCCTGTACGGGGTCGGGTTCGTCTCCCTCTTCATCGTGGGCGGGCTTTCGGGGATCTTCATGGCCTCCGCCCCGGTGGATATCCAGATCCACGACACCTACTTCATCGTGGCCCACATCCACTACGTCCTCTTCGGAGGGAGCCTCTTCGCCATCTTCGCCGGGATCTCCTTCTGGTTCCCGAAGATGTTCGGGCGTCTCATGAACCAGACGCTGAACAAGATCCACTTCGCAGGGACCTTCCTCACCTACAACCTGGTCTTCTTCCCCATGCACGGCCTCGGGCTGGAGGGGATGATGCGCCGGTTGTACGACACCACCCAGTACGCCTATCTGGCGGAGATCCAGTTCTGGAACGTCTTCATCACCTGGTCGGCCTTCGCCCTGGTGGCGTTCCAGTTCCTCTGGGCCTTCAACTTCCTCTGGTCCATGTGGAAGGGGGAGAAGGCGGGCCCCAATCCCTGGAAGGCCAACTCCCTGGAGTGGTCCGCCCTCTCGCCTCCTCCCCACGGCAATTTCGAGCGGATGCCGGTGGTGTACCGGGGACCCTACGAGTACAGCTCTCCCGAGTCGGAAGAGGACTTCCTTCTCCAGACGGAGCCGCCAGGTGCCCGATCCGGGCCTGCGCCTGATCCCGAACCCATCGCCCACGGAGAGGAGGCATGAAGATGAACCACGCGGCCGCCATGCCCCTCGATGAGACCCGCCCGGAGCCGGGCTTCGGGGTCTACAACCTGAAGCTGGGGATGTGGGTCTTCCTCCTGTCGGAGGTGATGTTCTTCACCTCCCTCATCGGGGCCTATGTCATCCTCCGCTTCGCCAACCCGGAGCAGTTCGCCGCTCCCGGTGAGGTCCTGAACGTCCCCCTCACGGCCGTCAACACCTTCATCCTCATCTGCTCTTCGGTGACCATGGTAAAGGCGTTTGCGGCGGTGGAGCGGGATGACCAGAAGGGGCTCCAGCTCTGGCTCCTGGCCACCATCGTCCTGGGGGCCACCTTCGTGGGCGTCCAGGTATACGAGTACATCCACCTCTTCCGCGACGGCTTCGTTCCCGACGCCCAGGCGTACGCCGCCGGTGGCGGCCCCCTGTACGGCTCCACCTTCTACCTCATGACCGGCTTCCACGGCCTCCACGTGAGCATCGGGGTCCTCTGCCTCATCTTCGTCTTCATCAAGGCGAGTCGGGGCGCCTACTCCTCGAGCAACGTGGGGGGGGTGGAGATCATGGGGCTCTACTGGCACTTCGTGGACCTGGTGTGGATTGTCCTGTTTACCATCGTCTATCTGATCTGAGGATCGGAAGGAGGGTCCGTCATGCAGAACGAAGCGCACGCCTCGCCCCCATACATGTTCATCTGGGGGGTTCTCGCCGTCCTCATGTTCGCCAAGGTGGGGGTCTCCCTGGTCGGGATGCCCCAGTGGATGTCCATCTTCCTCCTGGTGACCATCTCCCTGGTGAGCGCCCTCCTGGTGGCGCTCTATTACATGCACCTCCGATTCGAGCCGAAAAAGCTGTGGGTCCTGGCGGCGGTGCCGATTCCCCTCATCTTTATCCTCATCCTTGTCGTCATCCAGGAGTTCCGGTAGGAGGAAACGATGGATCATCATGATCCCCTCATGGTGGGGATGTTCTGGGGCGGGCTCCTGGTGGCGTCCGTTCCCATCCTCCTGACCCTTGGAGTCGGGATATACGTCCTGAGGCGATACCTCGAGTCGAGGGAGGCGGGGCACCCGGGTCCCCGGGTGGCGGAAGGGGATACGGGATCACAGGATCGAGGAGGAAGGGAATGATTGCGGAGAAGAATTGGGTCCGGGGCCTCGTGGCCGGCATCGTGGGAGCCACCGTCATGGCCCTCTGGTTCCTCATCATCGATGCCTCCCAGGGTGCGCCCTTCCGCACGCCGGGCCTCCTGGCCCACTCCCTCCTCGGGGTGGAGGGGCTGGAGGGTCGGCCGGGTGCCATCGCCCTCTACACCCTCCTCCACTATGCCGCCTTCGTGGTGGTGGGGGTCGTTTCGGCCTGGACCCTCAAGAAGATGGAGGTTGCCCCCAGCCTCCTCCTGGGGCTCCTGGTGGGGTTCATCCTCTTCGACCTGGTCTTCTTCACCAGCATGGGGGTCACCGGGGTCGATGTGGTGGCAGAACTGGGGTGGGTGGAGGTCCTGGTGGGGAACCTCATGGCCGGGGTGACCATCATGGGATACCTCCATTTCACCGGGGCGGTTCGGGCCGTCACCTGGTGGGAGGCCCTGGCGGACCACCGCATCGTTCGGGAGGGGTTGGTGGCGGGGCTCGTGGGGGCGGGTACCGTGGCGGTGTGGTTCCTGGTGGTGGATTCGGCCCAGGGACGCCCCCTCTTCACACCGGCAGCCCTGGGGTCGGCCATCTTCCTGGGCGCCTCGGACCTGGCCATGGTGGAGGTGAATCTCTGGACGGTGGCAGGGTACACGGTCCTCCACCTCCTGGCCTTCTCTGTCGTGGGGCTGGTGGCCGCGGCCATTACGGTGGAGGCGGAGCGGACCCCGGCGCTCATCCTGGGGGCCGTCCTCCTCTTCGTGGCCTTCGAGGCCTTCTTTCTAGGGCTCCTGGCGGTGGTGGCCGAGTTCCTCCTGGGTCCCCTGGCCTGGTGGACCATCGCCGTGGGTAACCTCCTGGCGGTCCTGTCCATCGGTTTCTACCTCTGGAAGAAGCATCCCCTGCTCCGGGCCGCCTTCGCCGCCGATCCCTTCGACCGGACCGCCTGACGAAGCTGCCTCAGGGCAGAACCGGGCCCGTCCTTCTACTCCTCCCTGGGGGAATACCCCAGGATCTGGTTGAGGCGGGCCAGGTACCAGGCCAGCCCGATGCCCAGGAAGAGGAAGAGCCCTCCCACCAGGAGGTGGCTGCCCGCCCCCACGCGGAGAAACCGGGCAGCCTCCCACATCCCGTAACCGACGCAGAAGACGATGGATACGGTGATGAGTCCACGGTGAAAAGTGAGGAGCGACATTTCCGCCTCGGTGCTGGAGGGCGTCGTGCCCCGGCCTCGACCCGCGATGGCTGGGCGCCGCCGGGGTGCGATCAGAGGGAGTTGAACCGGGCCACCAGGAAGTAGAGAAGCAGCAGGGCCAGGATGACCCCTGTCGTCTCCAGGGGGTTCTGGCGGATGGTCTGCTCCAGGCCGTAGAACAGGTCCCGAACTCCCTGGAGCCGGGGTGCGAGGGCTACATACTCCACCACCGTCTGGGTCCGCAGGAGGAAGACGGGGAGCCACATGTGAGAGGGACCTCCGCAGTCTCGAGCCGGAACGCGGGGTCGGTCCGCTTTGGCGCCCGCCCCGTGACACGATTCTGCCCCAACTCTCAACATCCCGTTCCCGCCGTCAATGGTTCTCTATCCCCTTCGCCGGTTGATCGGGGAAGCGGCTCCGGATATCGTTGCAGACCCAGGACCCCAACCCCACTTCCCCTGCCGGGTTGGGGCGGCAGGGGGCCTGCCTTGGTCTTCGGTCCGCTTGGGATTCGGGCCCCTGGCGCTCCCGACAGGGGCTACCGTACTTCTTCAGCGGCCTTCTCAAGGGCCCCCTGCGTTTTCAGCCGCCTTCCAATGAACCGGCGTCGCCTCCGGTTCCCCGACCCCTGGTGCGATGGCTCCCTCGGACGACACCCCCCTGATGCAGCAGTGGCGGGACGCCAAGTCCCGGCATCGGGACGCCCTTGTTTTCTTCCGCGTGGGGGACTTCTACGAGCTATTCCACCAGGATGCCCGGGACGCCTCCCGGCTCCTGGGGATCACCCTGACGTCCCGGAACAACGGTGCCGCAGCCCAGGTCCCAATGGCGGGAGTCCCGGCGAAGGCATTGGAGGAGTATCTCTCCCGCTTGGTGAGGATGGGTCGCCGGGCGGCGATCTGTGAGCAGGTGGAGGACGCCTCGGAGGCCAAGGGGATCGTCCGACGGGAGGTGGTGGAGACGGTCACCCCCGGCACCGTTCTCCACGACACCCTTCTGAGGGCCGGACGAAACAACTTCCTGGTGGTCCTGGCCCCACCCCCAGGCGGGCCCGTGTTGTCCCCCGCCGGTGGCCCGCCCCGCGATGTGGGGTTGGCGGCTGCCGACCTCTCCACGGGGGAGCTCTTCCTGCAGGCGATCCCCTCCGGAGAACTGGGTCCGGAGCTGGGACGCCTGGAGCCCGCCGAACTCCTTCTCCCACGACAGATGGAAGAGGCAGGGCGGCGACACCAGGCGGAGGACAGGATCCCGCGCACCTACAGGGATGACTGGATCTTCGATGAGGCTTCCGGGGAGGAGGCCCTCCTTCGCCACTACCGGGTCCAGTCGCTGGACGGGCTGGGGTTCCAGCCCGGGGACGCGTCCCTGATCCGGGCCGCCGGGGCCCTCATCCAGTATCTGGGAGAGATCCAGCCCTCAGGGACCGGGCATCTCCAGCCCCCCCGGATCCTCCGTCCCGGGGGGGAGATGCTCCTGGACGAGATGACCCGGCGGAACCTGGAGCTGGTGGAGCCGCTCCGGGGGGGAGAGGAGGGGGGAACCCTGGTTTCCGTCCTGGATCAAACCGTTACCTCCATGGGCGCGCGCCTTCTGCGCCGATGGATCCTGCGCCCCCTCCTGGTCCCCGACGAGATCTGGCGGCGCCAGGACGCGGTGGAGGAGCTGGTCCAAGAGCGGCCATTGCGGGTGGAATTGCGAAAGGGAATGAAGGGTGTCCACGACCTGGAGCGTCTGGCGGCGAAGGTGGCGGCTGGACGGGTGAGCCCCCGGGAACTCCGCTCCCTTGGACACTCCCTCTCGCTTCTCCCGGAACTCCGGGCTGCAGGGCGGTCGGTGGAAAGCACCCTTCTCCGGAATCTCACCCTGGAAATGGACCCGCTGGAGGACGTGGCGGAAGTGATTCGCCAGGGAATCGCCGAGGATGCACCGCCCAGCCTCCAGGACGGAGGCGTCATTCGCGTCGGGTTCTCAGAGGAGCTGGACGACCTGCGGGCCGTCCGGGACGGCGCCAGGAACTTCATCGCCTCCCTCCAGACCCGGGAACGGGAGCGTACCGGGATCTCCTCCCTCAAGGTGGGCTTCAACCGGGTGTTCGGGTACTACCTGGAGGTTACCAAGTCCAACCTGGACCGGGTCCCCGACGACTACGTACGGAAACAGACGCTGGCCAACGCCGAGCGGTACTTCACCCCGGAGCTGAAGGAGTGGGAAGAGAAGGTCACCGGCGCAGAGGACCGGATTCTGGCCCTGGAAACCGAACTCTTCCAGGAACTCCGCCGCCGGGTCGGGGGGGAGGTCCGCCGACTGCAGCGGGCAGGAGCGGACGTGGCCTCCCTGGATGTCCTGGCGACCCTGGCGGAGGTGGCGGAGCGGCAGGCGTATGTACGGCCCCGTCTCCACACCGGGTTCGACCTGGAGATCCGCGCCGGCCGCCACCCGGTGGTGGAGACCATGATGCCCCGGGAGGAGTTCATTCCCAATGACCTGGTGCTGGATCGGGAGGGCTGGATCGTGGTCCTCACCGGGCCCAACATGGCGGGGAAGAGCACGGTGCTTCGCCAGGTCGGACTGATCCAGCTCCTGGCCCAGATGGGGTCCTTCGTCCCTGCCGACGAGGCGGCCCTCCCCCTCTGTGACCGGATCTTCACACGGGTGGGGGCGTCGGACAACCTGGCCCGGGGGCAGTCCACCTTCATGGTGGAGATGAACGAGACCGCGGCCATCGTCCACGGGGCGACGGACCGGAGCCTCGTCCTCCTGGACGAGATCGGACGGGGTACTTCCACCTACGACGGTGTATCCATCGCCTGGGCAGTAACCGAGTACCTCCACGAGCGCCTCGGAGCCCGGACCATTTTCGCCACCCACTATCACGAGCTCACCCAGCTCGGGGATCTTCTCGCCGGGGTGAAGAATATGAACGTGGCAGTGAGGGAGGCCGGAGAGGAGATCGTCTTCCTCCGCCGCCTGGAGACAGGAGGCGCGGATCGATCCTACGGGATCCAGGTGGCCCGACTGGCAGGGCTTCCCCCGGTGGTGGTGGCCCGAGCCTCCGAACTCCTGGAAGAACTCGAGGGCACCCACTCCGGAGGAGGCGAGGGGCTTGGCCGTACCGGGGCCCACCGCCCACCTTCGACGCCGCCCCTGGACCAACTCTCCCTCTTCCAGGGAGGGGAGGACCCGCTGGTGACCCGACTTAAGGAGATCGACCTGGAACAGACCACGCCCCTCCAAGCTCTGAATCTCCTGGCCGAGTTGGCCGGAGAGGCCCGGGCCCGTGTCCGGTCTCGGGCTCCACATTCCGTATCCCCCGGCGCCTCAGGTGAGGCGGCTACCGAAGATAAATGATGCCCTGCGAATCTGCCCTCCCTCCATCTTCGTCTCACCGGTCGTCCTGCCGGCCGTCTCCCGGGTCCGCTCCCTGGATCCGGTTGGGGGCGGGTGGGTCGCTCCGTGTCGGTTTCGTGGCCGCGCTCCTCCTCCTGGTCGGGTGTGGACAGGGAGCCGACCTGGAGCAGCCCACCCCGCTCTATGGGGAAGCGCCCATCGACTACCCCATCGGGCTCTGGGACGAAGGGGTGGAGGGCACAACCCTCCTCCGCCTGCGGGTCTCCGAGACCGGGGAGGTGGACTCGGTGGAGGTGGTGGAGACCTCGGGGCACCTGGGGCTGGACTCGGCTGCCGTGGCCGGGGCTCGGGATCTCCGCTTCCAGCCCGGCCGCCGGAACGGCAAGCGGGTACGGATGTGGGCCTCTCTCCCCGTCCACTTTTCCACGCGCCCCCGGTCCTCCGAGGAGCGTTGACTTCCCCCACGCCCCGCCGGCTTGCCGGGGAGCGCTGATCCCCCGGGATCCAAGGAACTCATGTCCCAACGACATCGCAGGCCCTACGACAACGTCATGGAGCTGGTGGGATGGACCCCCCTGGTCCGACTCAACCAGGTGACCCGGGGAGTCCGCACGCCCGTCTACGGGAAGTGCGAGTTCATGAACCCGGGGGGCTCGGTGAAGGACCGCATCGGCCGGGCCATCGTGGAGGCGGCGGAGCGGGACGGGCGTCTCCGTCCCGGAGGCGTCATCGTGGAGGCCACCTCCGGCAACACGGGGCTCGCCCTGGCCATGGCGGCGGTGACCGGCGGGTACCGATGCATCTTCACCATGCCCGACAAGATGAGTCAGGAGAAGGTGAAGCTGCTCCGGGCCTTCGGGGCCGAGGTGGTCATCACCCCCACGGCGGTGCCTCCGGAGCACCCCGAGCACTACACCCAGAAGGCCAAGTCCATCGCCGCGGAGATTCCCGGTGCCATCGTGGCCGACCAGTTCTACAATCCGGCGAACCCGCAGGCCCATTACGAGAGCACGGGTCCGGAGCTTTGGGAGCAGTCGGAGGGGCGGATCACCCACCTCTTCGCGGGTGCCGGAACGGGGGGGACCATCACCGGGACCTCCCGCTACCTGAAGGAGCAGAATCCCGAGTTCCAGATGGTGGGCGTGGACCCGGTGGGCTCCATCCTGGCCCCCTACTTCCATACCGGGGAAATCCCCGAGGGGACGCCCTACGCCGTGGAGGGGCTGGGGAGTGACAAGCTCCCGGGCACGCTGGACCTGGAGATGGTGGACGACTTCGTCACCGTCTCCGATCGGGACTCCTTCCAGATGGCGCTGCGTCTCACCCGGGAAGAGGGGCTCTTCGTGGGAGGCTCATCAGGGCTCATCGTCCACGCCGCCCTGGAGCGGGCCCGGGAGTTGGACGATCCCGATGCCTTCCTGGTGGCCATCCTCTGCGACTGGGGAGAGCACTACCTCACGAAGCAGTACGATCCCGAATGGCTCCGGTCCAACGGCTTCGCCCCCAGGGAGGGGCGCCGTGTGGCGGAGTTGGTGGCGGAACGCGGGGACGGCCCCCTCCAGCTCGTCACCGCTCGTCCCACCACTTCGGTGCGGATGGCCCTCTCCACCATGAACACCCACGACGTTTCCCAGCTCCCGGTGATGCAGGACGGCACCTGCGTGGGCTCCGTCCAGGAGGGGAGCCTCATGGGGCGGGTGCTGGAGGATCCGTCCATCCTGGACCTGGCGGTGGAGGAGGTCATGGAGCCCCCCTTCCCGGTGGTGGGCGAGCAGGTGCCGGTGGACGATGTGACCCGTCTCCTCACCCGTGGCAATCCTGCCGTGCTGGTTCGGGATGGGAACGGGATCCAGGGGATCGTCACCCGCTTCGACGTGGTCCGGACCCTCACGGGGGCCCGGTGAGCCTGGACGGCGCACCTCCCCTCCGGGTGGCGGTCCTCATGGGCGGCGTCTCGGGGGAGCGCGAGGTCTCCCTGGCCTCCGGTGCCCAGGTGGTCCGGGGCCTTCGGGACGCCGGCCACGATGCGCTCGCGGTGGATACCTCCCGGGGCGTCCTGGACGAGGCCGCGCTGGTCCGGATCCTGGACCGGGGGGTGCGCCCCCCGTCCGCAGAGGGGCATCCCACCGACCTCCTGGCCACCGGCGCTGTGGGTACCTTCTTCCACGACGAGGCCCTGCGGGACATCGACCTCATCCTCCCCATCCTCCATGGTGGGGCGGGAGAAGACGGCACCCTCCAGGGCCTTCTGGACATGGTGGGGCTCCCCTATGCCGGGAGCGGGCGCCTGGGGTGCACCCTGGCCATGGACAAGGAGGTCTCCAAGCGCCTCTTCCGGGAAGCGGGGATCCCCACCCCCGACTGGGCCGTCCACCCCATGGAGGTGGACCAGGTGGAGGAGGCGTTGGGCTTCCCCGTCATCGTGAAGCCGCCCTCCGGGGGATCCACCCTGGGCCTCTCCCTGGTCCGGGACCGGGAGGAGCTGGCCCGGGCGGTGAAGGAGGCCCTCCGGTTCGAGGATCGCGTGCTTTTCGAACGGTTCGTCCCGGGGCGGGAACTCACCGTGGGGGTGGTGGGTCAGCAGGCCCTCCCCGTGGGGGAGATCATTCCGGAGCACGAGATCTTCGACTACGAGTGCAAGTACCAGCCGGGGCTCGCCCGGGAGATCTTCCCGGCGGAGATCCCCCAGGACGTGGCCGAGCGCGCCCAGCGACTGGCCCTCCGGGTCCACCGCCTCCTCTTCCTCCGGGACTTCTCCCGCGTGGACTTCATCCTGGATGGAGCGGGGGAGCTCTGGTGCCTGGAGGCCAACGCCCTTCCCGGGATGACCTCCAATTCCCTCCTTCCCCGGGCCGCGGCGGCGGCGGGTTGGGGCTTTCCCGATCTCTGCCATCGCATCGTCCGTCTGGCAGAGGAGCGGAAGGTGACACGACCGGGAAAATGAGGCTCCCAGAGGGGCATGGACCCCGGCTCGGAACACGGGAACTTCCCCCGGGTTGAAACCTTCATGGTGGCGGGATACCATGAACGCTGCCCATTCCTGTCTCTTCCCTCGGGCCCCATGTCGTTCGGAACCGCTACTTCTCGCCCCGGCTTCGGCTTCGGATTCACCCTGACCCCCTGGGTGAAGCGTCTCCTCATCGCCAACGGCGTCATCTACCTCCTCATGCTCATCGTGGGGAGGGGCTTCTTCTGGAACTGGTTCGGGTTCACCCCGGCGGAGGTCCTCACCCGTCCCTGGGGTGTGGTGACCTACATGTTCATCCACGGGGACTTCTGGCACGTCCTCCTGAACATGCTGGTCCTCTTCTTCTTCGGTCCGCCGCTGGAGAGTCGCTGGGGGTCCAATGAGTTCCTCAAGTACTACCTCCTGTGTGGGTTGGGGGGCGCGGCGCTGAGCTTCCTCTTCGCCCCCACCGCCGGCGTCATCGGCGCCTCGGCGGCGGTCTATGGCGTGATGCTGGCCTTCGCCTGGTACTGGCCCGACGCTCCCATCTACATCTGGGGGGTCTTCCCGGTGAAGGCGAAGTGGATGGTGGCCTTCCTCTTCATCCTGACCTTCATCTCCGCCTTCGGCGGCGCCGGAGGCGGAGTGGCCCACTTCGCCCACCTGGGCGGATTGGCCGCAGGCGCCCTCTACCTGCGAGTGGGAGCGCCGGACGCCAGTGGCGGATCGTTCCTGAGGAAGGCGAGCAGGGGAGAGCGGATGGCCATCGTCCCCCGGAAGGAGGAGGACGAGGAGGGGCGCAGCCGTCGGGTGGTCCGCCGAAGCCGAGGAAAGGACGGGCTCCCCGACGAGGAACTCCTGGACGAGGTGGACCGGATCCTGGACAAGATCTCAGCCTCGGGCATGGCCTCCCTCTCCGACGAGGAGCGGCAGGTGCTGGACGAGGTCTCGAGGCGGCGACGTTCGAACTGAGGAGCGGGTTCGGAAAGACCCTCCCCACTTTCGCCACCGTTCCTGCCGGGGTTTTCCGGTGCAGTCCCTCTCCCTTCCCGTTCAGTGCCCCGCGGCCTGCCCGTCCTTCCGGGGGTCCGAGCCCGCACCCCACCCGCCTCCGTCCAGCCGGAGGATGAGCTGGGCCCCACCCACTGCACCGGGTCCGGCGGTGAAGACGTCGTGGCCCCGGGCGCCCAGCGCCGCACGGATCCCCTCCCCGATCCCCGCCTCGAGTCCCAGGCGGAGCCCGGAGTAGTGGCGGAACCGGGGGGCCTCCACCGCCGCCTGGGGGTCCATCCCGAAGAGGAGCACGTTGAGGAGGACCTGCACATGTCCCTGGGGCTGCATGGCACCGCCCATGACCCCGAAGCTGATCCAGGGCTCGTCCCGCCCGTCAGCGCCCGTGCGGGTGACGAAGGCGGGAATGATGGTGTGGAAGGGCTCCTTCCCGGGGGCCACGCTGTTGGGGAGTCCGGGCTCCAGGGTGAAGCCGCTCCCCCGGTTCTGAAGGTCGAATCCCGTGCCGGGCACCACGACGCCGGATCCGAAGGCGAAATAGACGGAGTTGATGAGGGAGATCATGTTCCCCTCCCCATCGGCTACGGAGAGGTAGATGGTCTCACTTTCAGTTGCGGCGGCGCCGGGGTCGGTGGTCGCCATGGCCTGCCACGGATCCAGCTCCCGACGGCGTTCGTCCAGGTAGGCGTCGGAGAGGAGGGAGCGGGTCTCCACTTCCATGAATCGGGGGTCCGCCACGTGGGCCGCCAGGTCGGCGTAGGCCAGCTTCTTCGCCTCCACCAGGTGATGGAGGTACTCCGGCGAATTGTGCCCCATGGCCTCCAGGGGATAGGGCTCCAGGATTCGGAGCATCTGGAGGGCGGCGATTCCCTGTCCTGGCGGGGGAATCTCCCAGAGGCGCACGTCCCGGAAGGGTGCCGAGATGGGTTCCACCCAGCGGGACCGATGGTCCCTCAGGTCCTCCAGGGTGAGGAAGCCCCCCAGTCCCTGGACGCCCTCGGCGATCCGGGCTCCCAGGGCGCCCCCGTAGAGGGCGTCGGGGCCTTCCGAGGCGATCTCCCGGAGGGTGCGGGCGTAATCGGGGTTTCGAAACCACTCCCCCGGCGCCGGGGCCCGCTCCCCTTCCACCAGGTAGGTGGCCCGGGCTCCGTCGTCCCGTTGGAGCATCTCCACCTCCCCCGCCCAGTCCCCGGCGATGATGGGGGAGACGGGGAAGCCCTCCTCCGCCAGACGGATGGCCGGTTCCAGCGCCTGGGCCAGGGTTCGGGTGCCGTATCGCTCCAGGAGGTCTGCCCACCCCCGGAGGGCTCCAGGCACGGTGATACTCTCAGGGCCCCGGGTGGGGATGGATTCGTGACCTGCCTCCAGAAGGGCCTCCCGGGTCATGAGGGAACCGGAGCGCCCATGGGCCGACAGTCCCACCACGCGCCCCTCGTCTGCAGGCCAGAGGAGGGCGAACAGGTCGCCCCCGATCCCGGTCATATGGGGCTCCACCACCGTGAGGACGGCGGCGGCGGTCACCGCGGCGTCCACCGCGTTCCCACCCTCCTCCAGGACCTGGAGACCGGCGGAGGTGGCCAGCGGCTGGCTCGTGGCCACCATTCCACGAGGGGCGTAGACGGTGGAACGGCCCGGGGAGACAGGGGACTGCTGCGCCATGAGGGACGTCTCGGCGAAGAGGGAGAGGGAGATCTCGGAGAGAGCCGGACCGAGGATCAGGGCGGCGAAAGAGGCGATGGCCGCGAACCGCGCGAACCGGCGGGATCGCTGTCCTCCCGGGGTGCGCGGCGAGGCCAGCGGCGAGGCAGGGGGGGGACCGGGGGGCATGGGATCTCGGGGTTGGGGAGGGGGCCGCGGCGCCGGGGGTCGGACCGGGCCACCCGGACCCGGCCATCCGGCGAGGGCCATCCGGAGAGGGAGAGGCTCCCTGGGGCGCCGGGGTTCCGGGGTGACGGTGGTCCGGCCCCCCCTGTATATTCCATTGAGCATGCCGGCTCCGCCAGGATCCGCCGTGGGGACCCCCCTCCGGCCGCCCCGCGGAGCCCCGGGTCCCGTCTCCAGGAGGTTCCGTTGGCCGGTCACAACAAGTGGTCGCAGATCAAGCGCAAGAAGGCGGTGAACGACCAGAAGCGCGGCAAGATGTTCACCAAGCTCATCCGGGAGATCACCGTGTCGGCCCGGGAGGGCGGGGGAGAGCCTGAGTTCAATCCCCGGCTCCGCCTGGCGGTGGATACGGCCAAGGCCGAGAACATGCCCCTGGAGAACATCGAGCGTGCCATCAAGCGCGGGACCGGGGAGCTGGAGGGCGTCTCGTACGAAGAGCTCGAGTACGAGGGGTACGGTCCCGGCGGCGTGGCCCTCTTCATCCAGACCGCCACCGACAACCAGAACCGCACGGTGGCGGAGGTACGCCACCTCCTGGAGAAGAACGGCGGGAACCTGGGGACCACCGGTTCGGTGGCATGGCAGTTCGATCGGAAGGGCCAGATCTTCGTGGATGCCTCCCGCTATCATGAAGAGGCCGTCTTCGAGGCGGCCCTCGAGGCCGGAGGGGAAGATGTGATCCCCTCGGAGGGGGAGTTCGTGGTCACCACCGAATTGACGGAGTTCCATCAGGTCCAGGAAGGGTTGAAGGCCGCCGGGGTGGAGTTCGTCCGGGCGGAGCTGGCCATGATCCCCAAGGTGGAGGTCGAGGTGACGGGGAAGGACGCAGAGAAGCTGGTGAAGCTCCTGGACGCCCTGGACGACCACGACGATGTCCAGCGGGTCTGGTCCAACGCCAACATCGACGAGAAGGTGCTGGCGGAGGCCATGTCGTGACGGCTCCCGGCGCCGGGAGCCGGGTGGTGATGGGAATCGATCCGGGAACGGTGGTAACGGGGTACGGCGTCATTCTCCGGGGCCCGGAAGGGGGTGTGAAGCTCCTGGAGTGCGGCGTCATCCGTCCAACCCCGAAGGCTCCCCTCCCGAACCGCATCCTCCAGATCTTCCAGGGCATCGAGGAGGTCCTTGACCGACTCCGCCCTTCCGTCGTTTCGGTAGAGAGCGTATTCCAGGGAAAGAACGCCCGGAGCGCCCTGGTCCTGGGCCACGCCCGGGGTGCCATCCTCCTGGCCTGCGCCCTGAGGGAGCTGGAGATCGCCGAGTACACCCCGGTGGAGATCAAGAAGGCGGTGGTGGGACATGGGAGCGCCACCAAGGAACAGGTGGGGCTCCTGGTGCAGGAGCGCCTCCGGCTCAAGACGCCCCCCCGTCCCTCCGACGCCGCCGATGGTGTGGCTGCGGCCCTCTGCCATCTGGTTCTCGGGGTGGATGGGAAGCTTCCCGGCGCCCTGGCCCATCGCTTTGCCCGGGGTTCGGCATGATCTCCCGGATCCGCGGGACCCTCCTCTCCCGGGAGGGTGACCGGGTGGAGGTGGCCACCCCCGGGGGGGTGGTATACGAGGTGGAAGTTCCCCTTTCGGTGGTGGAGCGGCTCCCTGCCATGGGAGAGGAGGTGGAGCTTCGCACCCTCTATCTGGTCCGGGAGGACTCCAACGCCCTGTATGGCTTCCTCGAGGCCGGGGAGCGGGAGCTCTTCGCCCGCCTCATCGGGGCCAAGGGTGTGGGGGCGAAGCTGGCCCTGGCCATGCTCTCCGCCTACGCCGCCCCCCGCCTGGCCCGGGCCTTGAAAGAGAAGGACGTGGCGGCCTTGGTCCAGGTGAGCGGGGTGGGGAAGAAGACGGCGGAGCGGATCTTCCTGGAGCTCTCGGACCGGATGGATGACCTGGAGTGGGCGAAAGCCGCCCCCGGCGTCGGAGATGGAGCGGTGGCCCCGGCCCAGGAGGCGGTCCAGGCCCTCATGGCCCTGGGGATGACCTTCCAGGAGGCGGATGGGGCGGTGCGGGCCGTGCTGGAGGACGGGGCGCCGGCCAGTGGCCCGGAACTCATCCGCAAGGCCCTGGCCCGATGATGGGTCCCCGACGATGAGCCTCCTACGATGACGGCCCGCCACGAGGTCACGACCCCCGAGGCCCTGGCCGAGGACGCAGGGGCGGACACCTCCCTGCGACCCAAGCGCCTGGCCGACTTCGTGGGGCAGGAGAAGGTGAAGGAGGCCCTCCAGATCGCCATCCAGGCGGCGAAGCAGCGGGGCGAACCCCTGGACCATCTCCTCTTCCACGGGCCTCCGGGGCTGGGAAAGACCACCCTGGCTGCCCTCATGGCGGCGGAAATGGGGGTGACCCTCCGCACCACCTCCGGCCCCGTCCTGGAGAAGGCCGCCGACCTGGTGGGCCTCCTCACCAACCAGGAGGAGGGAGATCTCCTCTTCATCGACGAGATCCATCGCCTTCGTCCCGTCATCGAGGAATTCCTCTACCCCGCCATGGAGGACTACCGGGTGGAGATCCGCCTCTCCGAGGGGGCCCGGGCCCAGACCATGACCATGGAGATCGCCCACTTCACCATGGTGGGGGCCACCACCCGCTTCGGCCTTC
This sequence comes from Gemmatimonadales bacterium, assembly GCA_007695225.1. Taxonomy (GTDB): domain Bacteria; phylum Gemmatimonadota; class Gemmatimonadetes; order Longimicrobiales; family Gaopeijiaceae; genus T3Sed10-66. The sequence goes on from REED01000075.1 coordinate 23,289, forward strand.
TCACCTCGCCCATGCGGGCCCGGTTCGGGATCGTCCAGCGACTGAACTTCTACCCGCCTGAGGAGCTGGCCCGGATCGTCCGTCGGAGTGCCGGGCTTCTGGGGGTCAAGGCCACCCCGGAGGGGGCCGAGGAGCTGGCCCGCCGGAGTCGGGGGACTCCCCGAGTGGCCAACCGGCTCCTCCGCCGGGTCCGGGACTACGCCCAGGTCCGGGCTGACGGCGTCATCGACGGCGAGGTGGCCCGGGCAGCCCTCACCCTCCTGGACGTGGACGAGTACGGTCTCGACGAGATGGACGCCCGGATCCTGAAGACCCTCATCGAGAAGTTCGAGGGTGGACCGGTGGGGCTCTCCTCTCTGGCGGTGGCGCTGGGGGAGGACACGGGAACCCTGGAGGAGGTCTACGAGCCCTTTCTCATCCAGGAGGGCTTCCTCATGCGAACGCCCCGGGGTCGGGTGGCCACCCCCCGAACCTATCGCCGGTTCGGGTACGCCCCCCCGGACGAACTCCGGGAGCAGTCCTCCCTCTTCGTAGGTGAGGAATGAGCGCCCCTTCCCACCGGGAAGAGGCCGACCTCTCCCGCACCGAAGCGTACCACTACGACCTCCCTCCGGGGCGGATCGCCCGCTACCCGGCCCAGCAGCGGGATGAGAGCCGGCTCCTGGTGGTGCCTCGGGAGCCCCAGCCCCTGGACCATCTCCTCTTCTCCGATCTCCCGACCCTGTTGGCGCCGGGCGACCTCCTGGTCCTGAACGAATCCCGGGTTCTCCCGGTGCGTCTCCTGGGCCGGAAGCCCACCGGAGCCGCCTGCGAGATCCTCCTTCTCCACCCCGTGATGCCGTCCGGGGACCCGCCCGTGGACGGGGCCTCGGAAGGAGCCGTGGAGGAGGACTTCCCGCGCTGGGAGGCCCTGGTCCGCCCCGGCTCCAAACTCAAGGCCGGACGTCGGGTGGTGGTGGCCCCCGGGGAGTTGGAGGTGGTGGTGGAGGCGGAGCTCCCCGACGGGAGCCGTGTCGTCCGTATCGAATCCTCCCTCCCCCTCGAGGCGGCGCTGGAGTGCTTCGGCCACATCCCCCTTCCCCCCTATCTGGAGCGGGAGGAGGAGCCGGTGGATCGGCTACGCTACCAGACGGTCTTCGCCCGGGTCCCGGGCTCGGCGGCGGCCCCCACCGCCGGGCTCCACTTCACCCCGGAACTCCTGGCCGGGATCGAGGCTCGGGGGGTGGAGATCGCCCGGGTCCTCCTCCACGTCGGGGCCGGGACCTTCCGCCCCGTGGAGACGGATCGGATCGAGGAGCACCTCATGCACCAGGAGCACTGGGAGGTCCCCCCGGCGGCTGCGGAAGCGCTGGCCCGGACCCGGGCCCGAGGGGGCCGGATCTGGGCGGTGGGGACCACGGTGGTCCGCACCCTGGAGTCGGCGGCGGACGAGGCGGGAGAGGTGAAGCCGGGGCGGGGGGAAACCCGCCTCTTCATTCGGCCGGGCTATCGCTTCCGGGTGGTGGAGGGGCTCATCACCAACTTCCATCTCCCCCGTTCCACCCTCCTCATGCTGGTGGCGGCCTTCGCCGGCCACCGCCGTACCCTGGCGGCCTACGAGGAGGCCATCCTGGAAGGCTACCGCTTCTTCTCCTACGGGGACGCCATGGTGATCCCTCCCCCCCTCGAGACCCCATGACGGCTCCGTCCGCCCACGCCCCGCCCTTCTCCTTCTCCCTTCACGCACGGGAGGGAAGCGCCCGGGCAGGGACCTTCCACACCCCCCATGGCCCGGTGGCCACCCCGGCCTTCATGCCGGTGGGCACGCTGGGGGCGGTGAAGACGCTCTCTCCCCGGGAGGTGTCGGAGATCGGATCCTCCATGATCCTGGCCAACACCTATCACCTCTACCTCCGCCCGGGGCACCGGGAGGTGCGCCACCTGGGGGGACTCCACGCCTTCATGCGCTGGGATGGGCCCATCCTCACCGATTCCGGGGGGTTCCAGGTCTTCTCCCTGGCGGGAATCCGGGAGATCCAGGATGACGGGGTGGTGTTCCAGAGCCACATCGACGGGTCCACCCACCTCTTCACACCCGAATCCGTCATGGAGATCCAGCGGATGCTGGGGGCCGACGTCATCATGGCCTTTGACGAGTGCCCTCCGGGAGGGTGCGACCGGGCCACGGCGGAGCGGGCCAACCAGCGGACGCTCCGATGGCTTGAGCGATGCCGGACCCACTTCGCCCGGATCGGTCGGGAGGGGATCCCGGCCCAATCATCCCTGGGAGAGGAGGCCGGCGCTTCCGCAAAGACCGCCCCGGACGCCCGGCCCCAGGACGCCATCGGGGCGGAGGGGATCCCCTCCCAGACCCTCTTCCCGGTACTCCAGGGGAATGTCTATCCCGATCTCCGGCGGGATCAGGCCCGGGATGTGCTGGCCATGGGGGACTGGGACGGGCTGGCCATCGGTGGACTGTCGGTGGGCGAAGCCAAGGAGAAGATGTGGGCCACATTGGAGGTGCTGGACCCCGAGCTCCCTGGGGATCGCCCCCGCTACCTCATGGGCGTGGGGTACCCGGATGACCTCCTGGAGGCGGTGGCACGGGGATGCGACCTCTTCGATTGTGTGGCGCCCACCCGGAACGCCCGACACGGGACTGCCTGGACCTCCACCGAGGGTCAGGTGAATTTGAAGGCGGCCCGGTTCCGACGCTCCACCGAGCCCCTGGACCCGGAGTGCGACTGCTACGCCTGCACCACCTTCGACCGGGCGTACCTGAGGCACCTGGTGGTGGCCGGCGAAGCCTTCGCCCACCGGCTCATCTCCATGCACAACATCCGGCTTCTCATCCGGCTGGCGGAGGAGTCCCGACGGCGGATCGCCGATGGGACCTTCCACGGATGGAAGGAGGGCTGGCTGGAACGGTACCGAAGCCGCTCGGGGTAATACGGCGCCGGGCGGCCCCTGCTCAACCCATTTCTGGAGTATGACGTGATCGATCCGGTTTCCGGACTTCTGATGGCCCCTGCCGAGGGTGGGGGTGGTGGAGCCATGGTTCTCCTCATCCAGCTTGGTCTCATCTTCCTCATCTTCTACTGGCTCCTCATCCGCCCCCAGCGGAAGGAGCGGCAGCGCCACCAGGAGATGATCCTGGCCCTGCGGAAGGGGGACGAGGTCGTGACCGTGGGCGGAATCGTGGGGACCATCGTCCACGCCGACCAGGATCGCCTCACCCTCCGCACCGGTGAGAACACCCGGGTCGTCATCGAGCGGGGCAAGGTGGGTCGCAAGCTGGGCGACCCCGAGCCGGGAAGCTGAGGGGAGGGGGACGATCATGGCCATCCGGGAGATCCGGCTGCTGGGGGACCCGGTCCTCCGGGAGGAGGCCAGGGAGGTGGAGGTCTTCGACGAGGAACTCCAGTCCCTGGTGGACGACATGTTCGAAACCATGGCGGCGGCGGAGGGCGCCGGTCTCGCGGCACCACAGATCGGGATCTCCCGACGGGTCATGGTAGTGGATGTCCGTAGAGAGGCGGGGCCCCGGGGACGGGTGGCCCTCATCAACCCCCGGGTGGTGGAAGTGGGGGAGGAGGAGGATCGGTCACCAGAGGGGTGTCTCTCCATCCCTGGGGTGAGCGAGGTGGTGGCCCGTCCCCTCCGGGTGGTGATGGAGGGGAAGACCCCCCGGGGCGAGCCCATCCGGGTGGAGGGCGAGGAGCTTTTCGCCCGGGCCCTCCTCCACGAGTTGGACCACCTGGACGGGGTCCTCTTCATCGACCGGCTCACGCCCCTGAAGCGCAGGATGCTCCTCCGGAAGTACCGGAAGCTCCAGGAGGAGGAGTGAGAATCGTCTTCTGGGGCACGCCGGACTTCGCCGTTCCCTCCCTCCGGGCGCTTCTGGGGGAGGGCCACGACGTGGTGGGGGTGGTGACCCAGCCCGACCGGCCCGCGGGACGGGGCCGGAAGCTCCGGGCCTCTCCAGTGAAGGAGGTGGCGGTGGAAGAAGGGCTTCCCGTCCTGACCCCCCATCGCCCCCGGGGCGAGGACTTCCTGGAGGAACTCCGGACGCTGGCCCCCGAGCTTTCGGTCGTAGTGGCCTACGGGCACATCCTCCGGCCCGAGGTGCTGGACCTTCCCCCCCGGGGCTCGGTGAACGTCCACGCCTCCCTCCTTCCGGAACTACGGGGAGCCGCACCGGTGAACTGGGCCGTGATCCGGGGACACGCCCGCACCGGGATCACCATCATGCGCATGACCGAGGGGATGGACGAGGGCCCGATCCTCCTGCAGCGAGAACTCCCCATCGGACCGGAGGATTCCGCTACCGGGCTCTATCTCCGCCTCTCGGAACTGGGGGCCTCGGCCCTCCTGGAGGCGCTGGCCCTGATGGAACTGGGGACGCTGGAGGAACGGGAGCAGGAGCATTCCCGGGCCACCTATGCTCCCAAGGTGGACCGGGAGACAGCGCGCATCGACTGGACCCGGCCGGCCCCGGAGGTGGCGGACCATGTTCGGGGGATGGACATGGTGCCTGGCGCCTGGAGCGTCCTGGGCGACGACCCGGTGAAGCTCTTCCGGCCGAAATTGGTGGAAGAATCGCCGCCGGAACCCCTGCCGAATCAGGGCGAGGGTTCGGCGGGACCCGCCCCGGGGGAGCCTGGGACGGTCCTCCTGGCCGACCCCGACCGGGGGCTGGTGGTGGCCACCGGGGCCGGCGCCGTCCGCTTCGACGAAGTGCAGCCCGCCGGGAAGCGCAGAATGCCGGCCCGGGACTGGCTCCTTGGGGGGAAGGTGCAACCCGGAGCCCGGTTCCACGGGTGAGCCGCACCGAGGCCGGGGGTGGCAAGGGGGAAGGCCCGGAGTCCAGGGCCGGAAGGGTCCCCCGTCTCCACCTGATCACCGATGGGGCGATCCTGACCCGGGATGGGTTCGTGGCGACGGCGATGGAGGTGGCCGAAGCCCTGGCGGAGTCGGGGAGAGATTCCGAAGGAGAAGCCGGAAGCGGATCGAGAGAGAGTCCGGTCGCCTTCCACCTCCGGGGACCGGGGCTCTCCGGCCGGGCCCTATGGGAGCTGGGCCGCCGTCTCGCGGAGCCCCTCCAGGCGAGGGGACTCCGGTTCCTGGTGAATGACCGGGCGGACGTGGCACGGGCCCTGGGGGCCGATGGCGTCCATCTGGCCGAGCGGAGTCTTTCCGCGCTCTGGTTGCGGGAGTGGCTGGGGGCCGACGCCCTTCTGGGGCGATCCATCCACGATCCCCATTCGGCGCGGAGAGCGGGGGCGGTCGCCCCTGGGCCGGATGGGCGAAAGGAACGGGCCAGCCTGGACTATCTCATGGTGGGAACCCTCTGGGCCACAGCCTCCCATCCCGGGCGGCCCGGAGCGGGCATCGAGAGACTCCTCGGGGTGCGGTCGGCCATCCAGGCGGCGGGGGTGGATTCCGTCCTCCCCCTCATCGGGATCGGAGGCGTGACGCCGGAGCGGGTGGCGGAAGTCTTGGACGGAGGTGGGTACGGGGTGGCGGTGAAGGGTGGGGTATGGGAGGCGTCGGATCCCGCCGCGGCGGTGGTCCGATTCCGGGAGCGGCTCCGGGAGTCACCGAGACGAAACGGGTAGGGAACGGGTAGGGAACGGGTCAGGGGGACACGCATGAGGGATGAACAGGGAGGCGATGGATGAGCGGCGACAAGGCGCAGGACCCCGGGACCGGGGTGGAAGAACGGGGCGATGGGACCGGAGATGGGGATGGAAACGAGGTCCTCCTCCGGGTGAATGGCCAGGACCGGCGGATTCCCGCCGGGACCACCGTCGCGGGGCTCCTGGCCTCGCTGGAGCTGGTCCCGGGGATGGTGGTGGTGGAACGGAACCGGGAGATCGTGGACCGTTCCCGTTACGTTGAGGTGGAGCTCGAACCAGGAGACGTCCTGGAACTCGTTCATTTTGTAGGGGGAGGGTGAGGCCGATGGCGCAGGAGGCAGGGAAGGGTGCGGAGGGGAGCGATCCGCTGGTCCTGGGAGATCGGAGTTTCACCTCCCGGCTCATTCTGGGAACGGGAAAGTACCGCGACAACCAGGCCATGATGGACGCCCTCCGGGCCAGCGGTACCGAGATGGTCACGGTGGCGGTGCGCAGGGTGGACCTGGATCGTTCGAAGGAGGAGGCCATCCTCCACCACCTGAGCCCCGACGAGTTCTTCCTCCTCGCCAACACGGCAGGGTGCTACACCGCGGACGAGGCCATCCGCTACGCCCGGCTGGCGCGGGCCGCAGGGTTCAACGAGTGGATCAAGCTGGAGGTCATCGGGGACGAGCGGACCCTCCTCCCCGACGTCCAGGCGACCCTGGAAGCGTCCCGGGTCCTGGTGAAGGAGGGCTTCAAGGTCATGGCCTACACCAACGACGACCTTGTCATGGCCCTCCGCCTGGAGGACGCCGGATGCGTGGCGGTGATGCCCCTGGCTTCGCCCATCGGTAGCGGCCTGGGACTCGTGAATCCGTACTACATAAGGGAGATCAAGTCCCGCCTCCAGGTGCCCGTCATCGTGGACGCCGGGGTGGGGACCGCCTCCGACGCCTGCGCCACAATGGAGCAGGGCGTGGACGGAGTCCTCATGAACACCGCGGTTGCGGTGGCGGATGATCCCGTGGCCATGGCCCACGCCATGCGGTTGGGTGTCCTGGCGGGCCGGCTGGCGTTCCAGGCGGGGCGGATGCCCCGTCGCGAAATCGCCGTTCCCTCTTCCCCCCTGCGCGGAATGCTGGATTGAGCGGCGTAGGAGCCTGTCCGAGTAGTGGGGTGCGGCCGCGCGGCGTGGGGCCGCCTCCTTCGTGGGAGTCCCTCGCCGATGCGCATCGGCATCGCTTTCGGGACTCCGCCTCGGATTCAGCCCCACGGCGCTCCGAACGCGGCTCGCCCCATTACTCGGACAGGCTCCAGGCGTGAGCCGGACCTCCGT
>REED01000179.1 GCA_007695225.1 Gemmatimonadales bacterium
AGAATACCTGGCCGGAGGGTGATCTTTCGGATCCCGCCGGCGCCCCGGCGAGGGATTGGCAGTTGCAACGCCGGCAGGGGTGCGCGGAGCAAGGCAGCGGGCGGCTGGTGGCTGGGCAGGGAGGTAAGATACCGGCTCCTGCCGAGGGGTCGGGATGAACCTCTTGAGGGGGATGCTGGAGGGGCGATCTGCCGGGCCTGCGAAGCACGGGCTGACTCGAGCGCGCGACCGCCGACCGCATATCGGACCTTGAAGAGTGGGAGGCATTCGCCGTTGTTCGCCTCGATCCTCCACAGTCTCCATGAAGGCGAGGGTGGCCCTCGGCCTCAACGACGTGAAGCCCTCATGGGTGATAGAGCTCCACTGGCCCATCCACCAGATCGGGCTGGTGAACATGGGCCTGCCCCTTGTGGACAGTGGCCACATGGAGGACGCAGTGGCGGTCGCCGCCGAGCTTCGGCGCTGGAAGCTCCTGTTGGGCTGGCACAGTCTTCCCGTCTCGGGGGCCATCGGCATTTCCGTCAGTGCCGTCGCAACGTTACAGGGGAGCAGGGGCTTCCGTGAAGCATCGGAGGGCAGGACGGTACGCCCAACTTCTTCGCGCTTCGTCGCGCCGGCTCGATCCCTGTGGATGCGTTCGTCCCCTCACCCCCGCCCCGAAGCAGAGTGAGAAGGCGCTCCTGGTCCTCCGGTGCGGGCGTCCCCCACCCGGGCTGGTAGCCGAACACCGCCTCGACCGTCTTCGATCCGAAGTGCCCATCCAGCAACTCCAGATGCTCGCCGGAGACCAGGCCGGGGTGTGCGAGGCCGCAGGCATGGCTGAGCTGGAGTAGCTCCTGGCGAAGCGTAACCATGTAGTTGGCTAGCCGGGCAGCCTTGTCGGTGGGATCCAGTCCGCGCATGAGCCACCGGTTCTGCGTGGCGACCCCGGCTGGGCAGTGCCCGGTGTGACAGCGCTGCGCCTGGATGCACCCGATCGCCATCATCGCCTCCCGGGCCACGGCCACCATGTCACAGCCCAGCGCGAAACCGAGAAGGCTCGTTTCGGGGAATCCCAGCTTGCCCGAGCCCACCCAGACGACCCGGTGAGCGATGCCAGCCTCAGCGAACACCCGGTAGACCCTCGAGAACCCGAGATTGAAGGGGAGCGCCACGTGGTCGGCGAATACGAGGGGGGCCGCTCCGGTACCACCCTCCCCTCCATCGATCGTGATGAAGTCGACTCCCCGGTCCTCTCGGGCCATCAGATCCGCCAGCTCGCACCAGAACGTTAGATCCCCCACGGCCGACTTGATCCCCACCGGAAGTCCCGTCCGTTCGGCCATCCGCTCCACGAAGTCGAGCATGGAGTCCGGGTCCCTGAAGGCCGAGTGCCGGGGGGGGCTTATGCAGTTCTGGCCGGCCGGGACCCCCCGGAAACGGGCAATTTCGGGCGACACCTTGGCCGCGGGAAGGACCCCTCCAAGACCAGGCTTCCCCCCCTGGCTCAGCTTGATTTCGACCGCGCGGACCGGGTAGCGGTCAACCCGTTCGAGGAGCTGCTCCTCGCTGTAGCGACCGAAGGCGTCGCGGGCGCCGAAGTAACCCGTGCCCAGCTGCCACATCAGCTCCGCCCCGTGATCATGGTACGGTCCGGCCCCCCCTTCGCCCGTGTTGTGGATGCAACCGGCGATCGCCGAGCCCCGGTTCAACGCCTCGACGGCAGGCCCCGAGAGGGAGCCGAAGCTCATCCCGGACACGTAGACGGCGGCCTGGGGACGGAAGGCGAGCCGTCGTCCCCGCGCCCCTCCCAGAACCTTCCCCACCGGGATCCAGTGCCGTCGGGCCCCGGTGGCCGCCTCATTCGGGGGAACTCCCAGATCGGAGTCCCCGAACGCCACATGCTTCACGATCAGGAAGTTGGCAGCGCTCTCGACGGGCTCGTCGGTGCCGAACGCAAAGTAGTTGTTCTGACCCTTGGCCGACGCATAGACCCAGCGACGCTGAGCCCGCGAGAAGGGCCGCTCTTCCGTGTTGGATGTCACGATGTATTGGCGCAGCTCGGGACCGATGCTTTCGAGCAAGTAACGAAAGTGGCCGATGACCGGGAAGTTCCGGCGAATTGCATGGCGTGTCTGGGTCATGTCGTGGAACGACACGACGATCAGCACACCGACCACGGCCAGCACGATCCACATGCAAGCACCTCGCGTCGGGGGGGGGACAGCATGGGCCGGATGAGCCCGGCCCTGCCATGACTGCAGTATCGTCCGTTGGTGGGAACGCCTTGAGCCGGTATGCTCTGGATCAGGTCGGCGAACGGGAGAGGTGCGTCTTCTCGGCTTGCCCAATAGAAGAGAATCCGAAGGGGATTCTTCCCTCTGAGGGAAAGGTCAGTCGCGACAGTCGGTGTGAAGCCTGTGGAAAACGCAGGCTCGGGGAGCCACCGCATCGGCCCGGGTTCAGGTCGAGTCGGCTTCTTCCTTCTGGAGGGTCACCCGCCCAACCACCCCCAACTCGGGAGGGTCCATGGGGCTGAGGAGGACCTCCACCTCCACCTCCGAACCGTCCTTGCAGCGCCCCCTGACCCAGCGCCCCGGGCTCATCATGCCGGGCCGGGGATCCAGGAGGTAACCTTCCTGAAGCGTACGGTGGGCCTCCCGGACCTCTTCCGGGAGGAGGAGATCCAGCGGCTCCCCGGTCAGACCTCCGGGGGGATATCCGAAAATCTCCGACATCCGCTGGTTGGTCCAGGAGATGCGCCCCGACTGCTCCATCATGAAGAGGCCGTCCGTAACCGACTCGACCACGGCCCGGAGCGTCTCCTCATTGGCGCGGAGTTCCCGCTCCATGCTGCGTTGCGCGGTCACGTCCGTCCCGATCCCCACGGTGTGGGAAACGAAGTTGTCCTCCCCCCGAAGGCCGGCGAAGGACCACCGGATCTGGATCCCCGGCCTAGCGGGAACGAGGAGGGTGCTCTCCCACAGCACGGGTCCCCGCCCCTCCAGGAGTTGACGATGGTTGGCCGCCCAGACTCCCCGTTCCTCCCGGGGAAGGAGCATCTCCGGGAAGGCCCGTCCCACGGCATCGTGCCCGTTCAGACCGGTGAGCTCCTCCCCCTTCCGGTTCATTCGCACGATCCGCCCTTCCTGGTCCGTGACCACCACCACGGCGTCGGCCACCGCCAAGACGCCCTCCATGAAGTCCCGCTCCAGGCGGAGGGCCCGGTGGGTCTCCCGCCGCTCGGTGGCGTCCCGGCCCGCCAGGTAGACCAGTCCGTCGGAGTGGGCTGCGACCCAGGAAATCCAGACGAACCCCCCCTCCCGGCGACGGTGGCGGTTCTCGAACTCCACTGGGGACGTTCCGTCGGAGAGACCCTCGAACACCCTGCGCGCCGCAGGTCGGTCATCAGGGTCAAGAAAGTCGAAGAAAGGAGCCGTCAGCATCGTCTCCGGCGGAAAGCCAGTGATCCGCTCAGTGGAGGGGTTCACCCGGACGACGTACCCCTCCGGGGTGACGATCTGGAGGAGATCCGGCGAGAGGCGAAAGAATGCGTCGAACTGGGACTCGACGGTGCTCGGGGCGGCCCGGATCCGCTGCACCGTGCGCGCGATGACGTGGAAGGCCCGCTCCACCTCCGATGGTTGGTTCCGCTCCGGGAGGCCTTCGCCCGAGAGGAGCCACCGGGGGTCCACGAGGAAGGCCCGGGCCACGGCGTCCGCATAGGGAGCCGGCACGGTGGTGCCGGACTCGTACTGGGCCACTGAGGAATGGGATACCTGGTACCCCGCCCTCTGCTCCAGTTCGTGGGCAAATCCCCGGGTTCCGAGTCCGGTGCGCTGGCGGACCTCCCGCAATCTGTCAGTGATTTGATCCATTTGTCACGTATCTTGCACGGGCTCGGAGGGATCCCTACAATCGTGTCAGGTGGCAAGTCTCGAACCTCCGGCGGGGAAGGTCAACCGCTCCGGTTCCGGGCCTCCCGTATCCTAATGCCTGAGCATCGCCTCCACGTCTATGCAGAGACTTCTCCGGAGAATCCCCCTCCATTGGATGGTGGGGGGGCCCTTGGCCCTTCTCCTCCTCCTTGGGTTCCTCTCGGTGGGGCTCTCCCTGAGGCTCACGTGGGTCCAGGAAGCGGACGCGGTGGTATTGAACGCAACGGGGCGCCAACGGGCCCTGGCCCAGTCCGTCCTCCGGGAGGCTTCCCTCGCCGCACTTCCCGGGCAAGGGGAGGTTCGACTGGGTCGGGCCCACGACGGAACCCACGCCTTCCGGGACAACCTGGACGCCCTGGCCACCGGGGGGTGGGTGGAGGGTCCTGGCGCCCCCCTCCTCGTCCCAGGGTCTCCTTCCAGGCGGTACCGGGACGTCTTGGACCGGGTGGCTCTGGAGTGGGAGGGATTCCACGACGCCCTTCACCGGCTCATGGAGACGCCTCCGGGCGGAGAGACCTGGCCGGCCTCCCTTCGGCAACTGGAGCTGGCCACCGACCGGTTGGCCAGGGAGATGGAGGAGGCGGTGGCTGCCTACCAGGAGATGGCCGAGGCCCGGTCCCGCTTCCAGTGGGGCATCCAACTCGGCCTTCTGGGAGGGGGCGGACTGGTGGTGGCAGTGACATGGATGGTCTTCCTTTTCCTGGTGGTGCGACCTGTCCGGCGGCTGCGGCTGGCTGCCCGGTCCCTGGAATGGGATCCGGAAGGGCAAGGCATCCACCGTCCCCTCCTCCCGAAGGAGATCGGGGAGGTGGCGGAGGCCGTGGAGGAGTTCCGGTGGCGCATGGCCCGGCATGCCAGGGAACAGGAGACCTCGGTCCGCCTGGCCCGAACGCTTCAACCCCTGACGGATCCCACTGCCATCCTAGATTCCACCCTGGAGGCCCTCACGGAGCATTTCGGACCGGATGGCGCCTGCCTCGTGGCCCGTCCGGCGCACGGGTCGGCGGAGGAAGACTCCGTGCTTCAGCGATGTACGGGGGTGATCACCCCGTCCCCGACCCGATGGCGATCCTCCTGGCCCGAAGAGACGTCCTGGCAGGGGGGAGAGATGGGGCCCTCCATTGTCCACCCGCCGGGGTGGACCGAAGGGGAGGAGGAGCATCCCCTGGTGGGAATCCTGGCTCCCCACTGGGAGGCCGGGATCGCTGAATCCGCCGTGATCCCCATCCGGCGAGACGGGATCCTCGTGCTCCACAGCCGGCAGCCGGGCCGCTTCGCCCCCGAGGACCTCGCCTTCCTCCTCCTGGCCGGTGACCAGGTGGCCGCGGCGCTCCTCCGGGCCCTCCGCTTCCAGGAGGCCCAAGAGGCAGAGGCCCGCTATCGGACCCTCTACCACCAGGTGCCCGTGGGCCTCTTTCGATGCGAACCCCGGGGGCGGATTTTGGAGGCCAACCGGACCCTGGCGGAGATCCTGGGCCACGATGCGCCGGAGGCGCTGCGGGGGGTGGACCTTCGCGGCCTCTGGGTAGACCCGGAGGCCGGTCGCCGCTGGCTCCGCTCCTCCGCCGGGACCGCGGAGTCCTCCCGGACCGAGGCCAGGATCCAGCGGAAGGATGCCTCCTCCGCCTGGATCGAGATTTCCGTCCGGAGATGCCTGGACGAAGAGGGGAACGTCCGCTGGCTGGAGGGCACACTCCGGGACATCTCCCTTCGTCGACAGGCCCAGGAGCGGGCGGAGATACTCTCCAGCGCGGTGATTCAGAGCGCCGACGCCATCTTCGTCACCGACCGGGAGGGCCGTATCGAGTTCGTGAACCCGGCCTTCGAGGAGATCACCGGATACCCTGCATCCCAGGTGGTGGGGCGCCGACCCTCGGTCCTCAAGTCCGGCGAGCATCCGCCCCGGTTCTACCAGGAACTCTGGGCGACCATCCTGTCCGGACGGGCCTTCAAGGGGGAGTTCATCAACCGACGGAAGGACGGACGGATCTTCCGGGAGCTCAAGACCATCACCCCCATCCGGGACGAGCGGGGCGACGTGATCCACTTCGTCTCCGTGGGCCGGGATGTCACCCGGGAGCGGGAACTGGAGGAGCAAATCCGGCGATCCCACCAGATGGAGTCCGTGGGAAAGCTGGCCGGTGGGATCGCCCACGACTTCAACAACTTCCTGGCGGTGATCAACGGACATGCCCAGTTGATCCTTCAGCGCCTCCACCCGGGTGACCCTTCCCGGGGTGATCTGGAGGGCATGAGCCAAGCAGCCCACCGTGCGGGACGGCTGGTCTCGCAACTCCTGGTCTTTTCCCGCCAGCAGGTGCTCTGCTTGGAGGTCTTCCATCTGAACGATCTCCTGGGAACGCTGGAGGGAATGCTCCGCCCGCTCCTCGGGGAACGGATCCACCTCACCCTGGATCTTGATCCGGCCCTGTGGGCGGTGGAGTTCGACCGTCACCAGTTGGAGCAGGTGGTCATCAACCTGGCGGTGAATGCAGGGGACGCCATGCCCCACGGAGGGTCGGTCCTGGTGGAGACCCGGAACCGGGTACTGGACGCCGAAGAGGCCTCTGGACGGGGCGTCCGTCCAGGGGAATACGTCCTCCTGGGATTCAGCGACACGGGGGGCGGAATCCCGAGTTCAGTGGTGGGGAGGGTCTTCGACCCCTTCTTCACCACCAAGGCACCGGGCGAGGGAACCGGTCTCGGGCTGGCCATGGCCTACGGAATCATCACCCAGGGCGGTGGTGCCATCTGGGTGGATAGCGACGAGGGTCGAGGGACCACCTTCTCCATCCTGATTCCCCGGGCCACCCGCGACCCCATTCCGATTCCGCCCGCCGACACGGAGGGGGTGCCCCGTCGTCGCCACCCCTCCGGCGCCCTCCCGCGGGGAGACGAGAGCATCCTCTTGGTGGAGGACAGCGCCATGGTCCGGGCGGTGACCCGGATGATGCTCGAGGAGCACGGGTACCGGGT
>REED01000135.1 GCA_007695225.1 Gemmatimonadales bacterium
GGAGAACCCGGAGATTTCGGCGTGGGGTTTCGTGCATTGAAAGAATGAAACGCGCCGGCCCCGTGGTCACCGACGCTCCGGAGGGGATTCCTCCTCCGGTGGAAGGGGGGCCGGCGGAAGGAGGATGCGGGTCCTAAGAACCCCTGCTCCCCGGCCTGTCCCATGGTGCGAGGGGAAGGCCGGCCGCAGGCACCGACAGGCGGCGCGGCACGCCTCTGGCACAGGTGGGGGGGTGACTCCGGACCCCGACACCGGACCGGAGCCGGCCACGTTCGCCACGGGACTGAGCCATGGCCCTGGAAGCCTATCGCCGGAAGCGCAACTTCTCCCGGACCCCAGAACCGGAGGGATCCGACGTGTCCGAATCCAGTGGAGCGCCACGCTTCGTCATCCAGGAGCACGATGCCTCCAGCCGCCACTTCGACTTCCGCCTGGAAGTGGACGGGGCCCTCAGATCCTGGGCGGTTCCCAAGGGTCCCTCCACCGACCCTGCCGAGAAACGTCTGGCCCTCCCCACCGAGGATCACCCCCTGGACTACGCCGACTACGAGGGCGTCATCCCGGAGGGGGAATACGGAGCCGGGACCGTTCTCCTCTGGGACTCCGGCACCTACCGGAACCTCAAGGCGGACGAGGACGGCGACCCTATTTCCCTGGGGGACCAGCTCTCCGACGGCCACGCCACCGTATGGCTGGAAGGGGAGAAGCTCCGGGGTGGCTTCGCCCTCACCCGGGTCGGCGAGGAGGAGGACGAACGCTGGCTCCTGGTCAAGATGGATGACGAGGAAGCCGACGCCCGGAGAAATCCGGTAAGCACCGAGCCGGAGTCGGTGAAGTCCGGGCGCACCCTGGAAGAGGTGGCCGAGGACGAGGCCCCCGGCGACGAGGAGAGCGAAGAAGGGGAAGACGGATGACCCGCTTCCTGGAGGAACTCCCCGATGAGGAGCGATCCCGGGTGGAGGAGGAGGCGTTCCCGGAGTGGAGTTCCCCCATGCTGGCCACCCTCACCCACGAGCCCTTCTCGGAACCGGACTGGATCTATGAACGGAAGCTGGACGGGGTCCGGCTCCTGGTCTTCCGGAAGGGGGGACGGGTCCGGCTACTCTCCCGGAACCGGAAGGAGCAGGGAAGCACCTGGCCCGAGTTGGTGGTTGCCCTGGAGGGGAAGGACGGGGCGGATGTGGTGGCAGACGGGGAAGTAGTGGCGTTCGAGGGGTTGGAGGGGAAGATCACCAGTTTCTCCCGTCTACAGGGGAGGATGCAGATCCGGGATGAAGAAGAGGCCCGGGAAAAGGCGAAGGAACTCCCTGCGTACCTCTATCTCTTCGACCTCCTCCACCTGGACGGCCATGACCTCACCCAGCTCCCCCTGCGCACCCGGAAGCGAATCCTCCGGTCGGAGCTGGAGTGGGAGGACCCCATCCGATACACGCCCCACCGTGTGGGCCAGGGTGAGGCCTACCTCCGTGAGGCGTGCGAGAAGGGGTGGGAGGGGCTCATCGCCAAGGCGGCCGATGGCACCTACGTCCACAGCCGCTCCCGGAAGTGGCTCAAGTTCAAGTGCGTGAACCGGCAGGAATTCGTCGTGGGGGGTTGGACCGATCCCCAGGGGGAACGGGTGGGGCTGGGCGCCCTCCTGGTGGGGTACCACGAGGAGGGTACCCTGCGCTACGCAGGGAAGGTGGGGACGGGGTACACCGACGAGATGCTGGAGCGGCTCCGCTCCCGCCTCGGGGAGATGGAGCGGGACACCCCCCCCTTCGGCGAGGAGGAGGAGGAGGAGGAGGAGGACCTCCCGGGGAACGGGGTCCACTGGGCCACGCCGAAGCTGGTCTGCGAAGTGGGCTTCACCGAGTGGACCGGCGACGGGAAGCTCCGTCACCCCCGCTTTCTCGGGCTCCGGGAGGACAAGGACCCCGAGGAGGTGGTCCGGGAGCGGCCCGAGGCGAAGCCGGAGGAGGCGGCATGACGGTGGACGGCCAGGAGGTGGAGGTTTCCAACGAGGACAAGGTCTTCTTCCCGGGGAGCGGCATCACCAAGGGCGATCTCCTGGACCACTCCCGCCGATCCGCCCAGTATCTCCTTCCCCACGTCCGGGGCCGCCTCGTTTCCATGGAACGGTTTCCCGACGGGATCGAAGAGGACGGATTCTTTCAAAAGGACGTTCCCGACCACTTCCCCGACTGGATCCGTACCGAGGAGGTGGAGAAAGAGGGGGGGCGCCTGCGGCAACTCGTCATCGAGGATGCCCCGACGCTGGCTTACATCGTCAACCAGGGGTGCATCACCCCCCACGTCTGGCTCAGCCGTGTCGACCGTCTCCAGCACCCGGACCGAATGGTCTTTGACCTGGATCCCGCCGGCAACGACCCCACCGCCACCTTCCCCGACGTGCGTTGGGCCGCCCGGCGCCTCCGGGCGCTCCTGGAGGAGCTGGGGCTCGTCCCCTTCGTCATGACCTCGGGCTCCCGGGGGCTCCACGTACACGTCCCGCTGGACCGGGAGGCCGACTTCGACAGAGTCCGTGGCTTCGCGAAGGACGCGGCGGATCTCCTGGTGTCCCGCCACCCGGAGCGGCTGACCCGGGAGCAGCGGAAGGCCGAGCGGGGAGACCGGGTCTTCCTGGACGTCATGCGGAACGCCTACGGACAGACGGCAGTGGCCCCCTACGCGGTGAGGGCCAGGGAGGGAGCCCCTGTGGCCACACCCCTGGAGTGGGACGAGCTTGGGCGGTCCGGAATGCACCCCCGGAGATACGACGTGGGGAACCTCTTCCAGCGCCTCTCGAGGAAGGAAGACCCCTGGAAGGAGATGGAGCGTCGGGGGAGGGGCCTGGGGGGGCCGTCCCGGAAACTGGAGCGGATCCGGAAGGAGGAGGCTCCCGAATCCTGAGTCTTCACCCCACCTGAGTCTTCACCCCACCTGAGCTTTCACCCAACCTGAGCTTTCACCCCGAGGAGGTCCCATGCGCGTTCTCGTCGTCGGAGCCAACGGACACACCGGGAGGAGGATCGTCCGACTCCTCCGCGACGGTGCCCACGAACCCATCGCCATGGTCCGGGACACCACCCAGGTCCCCCACTTCGGGGAGCTGGGGGTCGCCACGGTGGTGGCGGACTTGGAAGAGCCCCTGGACCCCGCCCTGGAGGCGGCTTCCGCCGAGGCACTGATCTTCGCCGCCGGGTCCGGCTCCGAGACCGGCCCCGAGAAGACCCTGGCCGTGGATCGGGACGGGGCGATCCGGAGCATTGCCGCCATGGAGGCGGCCGGCCTTTCCCGCTACGTCATGTTGAGCGCCCTCCGGGCCGACCCCGGGAGCGAGGGGTCGCCCATCTCCCATTACCTCCGGGCGAAGGGGATCGCCGATGAGCATCTCCGCCGCAGTGACCTCCACTACACCATCGTGCGGCCGGGACGACTCACCTTCGACGAGGGGACGGGAAAGGTGGAGCTGGAGCCGGACCCCGAATCCGGTGGCTCCATCCCGCGGGACGACGTGGCGGCGGTGATTGTGGCGACCCTGGACCAGAAGGGGACGGTGCGGAAGACCTTCGATCTCGTGGAGGGATCCACCTCCATCGCCGAGGCCCTCTCCAGCCTCTGACGCCCCCCGCCCTTCCCCGCAGGGCGGCATGGATCTTGTTCATCCAAGGAAGCGGACCCGCCCCACGAGCCCTCCGACACCCAACCCGGGAAGGAGCCGAGAAATCGTGCCCAGAGAGGAGATGGAGCCCGCCCTGGTGAAACCGCTGGCGGAACGTCTCGGGGAACGCTTCGAGGAGATCCGCCTGGAGACCCGGGTGGAGGGCGCGAAGGTGAAGGATGACGAGGTCGTGGTGAAGCTCTCCGGGGGAGAGGAGACCTTCGACCGGGTGCTGGTGGCCGTGGGACGGGAGCCAGTCACCGGGGATCTGAGGCTGGCGGAGACAGAGAAGAGGAGGAGCGATGAGAGGAGGACCGGAACTCCACGAACGGCAGCGCAGCGAGATGGTGGAGCAGCAGATCGCCGCCCGGGGTGTGCGGGACGACCGGGTGCTGGAGGCCATGCGCACCGTCCCCAGGGAGCGGTTCGTGGGGGAGGAGGTGCAGGAATTCGCCTACGAGGACTCCGCCCTGCCCATCGAGGCCAGACAGACGATCTCCCAGCCCTACGTCGTGGCCGTCATGGTGGAGGCGCTGCAGGTCGAACCGGGAGATCGGGTCCTGGAGGTCGGGGCCGGGTCGGGGTACGCCGCCGCGGTGCTCTCCCGAATCGCCGACGAGGTCTTCGCCATCGAGCGCCACCGGATTCTGGTGGAGGCGGCCCGACGGAGCCTGGAATCCCTGGGGTATGGTAACGTCCGGCTTCGCCACGGGGACGGCACCCTGGGCTGGGAGGAGGAGGCTCCCTTCGACGCCATCCTGGTTTCGGCGGGAGGCGCCGTCCCGGAGGCCCTGAAGGAGCAGCTGGCTCCAGGGGGCCGGATGATCATCCCCGTGGGCGAGGGAATGGGAAGCCAGGACCTCATCCTCTTCCAGAAGGAGGAGGACCAGAGCCTCACGGAACAGAACCTCGGAGCCGTCCGCTTCGTCCCCCTCATCGGAACGGTGGCGGACAACCCGGGGGGAGAGGCCGCTTCCGGGGACAATCCCGGACACAGGTCTTCCCAGTTTCCTTTCCGTGCGAGTAGCGCGCCATCGGCGCTGGATCGACTCCGCAGGCAGGCCGAGTCATTCGCTGGCGACGTGAAGGAGGTGGAGCTCTCCCCTGCACTGGACCGCATGGCGGGGCACACCGCCCTCCTCCTGGGGGAAGCGAGCCACGGGACATCGGAGTTCTATCGGATCCGGGCCCGGATTACCCGGGAGCTGATCCAACGGGGAGAGATCGACTTCGTGGCGGTGGAAGCGGACTGGCCCGATGCCGCCGTGCTGGACCGCTGGGTCCGGGGGGTGGAGCGGGAGGGACCCTCCCTGGCCCCCTTTCAGCGCTTTCCCAGGTGGATGTGGGCCAACCAGGAGACCTTGGAGTTCCTCCGCTGGCTGAGGGGCTTCAACGAAGAGATCCAGGATCCGGAGGAGCGGGTGGGCTTTTTCGGGCTCGATCTCTACAGCCTCCACTCCTCCATCGAGGAGGTCCTGGCCTACCTGGATGACGTGGACCCTGACACCGCCAGCCTGGCCCGGGATCGCTTCGGCTGCCTCACCCCCTGGGAGAAGGACCCCCAGACCTACGGCCGCCTGGCCAGCATGGGGCGGATGGAGGCGTGTGAGGAAAAGGTGCTGGAGATCCTCCAGCAACTCCTGGAGAAGCGCCTGGAGTACGAGCGGGCCGATGGACTCAAGTACCTGGACGCAGTTGAGAATGCCCGCCTGGTGGCCAACGCCGAGCGGTATTACCGGGCCATCTACCAGGGCCCCAAGGTCTCGTGGAACCTCCGGGACCAGCACATGTTCGACACGCTCCTCGCCCTCCTCGGCCACCACGGCCCCGACGCCTCGGCGGCGGTGTGGGCGCACAACTCCCACCTGGGCGACGCCTCGGCCACGGAGCTGGGTGCGGGGGGGAAGCACAACCTGGGGCAACTCTGTCGGCAGCAATTTGGCCGGGGCTGCTATTCCGTGGGGATGGGGACCCATACCGGCACGGTTCTGGCAGCCCACGACTGGGGGGATCCGGGAGAGATCATGGAGGTGCGTCCGTCCCTGGAGGGGAGTTACGAGAGGCTCTGTCACGAGTCCGAGGAGCCGGCCTTCTTCCTCCCGCTCCGAGAGGAGCACAGTTCCGCCGATCTACGGCGGGAGTTGGCGGTGGAGCGCCTGCAGCGCGCCATCGGAGTGATCTATCGCCCGTCCACGGAGCGCACGAGCCACTACTTCCATGCGGCCCTCCCCAGGCAGTTCGACGAGTGGATCTTCCTGGACCGGACCCAGGCGGTGGAACCCTTGCTGGACGCCTCGGACGCGGAGCTGAAGGGCATCCCGGACATGTATCCCTTCGGGGTCTAGAAGGCCGTCCATTCCCGGGAACCGGTCTGGGAAACCAGTCTGGGAAACCGGCCCTGGAAAAAGGCCGTCCGAACAGCGACCACGGTATTTCGATTTGGTCGCCCGTGAAACGGCTGCTTCGGTGAGGAACCGATGGCGGGCCCCGGCAAGGGCTCGTCCCCTGACTCCGGGAGACGATGGAGAGGGGGTGGCTTGGCACGGGACGGTCCCGGGACCACGCAATCTGAATCGGATCGCTGAACCCTCTCCGCCAATGGAGGAACCATGGGATACCTGATCGCCGCGCTGCTCCTCTTGGTGGCCCTCGCCCTCCTGGTCATGGTGGCCTTCAAGCCTCCCCTGAAGAAGGATCCGGAACTGGATCCCGAAAAGGAGGGCACCAGCTATAAGGAGCCGCAGGACGAGGGAAGGGTGTAGGGCATCGGCGAGGTCGGCGAGGTCGGCGAGGTCGGCGGGGTCGCCGGCGGCCGGCATCGAGGCGGGGCCCGGCATCCCGTCGCGTCGCCTCCACCTCCTTCAACAGCCTCTTGGGCCTCTTGGGCCTTTCAGCGCTTTCAGGGGACCGCTTCGATGATCCCGCAGGCCATGAGTTCCCCCGCATCACCAAAGGGCTGGGCCTCCGGATCGTCCCGCTCGGCGTGGACCACCACGGCCCGCCCCACCATTCCCGGCTCGCCGGTGAGGAACACCCCCTCGATGGTTCGGCTGTAGACCGCGACGCCCTCCGCATTGCTCACCAGGTTCCCCAGATCGCCCTGATGGCGCTGATGAGGCGGGTCCTCTGGCGCCCCATGTTCACGGCCGAAGGGCCTGAAATGGTCTCCTGAGGCCTCGAAGGTCCTTGCCTGACGGTCCAGATAGAACCCATTTCAGGGGAAGTGGACGCG
>REED01000113.1 GCA_007695225.1 Gemmatimonadales bacterium
CCAGGGCGTACTCCGCGTTCGGGTCCTCGATGAGGTGCCGCCTGATCCGCACTGCGACCCAGAGACGTGCCTCGTCAGGCTCAGCCCGCACTTCCTCGACCAGTTCTTCGCGAAACGCCACCACGGCCAGGATGTCTTCGATGTCGTGGCTACGCAGCAGGTCGTTCTGGCCTCGCCCTTCGTAGGCTGCCAGCTTTGTGGCGACGAACATGGGCGCGGAGACGACGCGGATTCGCAAGTCTTGGGAAAGGGCCACCCACTCGGCAGTTGCGATGGCTCGTGGGTACCACGGGTTGCTGAACCCCAGGATTTCCGGGTCCGTGGGCATCACATCGAGTAGCCCGATTCGGGCCTTCCATCGGCAGAGGGGAGCCCCGGGGGAGCTGTCCTCGCGAAACCCGTGTTCGCGTAGCCGCGTCGCCAGTTGGTGATACGCGACCCGGCCCGAGACTTCGCAAATCACATCGGCATCCCTTGTCGCCCGAACATCGGATGCAGCCGGGTTCGTGAAGAAGAGCTCCGTCGTGATCCCTCCGACAAAGACGAGTTCCGGCAGGAGGGGGCCAAGCTGCTTGGCGATCGCCTCCAGGAGGGGAATGTTCGACCTCATTGCGCCGGTCCCTCCCGAAGCCGGGCCTCGAGGAGCTCCCTAGCAAGCCGGCGCTCCCGCGCCCGACCGACTCGTAAGGCATCTACGAGCGTGAGGAGGCCGTACAGCTCCGGTGCGCGGCTTACGAGGCCGGCGGCTCCCTCGTAGAGCGGGACCAGGCTCTCGCCTCGGCTCCGCCCCTCGACACTGGGCCAGACGATGACGCCCGCGCTCTCGATGTGTTCCGATAGCAGAGGGCCCGCGTGGGCAGTTGGAACGCCCTGGGCCTCCGCCCCAACAACAGCGTAGAAGGCATGGGGCACCCCGTAGATCAAGAAGTCCAGGAGGATTTGGCGATTCACCGCCCGTCGGTGCGGCAGTACAAGCCTCGCCGCCATGAGGCGCTTCACGGAGCGGTGGCCCGAACCCAGGCCGATGCCCAACAACTCCGCGACCGTTTCGTAGCCATCCTCCGGTCGGAGCACCAGGTGGAGAGCCACTACGACATCGACCGGGCGCAGGGAGGGTTGTCTTGAAGGGAGCATTTCCAGTTTCCGGAAAGTGGAAAGTTGGCCTCTCCAAGATGGAGGACCTGGCGTCATGGGGCAAGCCCCAGGACCCTCTCAGGAGAGAACTTCCACCGGCAGGACATAGGAACCCCCTGCGCAGAATCCAAACAGGCGTAAGCTTCGGGGGACTCCAACGCAATGTCGTTCAACGGCTTCGATGACCGGAGGGAAGCGTGATTTCCAAACGGGTCAGCCGGCACAACACCCAGGAGGTATGCCCATTCAACGTGAGGTTCGCCCAGGAGGCCGCCGAGCCCAGCTATGCGGCCCGAGGGCCGGGGGAGCGGCCGGCGGGGGTGGAGGTGGTGCCGGGCGAAGACGTTTCAGATGAAAGCGATCCGGGAACCGATGGGCGCCCTGTCCACCCCGGGACCGACGCTCCTTCGCTGGTAGGGCTCCTGGAGATGTCGCTGTCCGAGGGAGACCCACTCGTTCGAGGGGAGATTGCTGCGGCCCTCGAAGCTTGAGAGACGAGGGGAATCCCACCGGCTCATGGGGATTGGCTCCGGAGGGCCAGGCCCGAAGGGCCAGGGGGGCTACTGGCCGGCGTCGCGCGACGGACCGGATCGTCCCACGGCAACGGTCCGGCATTCGGGCCGCCAACCGGCCCTGAATCTGTCGGATCCGCTCCAATGCCCGCAGGACTTCGTGGGACATGACACGCAAGGAACCAGGGTCGTCGAACACAAGGTGGGCTGCCCGTGCCTTCGCTCGTCCTCCGTAGCTGGTCATAGCTGGCTGTCGTCTTGGGGGAGGCGTGGCCAGTGAGTTCCTTCACGGGGGGCCGGCGGCTCGCCGGTCGGTGAAGGAGTCCCCGTCGTTGGAAGGGGCCGGGTGGTCGCGAGACGTGGGAACGAAGTCGGGAGGCCGGGGCGTCTCCAGTTCCAAGCTGGCCTCGCCCGTGATGAGGCGGACATCCCGGGCGTTCAGAAGCCAGCTCCAGAACCAGCTCAGCAGGACCTGCAAACGATTTCGGAACCCGATGAGGGACGCGATGTGGATCCCGCCCCAAAGGAGCCAGGCCAGGAAGCCTCCGGCCTCCACGGGTCCCACCGAGGCCACAGCCCGGGCCTTACCGATGATGGCCATCATGCCCTTGTCCCGATAGACAAAGGGTTTCCGCTCCAGGGTGTCCCCAGCCTTCCCTCGGAGGCCACCCGCTTCCCGGGCGACGACCCGGCCCGCGTAGCGGCCCATCTGGAGCGCCGCCGGCGCCACCCCTGGAACCGGCTCCGGGGAGCCGGAGGTGGTGACGGCGGCCATGTCTCCCACCACGAACACCTCCGGGTGACCCGGAACTGTCAGGTCCTCCTGCACCTGCACCCGTCCCGAGCGGTCCAGGGGCACGCCCAGGGACTCGCCCACGGAGCTGGCCTTCACCCCGGCGGCCCAGAAGACGTTCCGGATCGGGATCACCTCGGCGGAAATGTGGACCTCCCCGGGACGAATGTCGGTGACGGGAGCGTTCAGCCGGACCTCGACCCCCATCCGCTCAAGATCTCGCAGGGCCCGCCGGCTCAGCTTGTCGGGGAACGTGGGGAGGACCCGGTCACCTGCCTCGAAGAGGATGACCCGGGTCGTTCGGGTGTCGATGTGCCGGTAATCCTCGGGAATCGTCTTCCCTGCGATCTCCTTGATGGCGCCGGCCAACTCCACCCCGGTAGGACCGGCACCCACGATGCCGAAGGTCAGAGCCGCCTGCCGGGCCCCGGGGCTTCCCTCGTACTCTGCCGTCTCAAAGGCGAGGAGGATCCGGCGCCGAAGGTCCGTCGCGTCTTCCAGGCTCTTCAGGCCCGGCGCCACTGCGGCCCAGTGCTCGTTGCCGAAGTAGGAGTGGGTCGCCCCAGCGGCCAGGATCAGGTAGTCGTATCGGGCGTAGCCCCCCTCAACGAAGAGCCGACGCTCCGCCAGATCCACCCCCGTCACCCTGGCCAGGGCCACGTCGCAGTTGCTCTGACCCCGGAGGACGGTCCGGATGGCGGCGCTGATGTCGCCAGGAGAGAGGGAGGCGGTGGCCACCTGGTAGAGGAGCGGCTGGAAGACGTGGTGGTTCCGCTGGTCCACGAGGGTGACCTGAACCGGGGCCCCGGCTAGTTGACGCGCCGCCTCCAGGCCGGCGAAACCCCCTCCCACGATATAGACCATCGGACGGGTCCGGTTGCTGCTGGCTTCCACCATTCACCTTGGGTCGGGTGGGGGGGACCGTGGGAAGAATAGGAGATTCAAGCGCCCTCCTGGGAGAGGAGCCAAGGTAGGTCGCCAAGGTAGGTCGGGGTTTCTGGCCGTACAAGCAACCGTAGATGGGGTGAGGGCGAGGGGAGTCGTGAGCGCGGGGGTGCCGGGGGGGAGCCGAAGCAAGAAAGGGGTGTGGCGCCATGGGAATCGGGGCCCCGGGAATGCAGCCGGGTAGGGGCTCGGGAACATCGAAATCGAAGACTGTGGTCTGATCGAAATCGAGGTCTGGCTGGGGAGGGCCCCGAGGGGGGGACACCCGGGAGGCGTTCTCCCGGGGCTCGGCCATCCGGCGGGCCGGACGGGTGGGGTTCGCCCGGAACGGGTGTGTCGCGTTGGGTAGCTGGCTTGGCGCTATCGACGACCCTGACCCGGCTTCCTCGGAGTTGCTTGAGCGCGCCCTCTCCGATCCCTCCCCCGTGGTACGGGGGCATGCGGTGTGGGCGCTGGGGCAGGTGGGGCCGATGGAGTTCCAGGAAGCCTTGGGTGCGTTGCAGGAGTCGGAGGACGAACGGTGGGTCCGAGACGAGATTGGTGCGGCTCTGGATCGGTGACGCGTGGTCTGTGGCAAACCCCAGGAGGGCCGGAGAAGGGGATGGGGGCGGTTCGTGCGACGCCTACCGCACCGAGGCTGTGGGTCTCGGGGGGGACCAGGGGGAGACCCCGCAAACGACAATAGCTTCGCAATACCATCTGGACATCCGCGGAGTTTGTCGCCAGTATTGATTTCGCATTATCGTTAGTGGCATATGCCAAGCGCACATCTCCCAACCCCACCAACCAGGTCCGCCCATGATTACGCTCGTTCATGCCCACGCTTCTCCTCCGGCTTCGCGTCGTCGGAGTGCACGTTCCCTCGGCCTGGTGGCCGGCGCGCTCCTAGTCGTGGCCGGCTGCTCTGACTCGCCGGTAGCCTCCACGCCGGAGCCTGAACTGGAGCCGGCCATCAACCTCCAGCGGGTCCTCGTGACCGATGCCGAACAGGCCTTGGCACGGGTGCTGGCCGCCTCTACCGGGGATCTCTTGGGGTCCATGCCGCTGAGCGGTCCCGGAAGCTATGTCTACGCCTCGGCCTCGGGCCGCTATGGCGTGGTCCAGCAGCGCACGGCGGACCGGGTGCAGTTCGTGGACGGCGGGATCTGGACCCACGACGACCACGCGCACCGGAACGATCCCGAAATGCTGGCGTTCGACATTGCCGACGGTCTTCCGACCCACGGCAACGTGAATGGCGACTGGATCAGCACCTTCTTCGACGGAAGCGGCCGCGCCACCTGGGTGAATGAGCGGGACTTCTTCGAGGGGAGCTATCGGATCGCCTTCGAGGTCGCCACCGGCGGGCCCCACCACAGCGGATCCGCCACCGTTCTGGTAGGCAACACCCCGTACTTCGTCGTAGCTCCACTGAACCCTGCCGGCGGCCTTCCCGCGGCCGTGGACGTATACAACCTCCAGGGCCAGGTGGTAGCCTCGGTTCCGGACTGCCCGGTCATGCATGGGAACGCGTCGGCTCGTTCCACCGCGGTCTTCGGATGCAACAACGGCTTGGTCCTCGTGCGCTCCAGCGGGGGCTCGGTGGCGGCCGAAAAGGTGACCCCCACCGGCGAAATGGAAGGCCTCGGGCTGCGGAACGCCTGGTCCGCCCCGGGTGCCTCGGTCATTCTCGGGCAGTTCGCGGCCCGTCCCGGAGAGCCCACCCGGCGGGTCCTCGCCGTCATCGACGTGGCCGCCGGCTCCCTTCACCCCCTCCAGCCCCTTCCTTCGGGAGTCGTGGACCACTTTCGCACCGTGGAGCCGGTGAGTAACAAGATCGTGCTCCTGGGTACCGACGGCACCCTCTACGTCTACTCCGGGGCCACCCGCCAGCTTGAGCGTACCATTGCCAGCGTCGTCCCGGCGCTTCCTGCGTCCGGGGCCACGACCCACCAGGTGTCCGTCGTAGAGGGGATGGCCGCCGTGGCAAGCCCGTCCACCGGAGAGGTGGTGCTGGTCAACCTGGACAACGGCAGCACCATTCGCCGGATCAACGTGGGCGGGCAGCCGTCCCGCCTTGCCATTCTCGGTGCCCGCGAGCAGGGCATGTACGAGATCGAGGGCTGAGCTTGACGATGGCTCTTTCGGTCCCTGCCGGGAGGACGGCCCGATCGTGGAGCAGTCTCGTTCTCCTGGCAGGGGCCATTGGGGTCGGACTCCTTCAGCCGTCGGACCTCCACGCCAGGTGGGCAATCCAGGAGACGGTGATCCACGGTTCTGTGGTCGATGGGGTGAGGGGCTCGCCCGTGAGGAGCGCACTGGTCCGGGTCGACGGCCTCGTTCGCGCCACCACCGACACCGAGGGGAATTTCCGACTTGAGGCCGGGTCCGAAGCGGCAACCATGAGGGTCGAAGCCCCGGGGTACCGGGTCTGGGAATCGCGGATCGAGGCGGCGGCGTCGCCGCTGCGGATCCGCCTGGAGGCCGATCCCTTCCGGGTAGCGGCCCTCGAGGTGCGGAGCCGGGCCACGGGCCGTGCTTCCTCGCTTCAGCCTGCTGCGATCGTGGACGCCCGACAGCTTGCCGAACGCATGGCCACCAGTGTGGCGGCTGCAGTGGTCTCGGAACCCGGCGTCACCATGCGGACGAACGGACCCATGGCATCCCAGCCCGTGATCCGGGGACTCGCCGGGGATCGGGTGATGGTGCTGGAAGACGGGCTGCGGACCGGCGACATCGCCACTACGGCCCCCGATCATGCCGTGAGCATCGAGCCCGCCACGGCCCGGCAGATCGATGTGATTCGTGGCCCCGCCGGACTTCTCTACGGATCCAACACCCTGGGTGGGGTGATCAACGTCCGCCGGGAGGGTGTGCCTCGAGAGCGACCGGACCGGGTGGAGTGGAGTGCCGCTTCCTATGGGGAGTCGGTGAACCGGGGCGGAAGTCTGGCTGGATGGGCCCGAGCCGGAATGCGGCCCTGGGTCGTGCAGGGAGACGGCGCGGTGCGGAGGAGTTCCGACACCCGAACCCCGGGAGGAGTGCCCCTCCCGAACACCGACCTCCGGGTGGAGGACGGGGGATTCGGCCTCTCCCTCGTGGGGGACCAGGGAATGCTGGGCGGAGCCGTGCGGGGCTACCAGGCCTCGTACGGCGTCCCCTCTTCCTTCCAGGGGCTGACGCTTCCCGGCTCCCATGACGGAGGGGTATACGTCGACGTGCACCGTCTTGCCGGCCGGGTGGATGGCGAATGGACCCCGCGGGCCGGGGAGTGGGTGCAGGGCGTCACCGGGGGGGTCAACGCCATCCGCTTCAAGCAGTGGGAATACGAGCAGGGGGGATTCGTGGGAACCCGCTTCGGCCAGCTCGCCGCCGGCGGTGACCTCGTGGTACGGCTCCAAGGAGGCGGGCACCGGGGCGCGTTGGGGACGTCGATCCAGTGGAAAGACCTTCGCGCCGAAGGAAGCTTCACCGGCACGCGCCCCGCCCAGCACCGGGCCCTGGCCGTTTTCGCCGTGGACGAGGTCGAGCTTGGTCCGGTTCAGGTACTGGGAGGCCTGCGACTGGACCGGATCGACCTGATTCCGCTGGACAGCACCGAGACGCTGCTGGTGCGGGATGTCCGGACTCGCCCCTTCTCGGCGGCGACGGGCGCCGTCGGGCTCCGAGCGCACCTGGGCGCCGGTTGGATCGGGAGCGTGCAGGTGGCCAGGGCGTTCCGCCCCCCGAGCATCGAGGAGCTCTTTTCGGCCGGACCCCACCTGGCCAGTTACGCCTACGAGGTGGGAAACCCCTCCCTCGAGGCGGAACGGGGAACCGGGATCGACGTGTTTCTTGAGCATGCCGGGCCCCGAAGCCGCGTGCAGCTCTCGGCCTTCGTCATGTCGCTGGACGGCTACGTCCTTTTCGCGCCGGTCCTGGACGAGGAGACGGGGCTACTCCTCCGGGACCCCCGGCTGCGGCGCTACGTGGTCTATGCTCCGGAACAGACGGACGCCCGACTCACGGGAATGGAGCTCCGCGTCCAGCTCCTCCCCCTGGAGAATTGGGGTGTGGACCTTGCCGCCGACATGGTGCGCGGTCGCGCCTCGGGCGGCGAGCTTCTTTCCAACATTCCACCGGCCTCGGGGCGAATCGAATTCCGCTATCTGGGCCGGGAGGGGACCGCCGCCCTCTTCTTGGAGGGACGGCGGCCCCATCGCGCCACACCCGCACCCCCGGCCGGGGCCGAGGCGACCTGCGAGCCCCGCTCGATGGACGGTGAGGTCGTGGTCCTCCCCTCTCACTTCTGTCCGACCGACGGAATGCTCCTTGTGGGGGCCACCCTTTCCCGAACCCTTCCTACGGCGTGGACCGCGTGGGAGACCCGGATCACCCTGGGTGTGGATAACCTCCTGGACACCACCTGGCGAGACCCTCTCTGGCGGGCCAAGGAGGTGGCGCCTCAGCCCGGGCGGAACCTGCGCTTGGCGGTGCAGGTGGCCCCATGATGGCGTGGCGCGCGCGCAGGGGCAGGGGAGGGCGGGGCCCCGCCCTTGCCCGGCCCGTCCTGATGGCCCTGTTCGCAGGCGTCACCGGGGTCCTCTCGGGATGCGAGCACCCCATTGCCGTGGTGTCGGCCCACGTGGAAGCCGCGGACCTGGTGGTCACCGACGTCACCGGAGCCGAACTCACCCGTACCGACTTCAACCGAGTCTGGACGGTCCCCACCCTGACCCTGACTGATGGGGTCCCGGCTGAGATCATCCTCACGGCGTTGGACTTTCGCGGGGAGCCCCTGGACATCTCCGGACGGAGTGACCTCTCGTTCCGCATGGAAGCCGAGAACGGGGCCCTTCTCCAGTGGGAGCCCCTGAACGCCCTGAACCGGATCCACCCTTTCGGTACCGGCGAGACCCGGGTGCGATTCCTGATCTGGCACATCAACCACGCCGACTTTGTGACGCCCTGGCTGGCGATCCGCATTGAACCGGAGGCGACACCGGCGTCCCCCCGCACCTCCGAGGTTCCATGAGCCGTCGAGTCCAAGCGCTCCGACCCCTGTCCCTGCCCCTATCCCGATCCCTTCCCCGATCCCTTTCCCGATCCCGGGCCACGTGGCGGATCGTGGCTCTGCCGGTCTGGCGTGCCATGGCTCTGGTCTTCGCCGTGATCCTGGGGGCCTGTGGGAGCGACGGCCCCACTGAGCCCACGGTGGATGGGCTCCAGATCCAAGAGATCATCCTGGCCGGCGACGACGGGACCTTTGCCTTCTCCCACCGCGACCACTGGCACGGGGCTCCGGTGGTGCGACAGGGGGAATCCGCCGGGTACACGCTGTACTTCAGCGAACTTCAGCTCGCCGCCGACGATCACGACCCACCCCCCACCGAGAGCTGGATCTCGCTGGCGGACCACCCCGGGTACGCGGTGCATGTGGTGGTGGAGGACCCGGCTCTGGCGAGCTGGAACGGAGACCCGTCCCGGGGCACCCTGGTGGGACACCTGGCGGGAGCCTCCAGGATGTCCTTCGTGGTCCGCAGGGGAACCACCACGGTGTACGAGGCGCCACCCCTCAACTTCCGGGTCCAGGAACCGGCGAACTGAGGGCGGGTCGGGGCGGAGGGGGCCGCCCCTGCGATTCCGGGCTTTGTGGGCCATTCTCTCTACTCTCCCAGATTTCTCCTTCCTCTGCACCTGGACCCAATCCCGCATCTCGGGTGGAGGCGTCTCCCCCCAAACCAGCCGGGAGGTCAGGCGTCGGTCCCGCTTCAAGCTGGGCGCTATGTGTAACCCTGGAAGGCTGGATTGCCGGCTCGAGCCGTTTCCACGCGCGCCATCTCCCGGAACGGTGTCGAAGAGCCGTACAGAGGGCGGCCGAAACGACGGGGGAGGGAGGAGCCCAACCGGAGATTTGGCCCGACTTTGCACCTCGTCCGGAGATCGGAGGCGGGCGACTTACCATGAGCCATTCGTGAACGTGGGTGCTGTCTGCTGACGAAGTGGTTCATTCCCGGTTCCGGGTCGAGACTGCTCGTTCTGCGGAAGACGAGGCACCGGTCGGACCGGTCACCGACAGGATCCGGATCGTGACCCGTTTCCGGCCCCATTCAGTTCGCTTCGATCCAGCCCACTGAGAATCCCTCGTCGACCTGAGCCCCTTCATCCCGATGGCTTTCTCTCCCATCTGGGAAGCGGGATTTCGTAACGGCTAAGCCGATAGATGTCCCAGGAAGCCTGTCCCTTTAACGTGAGTTTCGCCCAGGAGGCCGCGGAGCCGGGGTACGCGGCGCGGGGCTCGGGGGAGCGGCCGGTGGGGGTGGAGGCGGTGGCGAGCTCGGACGTTTCAGCTGAAAGCGATCCGGGAACCGATGGGCGTCCTGTCCACCCCGGGACCCACGCTCCGTCACTGGTAGAGCGCCTGGATATGGCGCTGTCCCAGAGAGCCTGGGAGGCCTTCTCCCCGGGCTCGGCCATTCGGCGGGCGGGGCGGGCGGGGTTCGCCCGCAACGTGTGCGTGGCCCTGGGGAACTGGCTGGCTCGGGAGGAGGTGCTGTTTCTGCAAGCGGGGGCGAAGGCGGAGATCGTTCTGATCGCGGCTCTGTCGAATCCGGAGCCGGTGGTTCGGGGGCATGCGGCGTGGGCGCTTGGGCGGGTGGGGTCGGCCGCCGCCAGGGAGGCGCTCTCGGCGAGGGCGTCGCTGGAGCCCGACGACTCCGTCACGTCCGAGCTGGCGGTGGCGCTTCTGGGCTGAAATTGATCGTGGCGGCCACCTCCGACCGGTTCTTCACCCTTGCACCAAGAGAACTTCATCCGGAACCGTATCACACCCTGCCTTGCGTGCGACCGGAACAGCTGGCGTAGCCCGGGTGGAGCCCGGCAATGGGGTGATTCTGGCCGTCCACATTCCCCTCATGCAGATCGGGGATCTCGAAATCCCCACAGCCCCTCTTGCGGTTGAGAATCATTTTCAACAAAATGGTTCTTCACGAGGAATGATTCTTCACGAGGCTGGTTCACCTTCCATTTCCGCGTCCCCCAATGCGCCCCATCCGCATGCTTCCCATCCGATCCTGCATCGCGGCAGCCGTGGCTGTCATTCCGATGGCCATCCAGGCGCAAACGCCGCCTCCAGAAGACCCGGTGGAGCCGGCCGTCATCCAGGAGCTGCCAAGGATCGTGGAGCTACCTGTCATCGAGGTCATCGGCCGTGGCGAGGGCTCCGTCCTTCGCCAGACGGGCACCGTGCAGATCGTCACCCGTGAGGAGATGGAGGTTCTCCAGCCGGTTTCTACGGAAGATGCACTGCGACGCTTGCCCGGCATCAACACCAAGACCGAGGAAGAGACCGCCATCGTCTCGAACATCGGGCTTCGTGGTCTCGCTTCGAGCGAAGCGAAGTCGCTAATCCTCGAAGACGGCGTGCCGGTGGCGCCCGGACTGTTGATCGGCAACGATCGCTACTTCAACCCCCGGATCCAGCGCATGGATCGCATCGAGGTGCTGAAGGGCTCCTCCTCCCTGCGCTTCGGCCCGTCCACCATCGGTGGCGTGGTGAACTTCCTCACGAAGACACCGGCCGAGGGCATTCTCTTGTCGGCCCGCGCCGGCTCCTTCGACACCCGGGAGTTCATGGTCGAAGCCGGCGCGCGCAGCAGCAGCGGCGGCGCCTACGGGGGAATCGTCGCCACGCACGCACGGGGCGACGGCTTCATGGACAAGGGCTACAAGATGAATGACGTGATGGCGAAAGCCGGCCTCTTCATCGGCGATCGGCATCGGCTGGGCCTCAAACTCTCGAGGTACGAGAACGACGCGAACATCTCCTACCGCGGACTGCTCCTCGATGAGTTCCGCGCAGGCGCCACGTCCAACCCTGCACCTGACGACTGGTACCTGACCGACCGCACGGCCGTGGACCTGAACCATCGCTTTGAGATCAGCGATCGCGCGGCCCTGACGAGCGTTGCCTACTGGAGCAACCTGACGCGGGATTACTGGCGCTACAACGTCGATACCCAGGCGTCGAATGCCGCTGGGCGTTGGGTGTACACCGATGCGCTGACGGGCAACAACCGATCCTTCGACAGATATGGGGTCGACACCCGCCTCAGATTCGACCACGGGCTCTTCGGGCTCGACAGCGACGCCGAGGTCGGCGTGCGCGGATTTTACGAGGAGTCGGACGACAGGCGCATCCGCGCCGACCGCACCCAGGATCGCTCGGGACTCAACGACCGGCACCTTGTGGACTCCGCGACCAGCATCGCGCTCCACCTCCACAATCGCATCCAGTTCTCCGATCGCTTCGCCCTGACCCCCGGCGTGCGTCTGGAGACCTACGAGCAGGAGCGGCGGGTGCTCACCAACGACAACGAAACGGCCGAGACCTCCAACACCGAGTTCCTCCCCGGAGTCGGAACGACCTATGCCCTCGCCCCGTCCGCGCAGCTCTACGGCGGCGTCTATCGCGCCTTCTCCCCCGCCAGCAACGGCGTGGCGCTGGACGGGATGACGGACCAGCTACTCGAAGCCGAGCGCTCCACCAACTTCGAGGTCGGGGTCCGCGGAACCAGGGGCGCCCTCAATTACGAACTCGCGCTCTTCCGAATGGACTTCCAGAACCAGGTGGTGACCGGGAACAGCGACCCGAGACTCTCCAGGTCCAATGCCGGCGCGACGCTACACCAGGGCGCCGAGGCGGCCCTGGGCTACCGGCTCGCCGAAGGGCTCGGGCTCTCGGGGAACGTCACCTGGGTGCCGGTCTCGCGCTTCGAGTCCGGAGAGAACGCAGGCAACCGCATTCCCTACGCCCCGCGCGTCCTTGCGAACCTGTCGCTGGACCTCCAGCACGGTCCCCTGCGCTCGAACCTCCTCGTCCACCATCGGGGCGAGCAGTTTGGCGATGAGACCAACCTGCGCGAGATCCCGGTCAATGCAGCCGGCGGGATCTGGGGCGGCCTCATGCCTGCATACACGCTCCTCGACCTCACCGCCCAGTGGCAGGCCACAGGGTCGCTCTCGGTGTTCGGCGCGCTCAAGAACCTCACCGACAAGCGCTACATCACCGGTCTCCGTCAGGGCATCTACCTGGGGCCTGGACGCACCTTCGAGGTGGGGGTGCGCCAGGCTCTATAGGACCAGGTTCGTCGGCTTGTCCTGATGTCAGCTTGGTCACTGCCCCGAAGGAGAGGTTGGTATGTCGGAAGCTCGGCATGCGTGCGACCGCCGAATGAACACCACTGGGCCTCGACACTCGTCTTCCTTCACCGGCGCCCTCCCCGAAGCCCTCCCTGGAGCCCGTCCCCCGACGTAGCAACGGGCGCACTGGCCATCGATCATGAATGCGCGATTCTGCGAAAAGGGTGCCGCAGATCCTGAGGGGCGGCTCGCCGGCGTGCCGCACGGGCCCCCATTCAGCCTGTGGTAGGCCCGCGATGGGCTTGGTGCGAAGTGAACCGTTTCCGTGAACCGTTTCCCCACACGCGACGCTTCCTTAAAGCACGCTGGCACTCATTGTGGTCGCATAGACCCCCGCCGCCACAGCCGTCGATCTTTCCGAACGACGCTTCCGGCTCACGTCATCCATAGGAACCGCTTCCGTGCCATCGTCTCTTGAGACCCTCCACCTTTGGGGTTTCTGTCCCAGCCAGGTCGGTTCCGCTTCCGCGCCGGTCCCACCCGCCCACCGCGCGGGTCCCACCCGCCCACCGCGGCGGGACATACCGAGGAAGCGGACGACACGACAGTCGCAGACGGTCTTGAACTCTACGCTCCAGTCCACTTCTCCCTTGACTGGGGGTCGGCAGGTCTTCCGCACCCCCATGGTGAGGAACATGGCCCGGACCGCCCCCACCGGGGGCCTCATCCGTGGTCGTGCACCTCGGCGTGGTGGAGCATGACCCGGTACATCATCTCCCGGATCCGATCGTGCATGAGGGCCACCACCTGGACGAACTGGCGCCAGCTTTCGTCTCCGCACTCCTCCACCTGCTGGGCGTAGGCGCGCCACTCCCCGGGGGAAATGCGCTCGCGCACCGACGGAGGGCGGCAGGCCGCCGCCTCCTTCTCCGCCCCGTAGAGCGCCCACTCGGTCATGAGCGTGTAGAGCATCTCGTCGAAGACCAGCATCTTCTGCATGGCCGCATGGAAGTTCCGATCCTCGAAGGTCCCATGCCAGACGAAGTCACGGAAGCGATCCCGGGGGACGGATTCCGTGTGCACCGCATGGGGTCCCACCACCGTCTCCCCGGGTGGGTGGGGGGCGCGCGCCTCCCCGATGTACCCATCGAGGTCCACGTCCCAGGCTCGGCTCGGCTCATCCGCTCCAGGTTAAGGTTGGGTCGCCGGGGGGCCGGAGCTGCCGTCGGACCGGGCCTTTCCCGGAAGCGTTTCGGGCATCCGGACCCAGACGAGGGCACTCGAGAGCAGGGCCAGGAGCCCCCCCGCCAGAATCGCCGGAGCGATCCCGAGAAGGTCGGCGAGGATCCCGGCCACGATGGCGCCGAAGGCATAGCCCGAGTCCCGCCAGAGGCGGTAGACGCCCACCGCCGTCCCCCGCCAGGCGGGGTGGGCCACGTCGGCCACGGAGGCGAGGAGGGTGGGATACACCAGGGCGGTTCCAGTCCCCAGCAGGGCGCTCCCCAGGAACCAGATCCAGAAACCCTCCCCGGCGGCCACGACGAAGAGGGCCCCCCCCTGGAGGAGCATCCCTCCGGCGATGAGGGGTTTCCGGCCGAAGCGATCGGAGAAGCCCCCGGTCCAGAGCTGAAGGATCCCCCAGAGCGCCGGATAGATGAAGGTGAGGATCCCGATCTGGCTCACCGAAAGACCGGCTGCGGCGAAGTAGAGGGGGAAGAGACCCCAGGCGAGGCCGTCCTTGAAATTCGTCACCAATCCCGCCTGGCTGGCTCCGAAGAGGGCCGGGTGACGCCAGGTCGCCATGGCGAAGATCTCCCGTCCGCTCAGAGTTCCCCCCAGCGTGGGATCCTCCGAACTCGGAGGGTGGCTGCGAGCTTCCAGGGCCACGTGTTCGGCGGTCTCGCGCACGAAGAGCACCGTGAGGCCCAGGCCCAGCGCCACGAAGGCGATCCCGAGGTAGAAGGGCTCAGGGCGAAGGCCGAAGGCTTCGGCCACGTAGCCGGTACCCAGGGCGGCCAGGGCCACCGCCAGGTACCCGGCGAACTCGTTCAACCCCATGGCGAGCCCGCGAGCCTTGGGGCCCACCAGGTCGATCTTCATGATGACCGTGGTGGACCAGGCAAGGCCCTGGTTCACGCCCAGGAGCACGTTCGCGAAGACGATCCAGGACCAGGACGGCGCCCACATCAGGAGGAAGGGCACGGGGATCCCGAAGAGCCATCCGAAGATGAGCACCTTCCGTCGCCCGAAGAGGTCCCCCAGTCGTCCGGCGAAGAAGTTTGTCCCCGCCTTCACGAACCCGAAGGTCACGATGAAGGAGAGGATGGCCCCCCGGGCCACCATCCCGAACTCCTCCTCCGCGATGAGGGGGAGGATCGTCCGCTCCAGCCCCACCATGGCGCCCACGAAGGCGTTGACGAGAACGAGGAGCCAGAACTGTCTCCAGTTCTCCCGCAGGCCCAGGCGGACCTTCGTCTCGCTCATGGCCGGGACCCGTTCATGGCTCACCGGCGGCTACCGGAAATCC
This sequence comes from Gemmatimonadales bacterium, assembly GCA_007695225.1. Lineage (GTDB taxonomy): Bacteria > Gemmatimonadota > Gemmatimonadetes > Longimicrobiales > Gaopeijiaceae > T3Sed10-66. Next base: position 15,011 of record REED01000113.1, read on the forward strand.
TCGTTCCTCCCACTCCGTCACTCCTTCCTCCATCTGGTAGGCCCGGAAGCCGAGGCCACGGAGCCGCTCCACCGCCTGGCGGGAGAAGAGGCAGTAGGGACCCCGGCAGTAGGCCACGATCTCGCGGTCTCGGGGAAGCTCAGTCAGTCGCTCCTCCAGTTCGGAGATTGGAAGGGAGACGGCCCCCGGGATGTGCCCTGAGGCGTACTCGTCGGGGGGACGGACGTCCAGGACGACCACCTCCCCCTCCTCCACCCGTCGGTGCAGGGTCTCGACATCCACGGCCTTGAAGCCATCCGGATCCCGGTAGAAGTCGCTGACCAGCTCGCGAACCTCGGCCAGGTGCTCGTACGCCACGTCCTGGAGGGACCTGAGCAAATCGCGGACGGGAGGGGCTCGCCAGCACCTTGCCGATGAGGGCGAACTGCTCGAAGAGTTCGGTCTTGGGGTTGGTCATGAGGAGGAGTATCTCCCTGCCCTCCTCCACGGCGCCCGCGTAGAACTGAGCGAGAAAGAGGGCCTTCGTCCCGTGCGCATCCTCCGAGAGGAACGGAAGGGGCGGTGCCGTCAGAAGATCGGCATAGACGGAGCATCCATTCGGGGCCCCACGTGCGGAGTCCCGATAGTGGCGAAGCACTTCCGCTGACTCGTCGAGCCGATAGACGGCCGCGCCAAAGTGAACTGTTCCCCCACACTCGACGCCTCCTTGGAGCACGCTGGCATTCATTGTGGTCGTATGGACCCCCCGTGCCACAATCGCCGATTCTTGCGAACGACGGTTACGGCTCCCGTCATCCATGGGAACCGTTCCAATGCCACCGTCTCTTCAGACCCCTCCACCTGTGGGCTTTCTGTCCCGATCAGGTCGGTCCCGCTCCCGCGCGGTTTCGGACCGGCCACTCGGGTCCGGCCCTGATCCATGTGGTCCTGTTCAGGCGGGGGTGGGCGTCGTCCTACGTCCCGCCGGCGAGTGGTTTTGCTATCCAGCCACAGGGACGGGTAGATCCGGGGCCTCACGGGATTTCGAGGGGAGGACGTGGAGGATTGGATCGAGCGGTTCGCCGAAGCTGCCACGAACTCGGGCCGACTGGCCGCCTACCCCTGTCGACCTCCAAGCGGAATCGCTCCTGGGAGGCCAAGGAACTGCTTGACCTCCTCGTGGATCTGGAGGCCGGCACCTTCGCCTTCGGGGTCGCCGGTTCGGAGGCGGATGTCAGCCACGTCCACTCCGACGGGGTGATCGACAGGATCCCCCGAGGAGGCCGAGGCACTGGACCTGCGCGCCCGTCCTATGGCCACGGCAGCGGGATCGTGATCACCCCCGTCCGGAGGGGCGGCACCGTCCCGTAGGTGAGGTACCGCTCAATCTCCCGGAGAGCCCGGGCCCGGTGGTTCTCGTCCTGCCGTCCGTCCCCGGCAGAGCCCCGGATCCGGTCCGCCAGCTCGGCGAGCTGCCGCTCCGCTGCGTCCCGGACCTCGGCGGTGGCCGCCTCGTCCGAGGCCAGGCCGAAGATCCCGTCCAGGACCGACCGCTCGGCGGCCCGCACATAGTTGCCCTGGCTCGCCGAGCGGGCCCCGGAGGCGCCCCAGGTGGCGGACACCAGCCCCTGTAGCACCTCGTCCAGGGAGACCTGTCCCGGATCCCGGTGGTGGAGGGAGACGACTCGGTGGGCCCGTTCCCGGTGGAGGAGGTTGTCCACCACCTCCTGGGCGAAGCTCCGGGCCAAGGCCAAAGGATCAAGCACCGGTCCCGCCGGGGAGTCGATCCACGGCTCGAGCCTCTGGAACCCCGAGGGAGTGGGCGGGATCAGGTCCAGGATCCGATCCGGGATCGCCAGCTCGGCCGGAGAGAGGACCCGGAAGATCTCGTTCAGGGCCCGACGCTGGTCGGCTGCGGGGATGGGCACTACCGGGTTCTGGCCGTCGCCCCGCATGGCCGGGTAGTGGCGAGCGCCGCCCACGTACTTCACCACGGCCTCCACCGAGTAGCGATGGTGGAGGTATGCGTGGGCCAGGCGCTGGTTCAGCCACGCCATGGGCTCCCCGGGACGGATCACCCGCTCGTCGAAGTGGTCCAGGACGAGGCGACGCACGGCCCGGGTCCGATCCAGGGCTTCGAACATGGTGGCCCCCTCGACCCACTGGTGGACCTCGGGGAAGGAGCTGGCCAGTCCCGCATCCGTGTTGTACAGGTGGCCCCGCTCCAGGGCCTCCTCCACGATGCGGCGAAGCCCCTCGGCCTCGGCTTCGGCGTCGGGGAACCAGGTGTAGGTGTACCGCACCGCCACCGAGTCACTGTACCCTACGCTGAGGCGGTAGGCGCTGGAGATGTCCAGGTTCCCCTGATCGTCCACGTCGATGAGGGGGAAGGGGTAGTCCATCACCGAGGCCCGATCCAGGGTGGCGCTGATGTGGTTGTGGGGGAAGCCCAGGGTATGCCCCACCTCGTGGGCCACATGCTGGCGGCGCCGGTCCATGGCGAACTGCTCCGCCGAGATCTGGGGCTCGATCCCCTGGTCCTCGAAGACGGGGATGAGCCCGGCGAAGATGTTGTAGTCCACCAGGGATCGGTAGGAGTCCATGCGGGGGAGGGCGCGAAGGATCTCCCCGGTCCTGGGGTCCCTGTGCTGGCCGCCCACCGAGGGCCCGGTGGCGGTGCGGTGCACCACCGGGAGGATGGAGTAGCGGGAATCCATCCAGTCCGCATCCGGGGGAAGGTCCGGCGCCTGAATGGCATTCCGGAAGCCGGCGGCCTCGAAGGCCACGTTCCACCACTCGATGCCCTCCCGATAGGCGGTGCGGTAGGGCTCGGGGGTGGCGGGGTCCACATGGATCACGATGGGCTCCACCGGCTCCACCAGCTCTCCCCGCAGGTAGGCCTCCCGGTCGCTGGGCTCGAGCCGCCACCGGGGCGTGGTGCGGACCCGGTACTCCCCGTCGAAGGGCTGGGAGAAGTCCCAGAGGACATGGGCGCCGATGGCCGTCCGGGGGTCGTACCTCCGGGGGGCCAGGGGCTCCTCGGGGAGCTGCACCAGGGAGTGGTGCTGCTCCACGGTGACGTATCGTCCATCGGGAGCGATCTGGCCCACCCCCGGCGCCGGGGTGCTGGCCACGAAGGAGAGGAGGGCCGACACCTCCGTGTTCCTCGGGTAGGCCCGGGTGAAGCGCCCGTTGATGACGCTCCGATCCCGGTTCACCTGGGCGTTGAAGGCGGGGGCGTTGTTGGGGAGGTCGCCCAGGAAGAAGTCGGTGGCGTTCACCAGGAGGCGACCTCCCTCGGAGGCCACGATGGGAAGGGCGGCCAGAACCGAGCGGGGGAAGGACTCCTCCACGGCCCGGATCTCCTCCGGATCCCCGGAGCTGGCGATCATGCTGGAATTCTGCTGGATCACCAGGACCCTGGGGCCGTGGCGCTCGAAGTGAAGCACCCGGGATCCCGCCGAGGAGCCCCGGTCCGGCCCGATGGTCCCCGTGCCCTGCCGGATGGTCACCGTGTGGAGGAACGGCTCCTCCAGGCGAGTCACCTCCAGGTAGATGTTCCCCGTCTCATCGTCCAGGTGGACGGGGATGAACCCGTCGTGGGAGTGCATCTCGGCGACGTACTCCTGAATCGCCTGGGACGCCCCGGGAAGGGGGATGAGGAGGCTCAGGGCCAGGACCATGCAGGCAGCCACATCCATCCGTCGGACGCCTCGACTCATGCTTGTTCTCCAGTGGTTCGTTGGGGAGAGGAAGACCACACCGGGAGGTCCAGGACGGCCCAAGGACGGACAGGACGGCCCCAGGAAGTCCAGGACGGCCCAAGGACGGACAGGGCCACCGCTCCGCAAAGTGGCTTTCTCCCGGCGTCTGGGCAACGACCTCGTCTTTCCGGCCGCTCTCCTCCGAGGCGTCAGTGCCCGCCGACCAGCACCCAAGTGCTGCCGTTGACGACTTGGCCTCCCCCACTCTGCGGGCTCACCTGCACCGGATCGCAGGGGAAGGTAAAGAGGCCTGGCGCGGGGGCATTCGATTCCCCCCCTCAGCGAACCTGGGGCGGTGGACGCCCCGGAAGCATGCGCCCCGGGGCCGCCCACCCACCCCCATCAGAATCGGTAGTGCATCCCCGCCCCGATGACCATCCCGGAGAAGTTGTAGTTGTTGAAGCTCGCTGACACGAATCCCAGGTCGATGGAGCTGAAGAGGGGTGGGAATCCGGATCCGTTGCCGGAGCCGTCCAGGATGCCACGCCAATTCAACTCGATCCCCGCTCCTCCACCCAGCCCGGGGGATGTCTCACTTTCGGACGTGCCCAGGACGCGGAAGGAGTGCCGCCACACGCCGGCGGTCCCGTAGCCGAAGAGGGAGTACTTCTCTTCCCGCTGGAAGTGATAGAGGCCCCGGGCCGAAAAGGTGGAGACGGTGCCAAAGGCACCTACCACGGCCTGTCCCGTCAGGCGCTGACTCAGATCATAGGTGCCGCTGATGCCGTAGGCAGGCCAGGAGCTCTGGAATCCGATTCCCGCCCGTCCCGCCTCGCTGTTGGACTGTCCGGAGAGCTCTCCCCCCATGGTGGTGAGAACTGCGGCCACGAGGGCCGCCGTACCGAGGATGCGCATGTTGTCCTCCGAGAGATGGAGATACCTGGGGCGGGGGAGCGGAGGCATGGTGAAGCTCCCGCAGCCCCGGGTCCTTCCCGGGAGCCGCCCCTACATCCAATGCGCAATCCCTTCCCCCCGACTGTCATCCGCCGCCCTCCGGGTACTCGCCACGGAGACCCGCGTGGGCCCGGCCCATGTCCTGGTCGGCCCGTTCGACCCAGGCGGGGCTTGCCCCCTGGGTGACCAGGATCTCCCTTCCCCGGGCCAGGGCCTCGACGCCGTCCTGGAATCGCTCCAGAGCCACCAGGGTACCCCCGAGCCGGATCCAGGCGATCCCTTCCAATTGGTGCCCCTCGGGGAGGATCCGGCGGTACATCTCCAACACCTCGCGAAAGAGTTGCTCCGCCCTGGAATGATCTCCCATGGCCTGGTAGGTGCCCGCCAGGTTCGAGCGGGCAACGCCCACCCAGGAGTGTCCCTCCGGGTAGAGTGCCTCGTAGATCTCCGCCATCCGGAGGAAATGGACCTGGGCCTCCTCCAAGTCCCCCCGGGCCTGAGCGATGAGGCCCATCTCGTTCTCCGCAGAGGCCACCCGGGGGTGGTGCTCGCCCAGGGTTTCCCGATTGATGGCCAGGGATGCCTGGAGGATGTCCCGGGCCTCATCCATCCGCTCCTGCCGGACCAACGCCCGCCCAAGCATGGTCAGGTTCGCGGCGGTGGCAGGGTGTTCCCGGCCGTACCAGGGCTCCTGGATCGCCAGGGCCTCCCGGAAGCGCTCCTCCGCCCCGGGGGCATCTCCCAGTTCGAAGGCGACGGCGCCCAGGTTGATGAGGTCCCGGGCGGCTGCGGGGTGGGTCTCTCCGTACAGGCTCCGGTTCAGGGCCAGGGCCTCCCACCCCAGGGAGTCAGCCTCCGGGTAGCGCCCCAGATAGAAGTTCAGGTTGACCAGCTGCCCCAGGGTCGCCGCCAGGTCGGCGGGGGAGCCGTCCCGGGATCCCTGGAGGCGGACGGCTTCCTCCACCAGGGGAAGGGCTTCGTCGTAGCGTCCCCGGGCCTCCAGCACCTGCCCAAGAGCCGCCACCGCCCGCGCCCGGGCGGGGTGCCGGAGCGGGAGGGTCCGCCGGGTCATCTCCAGCCCAGCCCGGGTAAGGGCTTCCGCCTCGTCCAGGGAAGCCCTAGCCTCCTTCACCAGCCCCAGGGCCACCAGGGCCTCGGCCACCTCCGGGTGCTCCTCGCCCCGGAGACCGCGCCGGAGCTCCAGGGCCCCGTGGATGAGGGAGTCCGCCACCTCCAACCGACCCAGCTGGTGATGGATTCCCCCCAACGCCAGGTACAACTCGGCCCGAAGGGCTGGGTCCACCTCCAGGGCGCGGGCCTCCTGCACCCCCCGCTCCAGGAGCTCCACGACCCGGAGACCCTCAGCCGGAGCGAAGTCCGGATCCGTTCCCTGGAAGAGGTTGAGGGTGAAGCGCTGGACCCGCTCCGCCCGAGCGGCCTCCGCCAGGGCCCGGTCCCGGGCGTCCATGAGGGAGAGGGCCCAGGCCCCGGAGCTGGCCAGGAGGATCAGGACCGCGGCAGCGGCGATTCCTGCGGGGGCGCGATTCCGTCGCAGGAACCTACTGGCGCGGTATCCGAGAGAGTCGGGGCGAGCCTCCAGCGGCTCCCGGCGGAGGAAGTGCTCCAGATCCCGGAGGAGGGCCTCCACCGTGGCGTATCGACGGGCCGGATCGGGGTGCATGGCCGTCATGCAGAGGACGTCCAGATCGGCCCACTCGGAACGGGATCCTCCTGTGACAGGTGGGGCGCCGGGAGGGCCGGATCGATCCGGGACGCTGCCGGGCGCCCCGGAGGCGCCGGGGGAACGACCGGCGCGGTAAGCGGAGGGCCGCGGGAGGGGGCGGACCTCCCTGAGCTCGGCCGCCTCCTCCGGGGAGCCCCCCAGGAGGTGGAAGGGGGTATACCCTGTCAGGAGCTGAAAGAGGAGGACGCCCAGGGCGTATACGTCCGTGTGGACCCCCACCGTCTCTCCCCGCAGTTGTTCCGGCGCCGCGTGGGCCGGGGTCATGAGGCGCAGGCCGGTTCGGGTGGCCTCTGCAGGAGGCCGCCCCTCCGTGTCCAGTCGCTTGGCGATTCCGAAGTCGATGACCTTCACCTGGCCGTCCTCCCGGACCAGGATGTTCGAGGGCTTGAGGTCGCGGTGGATCACGGCGTGGCGATGGGCATGCTCCACCACCTCACCCACGGAGCGAAAGAGGCGGAGGCGTTCCTCGAGGGAGGGGTCGGTTCTCCGGAGATGCTCATCCAGGGGTACCCCCTCGACGAGCTCCATGACGAACCAGGGCGTCCCGTCGGCAAGGGTTCCCGCGTCCAACAGGTGGGCGATCCCCGGGTGGCGGAGGCCAGCCAGGGTGCGCTGTTCCGCCAGGAACCGGGTGCGCCGGGCGGGGGACAGGGTGCCGTCCCGAAGGATCTTGAGGGCGGCTTCACTCCCCAGGTCGTCCCGGATGACCCGGTGGACGGTGCCCATCCCACCTTCCCCGAGGAAGGAGACGATGCGATAGGGTCCGAAGGTCGGTCCCCCTTCTCCCCGGTCCCCATGACCGGGGGAGGGACCCTCGCCCCGGGCACCTTCGGGCTCCAGGATCCGCCCCGCCACGGCTCCCAAGCCCCGGTCCAGGAGGGTCCACTCCACTTCGTCCACGGCCAGGAGGTCCAACACCTCCGACCCGATGGACAGATCATCCCTGGTGGCCGCCTCCACGAAGGCGGTGCGTTCCCCCAGGGGTCGCTCCAGCGCCGCGTGGAAGAGATCCTGGACCCGTATCCACCTCCGGGCCGCCGCGCCGCCGGGATCCGCTGGTTGCGGGGCGGTGCCCTCCCCTCCGGCGTCGTCCCTTCCCCGGGATGTCACAAGTCCCCCCGGAGTTCCCGGGCCAGCCATGCCCGGGCGGTACGCCAGTCCCGGTATGCCGTCGCCTCTGAGATCTCCAGGGCCTCGGCCGCCTCCCTCATCTCGAGCCCCCCGAAGAACCGGGCCTCCACCAGGGACGCCTGCCGCGGGCTGAAGCGGGAGAGGGCCTGAAGCGCCCGGTCCAGGGCCAGGACCTCGTGGACGGTTTCCCCCTCTCCCGTCAGGGACTCATCGAGGGTCATGAGGGCTGCCCCTCCGCCCCGCTTGGCGGCATTCCTTCGTCGGGCTGCATCCACCAGCACCTGGCGCATGGCGCGGGCGGCGATCTGCTGGAACCGCGGACGGGGGACGGAGGCGAGCCCCGGCGATCCGGCCATCCGGATCCACGCTTCGTGCACGAGGACGGTGGGACTGAAGGTCTCCCCGTCTCCGGTGCCCCGCACCTGGGCGGCGAGCCGCCGGAGCTCCTCGTAGGCGAGACTGAAAAGGGCGTCGAGCTCGAGGCGATCGTCCCGCATGGCGCATCCGGCGTGGGTCCATGGTCGAAGAGTGCGGACAGAATAGGGTCGGTCCCGGGGATCGGCCAGATCCCGCTGCGGTGGAGCCCTTGGTGCGGGTGCTCACCGGTCCCGAGCCCCTGGCGGATCGGGATCGCCCCCTACTGTGAGAGTTCCTTTGCCTGGCCTGGACATCCTGCGTTCCAATGGCCGCTTAGCGCCCGGTGAGCTCCCAACTCAACTCCCGGAGCTTCCGGCGGGCCTCCTCGTCGTAGGTCTGGTCGTGGGCCCGGCCTGCGTTCGTTCCGCTGAAGTATCGGCCGCTCCCCAGATCCGGGGCTTTCACCAGGTTGAGGACGGCCTCCACCCCTTCCTCGATCTCGCTCCGGGGCTCGCCGCCCCGCTCCAGGACCATGGTGGTGGGCATCATGCTGGCAGGATGAAGGGCGTTCACGGTGACACCGGTACCCTCCAACTCCTCGGCCAGGTCGAAGGTGAAGAGGATCTGGGCCAGCTTGCTCTGGGCGTATGCGGTGGAGCCATCGTACTCCCGCTCCAGCATTACGTCGTCGAAGTCGATGGGGGTCTGGGCCCCGGCGGCCACGTTGACGATCCGGGCCGGGGCGCTGGCCCGAAGGAGGGGAAGGAGCTCGTGGGTGAGGAGGAAGCCGGAGAGGTAGTTCACCTGGAAGCGGAGCTCGCGCCCGTCCTGGCTCACCTCCCGCAGGGTCTGGTCCGCACCACGGCCGATCCCCGCGTTGTTCACCAGGACATCCAGCCGGTCGTACTCGTCCAGGATCGTCCGGGCCAGCGCCCGCACCTCGTCGAAGGAGGCCGGGTCGGCGCGGATGAACCGAGCGCTACCGGCGCCCTCCTCCTCGATAAGGCGGACGACCTCCTCCCCCCGCTCCTCATTCCGGCCATGGATGATGACGTGGGCCCCCATGGACCCCAGCTCCAGGGCCAGGGCTCGTCCCATCCCGTCGGTGGAGCCGGTGACGAGGATGACCTCCTGGTCCGCGGACCCGGACCGGGGAGCCTCCGTCGTCCCTCCATCTCCCTCTGCTTCCGGTGCTCCGCAGCCCAGGAAGAGGGCGGCCGCCACGACGGCGGCCCACCTCGTATCATTCGATGGTGAGGTTCTGCCGGTTGTGGGAGAGGGTGCTCTCCACCCCTTCAGATCCAGGGAAGGCCGAGCCGGCGCTCCTCCGCCGGCCCGGCCTTGCCCCGCCATCCCCGAACTCCCGGGGGAACTCAGAGTTCAGAAGCGCATGCGGACCCCCACCACCCCCCAGGCGTGGTTGTAGGAGGACCGGAAGTGGAACTCCGGGTTCCCGTCGTGCCACACCTGCGGCTCGTTGGTGAGGTTCTTCACCTCCAGGAAGAGGGTGGGCCCGGTGGCCAGCTCGTACTGGGCCGCCAGGTCGAACTGGGTCTGGGCCTCCAGGAAGCGGTCCATGGTGGGGAAGAGGTGGCTTCGGTGGTCGCTCACCGCTTCCTGGCTCACCGCCCAGAGGTACTCGCTCCGGTGGTTGGCCGTCACCATGGTCATGAAACCGCCCCGGTCCCAGGAGAGGGCCGCGTTCAGGACGTGGGGGATCTGCCGCGGGAGGGGCACCTCCCGGGTGACCTCCCTCAGCTCGGCGTTGGAGGTGGTGTAGGTGTAGTTGGCGTAGACCCCCAGCCCGCTCAGGAGTCCGGGAAGGAAGGTCATCCGCTGCTGCCAGGCGATTTCCGCCCCCCAGAGGTCGGCGGAGGCCCCGTTCCGAGGCTGCCGGACCTCGAATCCGTCAAAGGCGCCCCCCTGGATCCGGTCCACCGACCCGAAGAAGAAGTCGGTGAGCCGCTTGTAGAAGACCCCGCCGGAGACGAGCCCCAGGGGCTCGAAGTAGTGCTCCATCAGGAGGTCCACATTCTGCACCAGCGAGGGCTCCAGCTCCGGGTTCCCCCGGGTGATCCGCTGGGCGTCCCGGTCGATGAACTCGGTGGGCGCCAGATCGGTGAAGTTGGGGCGGGCCAGGGCGTTGGTCCACGCCAGGCGGAAGTTGGTCCGGTCCGAGGCCCGGTACCGGAGGTGGGCCGAGGGGAAGACGTTCACGTAGCTGTTCCCCCGGTCGATGGGGTTCATCTCCACGAAGCTCCCGTCCTCGTCGAAGATGGTCTGGTTCCCCACGTAGCTGTTCGCGGTGCGCTCCACCCGCACCCCGCCCAGGAGCGTCCAGGCCCCCCAGTCCAGGGTGGTCATGGCGTACCCGGCGGTCACCGATTCGGAGGCCTCGTAGTTCTGGGAGGCGGAGACCTCGAAGGTCCGGTCCACATCCTCCGTCAGGAGGTGGAAGTTCTCCTGCAGGAACTGCATTCCCCGGTCCCAGTCCACGGTATGGCCGATGCGGTACCGGCCCAGGAGCGCGCGGTGTTCTCCATTTCCATTCAGGTCGGAGAGCATCCAGCGACCCCGATCGGCCCGGTCCGGGAAGAAGCGCCGGACCCAGAACTCCCGGTCCTTGTCCTTCTGGAAGAACCGTCCGCCGAACTGAAAGCTCCCCTGGGCCCCTGCCGTCCGGAAGGGGAGCTCGAAGTTGATCCGGGAGTTGAAGTCCCGGTCCTGCACATCGTCGGTCCGGTCCTCATGGCGGAGGAAGGGGATGCGGGCCGGATCGAAGGCCTGATCCTCGGGACCGTTCATGACCTCCCACTCGGCCCGGCGGGTGTTCGAGATGTCGTAGGCGATGTCCACCCCGCCCAAGCGGTGGTTCAGGTAGCGCTGGTAGGGCTGCTTGTGGCGACCGAATCCGCCGGAGACGTTCACGTCCACGTTGAAGGGCCCGGCCACCGTCTCCATCCCCACACCCAGGGTGGAGAGGATCTCGGTCTTCCGGTTCTGCCGGCCGATGGTCTCCAGCCGTCCGCCCTCCACCATCCCGAAAGCCAGGTGATCCCCACTCTCGGGCCGGACCCGGAACTGGTGCCGGGTGCCATGCTTGTCGAAGTAGTTGAAGAGGCCCCGGACGAAGAGGGTCGTCTGGTCGCTCACGTTGTAGTCCGCCCGTCCGCTCAGCGCCCAGCGGTCCCGCTCGGTCTGGTAGGAGCCCAGCCGGAGCTGATTCAGGACGTCCACCTCTCCGTTTCCGAAGTCCTCGGTCCCCCAGAAATGGCGGATGTCATCCATCATCATGTCGTTTCTGCGGAAGCTCCCCCGCAGGACCAGCCCCAGGTCGCCGAACCGGTTTCCGTAGGCGACGCTCGCCTGAGCGTTGGGGCCCAACCCATGCTGGTGCCACCCGCCCCCGGCCGAGGCCTGGAGGAAGCGCTCGTCGGAAAGGGGGGTGCGGGAGACCAGGTTCACCGTCCCCCCCACCGCATCCGCGTCCATGGCGGGGGTGATGGCCTTGGAGAGCTCGATGGAGGAGAGGATCTCGGAGGGAAGCCCCATGAGGGAGACCTCCCGGTCCGCCAGCCCGGTGGTGGGGAGGCGCTCCCCGTCCATGGTGACGTTGCTCATCCCCGGGGCCATCCCCCGGATGAAGAGGCTCTGCGGCTCCCCCCGGTGATCGAAGCTGGCCACCCCGGGAAGGCGACGGAGCGCCTCGGCGGCCTGCGGATCCGGAAAGCGCTCGATCTGCTCGGTGGAGATGACGCTCTGGATGGAGGCGGCGGTGCGCTGCCGGTTCAGCGCATCGGCCTGGCTTCCCCAGCGCAACCCTTCCACCGTCACCCCCTCCACCTCCAGAGGACGGATCTCCAACTGGACCTCCAGGCGAGCCGCTTCCCCGGAGGCGACGGTCACCGAAGAGGAGAGGGGCCGGTATCCGAGATAGGAGAAGGAGACCGGGTGCGATCCGGTGGGGACGCTCCGGAGGCTGAACTCCCCCCGGGACCCGGTGATCGCCCGGATCCCAAGCCCCTCCATCTCCACCTGCACTCCGGAGAGGGGGCGTCCGTCCTCGGAGGCGGTGACGGCACCTCGCACCTCTCCGGTTTCAACGGCCTGGGAGTGCGCCGCCTGAGGGATTGCCACCATGAACAAGGCTGCGAGAGCGGTGACCACCGGTATCCGAAGACCTGGGCAAAGCCGGCTTGGCCGACGTGCCTCCTTGGGTGCGAGACCCATGGGGGTTCCTCCTGATTTTCTTGAATGACGAATTGTCCAGTCATCCAAAGATCATTCCCCCCCTTCACGACCGGCTCACCATTCGGTAACCGGTGCGTAACGCTACCGCCTACCGACCCCGCCGCCGTGCACCGTGTCCGGCCCCTCTACTTCCTCAACGGCCTTCTCATCGAGGCGTGGGAGCGGATGGGACGGGACATCCAGCAGGCGAGGCACCAGGACATGCGGTCCCTGGTGTGCGCCAAGTGCCACGTGGAGTAGGATCTCCAGCCCGGGGACAACCACCTGGTCTCCCCTGGCTCTCGTTATGGCTCTTGTCGCCGAAAGTGGCCGTCAGCGGGGCGTGGGGTGATCAGATCACCAGGCCCAGGACCGGCACCACCACGAACCAGCCGATGTAGAGGAGGGATCCGGCCATCAGGCCGTCGATCCGGCGCTCCGGAGCACCCCTCCGGAGGTAGCGGCCGATGGAGAGGGCGAGGAGGAGGGCGTGGGGTATGGCCAGGAGGGGGAGGGCGAGGGGGAGGGGGTCCATGAGGGACGCCAGGAGGGCGGACCCTGCGGCGGAAGCCAGGGTGAGGCCGAGGGCGAGGCGTGCGGCGCCGCCGGCGCCCAGTCGGACCGCCAGCGTCTGCTTCCCGGCGGCGAGATCCGCAGGGCGGTCGGGAATCCCCGACAGGAGGATGGCTGGAAAGGCTCAGGCATTTCCCAGTGTGGCGCCTTCGCGCTCGGCGGGAAAGAGTGCCCCGGTGATGATCCGGGAAAGCCAGCTGGGGGCGGATGCGCACGCTACCATCAACCGTTCCCGCTCCTCCGGCCCCAGACTCTCCACGGCGCGCTCCGCCACCTGGTGCCCCACCGCCCCCTTCCCGATCCACTCCAGGGCACGGAGGACCTCGCCCTCCCGCGTTCCTGCCCCCCATAGCTTCCAGGCAGGAGCATTCCGGAGCTCAACCGTCTGGCTGCCGAGCTTGAGCTCCCGCGTGGCTCCAGACGTGAGGTATACAGCCCTGACCGGCACCTGTGTGGTGAGCCCGAGGCCGTGAGCCGCGGCAGCCCCACCGGAGACCACGACCTCGCCCGTGGCCTGTGCCACGGCCTCAACCAGCTCGCTCGGCGAAGGCATCCGCGCTCCGAACCGGGTCTGCCTCGGGCGGACGTACCGGCCCCGCCCGACCCGAACCAGCTCCCCGGTTCTAGCCATGCGTGAGAAAGCCTGATCCACTGCGGTGCGTGACCCCAGGTGGAGAAACGTCCGTGGGGCCAGAAGGGCGCCCTTCGGCAGACGGCGACTTTGCTCGATGATGCGCTGCCGGACGGTGTTCATGGCGTTCTCTCTCGATGAGTGTGTCAGAAATTTAGTCTTTTTTCTGACACACAGCAAGCCAGAAGGCCCTTTCTGTCATGAAGGGCGGCGGTCGCCCCGAGGGACTTCAATCCGGACCGCTCCGGGGGTTGGAGTCAGCTCCGACGGTGGGGCATGGCGGAGCTGAAGCCCACTCCCTCCCCAAGAATCAGGATCATCCCATGAAAGCCCACGACGTCCCCACCCCCACACTCGACGCCCTTCGCGAGTCCGCGCCAGCACTTGCCGAGCTTCTCGAGGGAATCGGCAGCCGTGTCCAGCAGATCTCCGAGTGATACCGCCCACTCATCGACCAGCGCTTCCGGGGCGTTCACGAAGAGCACTTTTCGCGGGTGGTCCGGTCCGTCGCCGCGCTGTACCCCGAACCCGAGACCGACGAGCACGAGCTCTGGTCGGTCTTGGAGCTCCACTACGCGTTCGGTCCTCCGGTCTCCGCCATCGAGATCCGCGAGTTCGTCCGCCAGGCAGGAGCCCAGGCGGACCTCGCTCTCGACTGCTGGTACAAGTCCAAGGGGCCTGAGGACGAGTCCCGCGACCTAGAAGGCTGTTGAAGAAGTACAGGGCGCCACCGTTGGGAGCGCCAGGGAGCCGCATCGTAGGCGGCGACCCGCAGGCATAGCGAAAGCTACGTCGAGGGGAGCCAACGACCGAGGGGGCTCCCTGCCGCCCCAACCCGAAGGGAGAAGGGGGGTTGCGGCCCTGGATCTTCGTTGGGCCGCTTCACCGATGCTACCGCATCGCTTTCAGCGACCCGCCTTGCCCAGGACCGCAAGACCCCTTCTCGGTGGTCCCTGTACTTCTTCAACAGCCTTCTA
>REED01000136.1 GCA_007695225.1 Gemmatimonadales bacterium
CGCTCCCGGGACCGCTCCCGGGACCGCTCCCAGAGCCGCCGCTCCCAGAGCCGCTCCCCGGGCCGCTCCACGGGCCTCGCCTGCCAGTTTCCGGACGAAGCCCGGTGGAGCGGAGGAAATCCAGGAGTCGGGTTCGCTGCCCCCATTCTGGGGGCACCTCGGCCACCCATCGCCGCAGGAGTTCGGAGGCGTTCTCCGTGGTTCCCAGGTCGGCTCGCAGGAGGATGCCGCCCCGGTTTCCCACCGGCTGGAAGGCCTGGGTTACCGTTGAGCGCTTTCCCTGGCCCTGGATTCCGGTGACCAGGAGTCGCCCCCGGCTCCACATGGCCTGCTGGATTCGGGTCAATTCGGACCGTCTACCGGCAAAATCCGGCCCCGAAGCGATCTCCCCGACGCGAAACGGCATGTCCATGGTCTCACTATTTGGGGAGTCACCGGGCGGAGATGCAAGGATCTTGATTCAACGAGCAGGCATGGTCGGGGGAGGATGCGTGGAAGTTCTTACCATCTGGAGAGAAAAGCGCTGGCCGGCTGCGAGGTCATTCGGTCGAGCTCATCCGTGTGGACCCGCTCGCCCCAGCCTCCCTCCAATTGCTCCCTGCCCAGGTACCCGCCGTCCGTCCTACTCGGCCGGCAATCGTGTCGTCTCCCCTCGACCCCGCGTCCGGTTCTGGGCATCTTCCATCCTTGTCTGCCCGAGACCAACAGCGTCCGCGGACAGAACCACAGCCCCTTTCCCACCTCCACTCCCGACCCCCACCCGGTGACCCAGACCCCTTCGTTTTTCCCGCCCTCGTCGGATCCCAAACCCGACTCGCTCCAGTCCCTGAACCCCGAGCAACGGGAGGCGGTGGAACACCTGGAGGGACCGATCCTGGTTCTGGCGGGCGCCGGATCGGGAAAGACCCGGGTCCTCACGGTCCGGATCGCCCGCCTGGTGCAGGAGCACGGTGTGCCGCCGGACCGGATTCTTGCAGTGACCTTCACCAACAAAGCGGCCGGGGAGATGCGGGAGCGGATTCGCGCTCTTCTGGGGCGGGAGCCGGTGGGGGCGTGGATGGGGACTTTCCACTCCCTGGGTGCCCGCTTTCTCCGTCGGCACGCCGAACTCCTCGGGTGGGACTCCACCTTCACCATCTTCGACGCCGAGGAGAATCTCCGGGAGATCAAGCGGATCATGGACGCCCTCCAGCTCGATCCCAAGCGCTGGAAGCCCCAGGCCATCCGCTCCGCCATCTCCGACGCCAAGAACCAGCTCGTCCGGCCTGAGGCCTTCGTGGAGCAGCACGGAGACGGCTTCGACCTCTTCTTGAGGAACGTGGCCAAGGTCTATCCGGCCTATCAGAAGTCCCTCCGGGACCAGAACGCCTTCGACTTCGACGACCTGCTGGTGAAGCCGGTGGAACTCCTGGACGCCCACCCCGGGGTGGCGGACCGCTACCGGGAGCGCTTCGCCTTCATCCTGGTGGACGAGTACCAGGACACGAACCACGCCCAGTTCCGCCTCCTGGAGCTCCTGGCGCAGAAGCACCGGAACCTCATGGTGGTGGGAGACGATGACCAGTGTGTTCTTCCGGGAACCCTGATCGCCACCCCGGCGGGAGCGATCCCGGTGGAGGAGGTCATTCCCGGGGGCCATGTGGTGGGGGCGACAGGGGGAGGGGGGAGCGCACCGGCTCTCGTCACCGCGGCCCCGACCCGACCGTTCCGGGGTCCGGTGATCCGATTGGTCACCGAAGAGGGGAGGACGCTTCGCGCCACTCCCAACCACCTGGTCTTCGGGCGCCTCCGCCCCGACCCGGAAACCTGGTACGTGTACCTGATGGAGCGGGACGGGCTGGGGTTCCGCATCGGGATCACCCGTGGGGTCCGGGCCCGGAGAAGCGGAGAGGTGGTCAACGGCCTGGCGGTCCGCCTGAACCAGGAGCGAGCCGACCGGGCCTGGGTCCTGGGAACCTTCGCGTCCGAGGCGGATGCCCGCCTCCGGGAGGCGGAGCTCGCCTTTGGGTTCGGGATCCCCACGGTCGTCTTCCACGCCCAGGGCCGACGGGTGGCCCTGGACGACGACCGGATCCGGATGCTCTACGACGGGATCGACACCCGGGAGCGGGCGGAGAGGCTTCTGGAAGCCCTGCATCTGTTCCCGGAGCATCCCCATCACCTCCCCTCCGCCGTCATGAGGGGGGAGAAGGTCCGTCGCGTGGTGAACCTCACCCTCTTCGGAGATGGGCGCCGGTATCAGGGGCGGCCATGGGCGGACCATCGGGTACAACTCGTGACCCGAGGGGCGGTAGCCCGGACCGCGGTGGCGGCCGAGGGCTATCCCGTCCGCGCGGGCAAGGGCGAGGGATGGCGTGTGGAGACCGCCCGGAAGAGCCACGATGAAGGGTGGCGGTACGCCCGGGAACTGGCGGCCAGGGTGGATGCGGAGTTCAGGGTCCGGGCCCGTCTGGCTCCGGGCCAGGAGGGTCTACGGTCCGCCGGGGTGTTCGAATGCCTCCCGGTGAGCCATCTCTTCCCGGGGATGGAGGTGGCGGTTCTGGGGGCGGATGGGAGCGTCCAGCCGGCCCGGGTCACCGCCCGGGAAGTGGAGGACTACGATGGACCGGTGCACGACCTCTCGGTGGAAGATCTCCGCACCTACTTCGCCGATGGCATCTGCGTCCACAACTCCATCTATGGATGGCGCGGCGCCGACATCCGGAACATCCTGGACTTCGAGACGACCTATGAAGGCGCCCGGGTGGTCCGGCTGGAGCGGAACTACCGGTCCACGGGGACCATCCTGGAGGCCGCCAACCAGGTGATCCGTCGGAACCTCCATCGGAAAGAGAAGACCCTCCACACCGACCGGGAGGAGGGGGAACGCCTCACCCTGGTGGAGACGGCGGACGAGCGGGACGAGGCGGGGTGGATCGCCGAGGAGATCGAGGCCCGCCTCACCGACGGGGCCCTGGGCCGCTACCGGGAGTCGGCCATCCTCTATCGTACCAACGCCCAGTCCCGGGCGCTGGAGGACGCCTTTCGCCGGAAGGGGATCCCCTACCAGATCGTGGGGGGGGTGCGCTTCTACGAGCGGCGGGAGATCCAAGACGTACTGGGGTACCTCCGGCTCATCTCCAATCCCCTGGACTCGGCGGCCTTCACCCGGGTGGTGAACACGCCGAAGCGGGGGATCGGAAAGACCTCACAGCAGCGCCTCATCCGCTTCGCCGACGAAGCCGGCCTCCCCCTCCTGGAGGCGGCGCTGAGGGCCGATGACGCCCCGGACATCCCCACCGGGGCACGGAAGTCCCTGGCTCGCTTCGCCGCCCTCGTCCAGAAGTACTCGCTCCGGGCCGCGGAGCTATCGGTGGGGGCCCTTCTGGAGGAGCTCATCGACGAGCTGGACTTCCTCACCCATCTCCGGAACGAGGGGCCCGAGGGCGAGGACCGGGCCGAGAACGTGAAGGAGCTCATCGCCGGGGCGCTGGAATTCGAGGCGGAGCTCACCGAGGAGTGGGACGAGACCCCTCCGGACCATTTCACCGAACTGGATCTCTTCCTCCAGCAGGTGGCCCTGGTCACCGACCTGGATCGGGCCGACCCGGATGCCGACGCCGTCACCTTCATGACCCTCCACAACGCCAAGGGGCTGGAATTCCCCCTGGTCTTCCTGGCGGGGCTCGAGGACGGGCTCTTCCCCCTGGGGCGGGCCTATGACGATCCGGCTCAGCTCGAGGAGGAGCGGCGTCTCTTCTACGTGGGAATCACCCGGGCCGAGGACAAGCTCATCCTCACCTGGGCCCGGGAGCGGCGCCGGGCGGGGGACGTGATGATGGGGACCCTCTCCTCCTTCGTGGAGGACGTCCCCGAACTGCTCCTGGAGACCCGTCGGTCGCCTAGGCTGGAGCGGGAGCAGGCGGCTTTCCGCCTCCAGGGCGGGGGAGGGAGCCCCTGGACGGGGGGGGGACGCTCCGGCGACTTCGGCGCCTCCTCCAAGCGAAGCCGGGAGGATCAGGCCCGGGAGGAGCAGGAGTTCGAGGCCGGACTGAACCAGGATCAGCCCCGGATGGTGAAGGGGGAACGGGTATCCCACGCCACCTTCGGGTCGGGCACGGTGGTGGAGGTCTCCGGCTTCGGCCGGGATGTGCGCATCACGGTGAACTTCGACTCCGTGGGACAAAAGAAGCTCCTGGCCCGGTACGCCGGGCTGGAACGAGACTACTGACTGCCCCCGCCGTGCGCCCCCGGGGCCGCGGCGCGGGTGACGAGGAGACGTGGATGAGTGTGACGCCGGACGAGGTTCGTCGGATTGCCGGGCTGGCCCGACTGCAGCCGGAGGAGGAGGACGTGGAGCGCCTCACCGGCGAGCTCAACGCCATCCTGGGACACATGGACGCCCTGGCCGAGGCCGACACCTCCGGGGTGGAGGGCGGGGGAGAGCCCCTTCCCGCGGCCTTCCGCGATCCTGACGCACCCCCCGACCCCCTCACGGAGGGCGGCCCCGGCGCCGCGGCTCCCGAGTGGAGGGAGGGGTTCTTCCTGGTCCCCCGTCTTCCGGCCCTGGAGGAAGGGGAATGAGCGAGACGCGAGGGCGCGTCACCGAGATGGCCCGGGCCGTCACCACCGGCGAAGTGGCCCCGGACCACTGGCTCCAGGAGGCCCGAAGCCGCATCCAGGCCGACGAATCCGCCGACCAGCCCCTCCATGCCTTCTTGAGTCTGGGGGCGGAGGGGGCGGGGGAGGGGGCTCTGGACGGGGCCGTGGCGGGGGAGGGTGCGCCGGACGGGGCGACAGCGGGGGTACTCACCGGGGCGCTGGCCGGGGCGCTGGCCGGGGTCCCGGTGGCGGTGAAGGACAACCTGGCCACCCTGGAGCTGCCCACCACCTGTGCTTCCCGGATCCTGGAGGGGTACCGGTCGCCCTTCGAGGCCACCGTGGTTCGGCGCCTCCGGGCCGCCGGGGGGCTCGTGGCCGGGAAGACGAACATGGACGAGTTCGGGATGGGCTCCTCCACCGAGAACTCGGCCTTCGGGGTCACCCGGAATCCAGCGGATCGGAGTCGGGTCCCCGGGGGGAGCTCGGGAGGGTCCGCTGCCGCCGTGGCCGCGGGCCTGGTCCCCTGCGCCCTGGGGTCCGACACCGGGGGGTCGGTGCGGCAGCCCGCCGCTCTCTGCGGGGTGGTGGGGATCAAGCCCACCTACGGTCGGGTGAGTCGCTACGGGCTGGTGGCCTTCGCCTCCTCCCTGGACCAGGTGGGGACCTTCGGCACCACGGTGGAGGACGCGGCCCTCCTCCTCCAGGTCATCGCCGGCCACGATCCCTTTGACGCCACCTCGGCCCAGCGACCGGTGGAGGAGTTGGCGGAGGCGGCCCGGGCCGGCAGGGCCGGTAGGGCCGGCCTCGCCGGGAAGGTGGTGGGCATTCCCCGGGAGTACCTCTCCGACGCCCTGGATCCTGCGGTCCGGGCCCGCTTCGACGAGGCCGTGGAGGCCCTCCAGACCGGCGGCGCCCAGGTCCGGGAGGTCTCCCTCCCCCATACCCGCTTCGCCGTCCCCACCTACTACATCCTGGCCCCGGCGGAGGCCTCCTCGAACCTGGCCCGCTATGACGGGGTCCGTTACGGCGTGCGGGCCCCCGGCGCCCGGTCCACCCTGGAGCTCTACCAGGAGACCCGGACCCGGGGGTTCGGCCCCGAAGTGGTGCGGCGCATCATGCTGGGGACCTACGCCCTCTCTGCAGGCTACTACGAGGCCTACTACGGCCGGGCCCAGAAGGTGCGCACCCTCATCGCCCGGGACTTCCGTCGCGTCTTCGCCGCCCGGGTGGGCGGCACGGCCCCGGACGGCGTGGACCTCCTCTTCACTCCCACCACCCCCGCCCCCGCCTTCGGGCTGGGGGAGCGGGTCACCGATCCGGTCTCCATGTATCTCTCAGACATCTACACCGTCACCGCCAACCTGGCCGGGATCCCCGGCCTCTCCCTTCCCATCGGGCGGGTGGACGGCCTCCCGGTGGGGGGGCAGATCCTGGCTCCCTGGTGGGGAGAGCAGGCCATGGTGGCGGCGGCGGCGGCGCTGGAAGGCGTCCTGGAGGGAGTGGAGGCATGAGCAAGCTCGAAGCCGTCATCGGCCTGGAGGTCCACATCCAGCTCTCCACCGAGCGGAAGCTGTTCTGCGGCGACCTCACCCGTTTCGGGGACGCCCCCAACACCCACGTCTGCCCGGTCTGCCTGGGGCTCCCCGGCGCCCTCCCGGTCCTGAATCCCCACGCTGTGGAGCTGGCGGTGAAGGCAGCGCTGGCTCTGGGGTGCACGGTCCACCCGACCAGCATCTTCGCCCGGAAGAACTACTTCTATCCGGACCTGCCGAAGGGATACCAGATCTCCCAGTTCGACCGGCCCCTGGCCACCGGCGGGATCTTCCCGGTGGAGATGGAGGACGGGGTGCGGGAGATCCGCATCCGCCGGATCCACATGGAGGAGGACGCCGGGAAGTCCATCCACGACCGCTTCGAGGGGGCCACCGCAGTGGACCTGAACCGGACCGGGACGCCCCTGGTGGAGCTCGTCTCGGAGCCCGACTTCCGGACGCCGGCGGAGGTCCGAGCCTACCTGCAGCAGCTCAAGCAGATCATCGAGTACCTGGAGGTCTCCGACTGCAACATGGAGGAGGGATCCCTCCGGGTGGACGCCAACGTCTCGGTGCGGCCGGCGGGGAGCCAGGGGCTGGGAACCAAGACAGAGCTCAAGAACCTGAATTCCTTCTCCGGCGTGGAGAAGGCGCTGAAGGTGGAGATCCAGCGACAGAAGGCGCTGGTGGCGGAAGGGGGACAAGTGGCCCATCAGACCCTCCTCTGGGATGAGGCCCGGGGGCAGGTCCGGACCATGCGCTCCAAGGAGGAGAGCCACGACTACCGCTACTTCCCCGAGCCCGATCTACCTCCGCTGGTGGTGGGCGACGCCGAGATGGAGCGGATCCGGGGCGCCCTCCCCGAGCTTCCCTCCACCCGCCGCGCCCGCTTCGAAGGAGACTACGGCCTCCCCGCCTATGACGCCGGAGTCCTCACCGCCACCAGGGCCACCGCCGACTACTACGAGGAGGTGACCCGGGGCGGAGTGGCTCCCAAGACGGCATCCAACTGGATCATGGGGCCGGTGCTGGCAGCGGTGAAGGAGCGGGGCGGCGACCTGGGCGCCTATCCCGTCCGTCCCCCGGGGCTGGCGGAACTCATCGCCTTGGTGGAGGAGGGGACCATCAGCCAGAACGTGGGGAAGGAGGTCCTGGCCCGGATGGCCGAGGGCGGCCGCGGGGCCCGGGAGATCGTGGAGGTGGAGGGTCTGGCCCAGGTCTCCGACGCCGGAGCGTTGGAAGGGTGGATCCAGGAGGTCCTGGAGGCCCACCCCGACGAGCTGGCCAGATTCCGGGGCGGGGAAGCCCGCCTCCGGGGTTACTTCATGGGGGAGGTCATGAAGCGTTCAGGGGGGAAGGCCGATCCGAAGGAGGTGAACCGGATTCTGGCTCAACGCCTCCAGTCCCCGGAAGGATGAGTCCGGGCACCCGGAGGGAGCGGGCCCGGGGGACGTAGAGGAGGGGTTCCCCGGGAAGGGGGAAGAACTCGTCGGCCCAGGCCTCCAGGATGTCCATCTCCTCCCCTGGCTTCATTCCCCTCCACGGACCCTGGGCCACACCCCGCCGGCGCACCCGCTTGGAGAGCTTCAGGTTGATCTCGCCCACCGGGTCCAGCGCCGCCGCCCGGGAGCGATGCCGCTCCGAGAGGTACTCCATGACGTAGTCGAAGGCCAGGCGGACGTAGCGGTCCCGGAGATCCTCCGGAAGGTCGAACCGGGACCGGCGGAGCATCTCGGCGAAGACGTTCCTCCACCGGACATCGTCCTGGAAGGCCACCATCCCCCGGAAGATCCGCCGGTTGGTCTGGAAGGAGAAGAGGGTCCGGGAGAGGACCCGGTCGAAGAGCTCGTCGGCCTCGGCGTGGTCGTGGTGGAGGACCACCCGGCGGGCCTTGATGAGGAATCGGTCCCCAAGGTGCATGTCCATCCGGTGTTCCCAGTACGTATGCCCGACCGCGGCGGTGGTACTGGTGAGGAGGAGTCTGCGGGGAACGAAGAAGTTGTGGGCGATGGTGTCCGCCGCCAGGTGGGCCAGGTAGCCCAGCCCCACCGCCTGCAGCTCCTCGGAGTCCGCGCTTTCGTAGATTTCCTCCCCGATGTGCCAGTGGTGGGAGTGACGTCCCGTCTCAGCGTACTTCTTGGCGAAGGAGATGTCCGCCGCCACGGATCCGTAGAGGAAGGGGATCCGGTTCCGCTCCAGGACTCCACGCACCGCGGGGGGAAGGAGGTGAAGGGAGGAGAGGACCGCCTCGCCGATGGCCACGTGGGTGGCCGGCCCCCAGGCCAGCAGTTCACCGGGGGTGAGGAGGACCCAGAGCCCCGCCCAGATCAGCGACGAAAGTAGGAAGGCCACGAACGACGACGAGGTGAGGTGGAGCCGTGCAGCGTAAGGGCGGTGAGGACCCCCACAGCCGCGCCCAGGATGAGGCCGACAGAGAATTCCATTGTGTCCTGATTGAGCCTCATCAGATCTCCATGTCTACAGAGGGGTGAGGGCCCGGGGACGCATCGGGAGCAGGGGTCCCCGGAGTCGCGCTCGAAGTCGTCCCGGGGCCCTCGCGATCGCCATCCCGACGCCGGTCCCTGCGCTCCCCGCGTTCCCCGCGGAGGCGTCCGCGGCTGCTCCGGTCCCGCTGGAGTTCGCCTATGCCCCGGCGGACGCCCCGGGCCGTGGCGGCGGTGTCCACGAAGACATCCTCGGCCTCCTCCTGCATGACCTCCATGAGGGCGTTGAAGTCCTCGATGCGTTCCTCCATCCGGTTCGACGCCTGGGTGAGGCGATCCGAGAGGTGGCCCACCGACCGGGAGAGTTCCGCGACCTCGTTCCGGAGGGTTTCGGAGATGGCCTCCACGTTGGAGGATGTCTTCCGGAGGCTCTCCACCGCCGGATCGGAGGCGATGCGGTCCTTCAGTTCACCCACCGAGCGCATGGCCCGGTGGATCTGGAAGAAGACGAAGAGGAGGCCGGCCAGCGTGACCAGGAAGACCAGGGCAAAGATTCCGGCGGCCACGGCCAGGAGGAGGTCGAACCCATCCCGGGCGGCGATGGTCACCACCGTGTCGGCGGGGGCCTGGATCGATGCCAGGGAGGTGAAGACGTAAAGATGGATCATGGATACAGAGTAACGGGTGAGCCCCTGAGTGTTCCAGAGTGACCCCGGGGCGATATGCTGGAGCGGGATGCCGGGGCGGTTGAATCCCCGGGTAGGGGAGGACTACCTTCCGGAGCCGGCTTTGGACGGTCCATCACTCTTCCCTCCCGCCGCCACCCTCCACCCGACCACGCCCGACTTCACCAATCCCACTCTGCTACCCCGGCTACATCCATGCCCGTATTCGAGGTCCACGGGGGCACGCCCCTCGCCGGTTCCATCCGGCCCACAGGGAACAAGAACGCCGCCCTCCCCTGCCTGGCCGCCACCCTCCTCACTCCGGAGCCGGTGACGCTGGAGAACGTCCCCCGGATCCGGGACGTGGAGACGCTCCTGGAGATTCTGGTCTCCCTGGGGGCGGAGGTGGAATGGACGGGGGCCGACGTGGTGACGGTGACGGCCGCGGCGGTCACGGCAGGCCGCCCCGACCCGGCCCTGGCCGAGCGGATCCGGGCCTCCATTCTCCTGGCGGGTCCCCTCCTGGCCCGGTTCGGAATGGTGACCCTGCCTCCTCCCGGTGGGGACGTCATCGGTCGGCGCCGTCTGGACACCCACTTCCTCGCCTTCCAGGGAATGGGTGCCGAGATCGCTCTCACCGGATCGGACTTCCAGATCCGGGCGAAGGGACTCCAGGGAAGTGACATCTTCCTGGACGAGCCCTCGGTGACGGCGACGGAGAACGCCGTCATGGCTGCGGTCCGGGCGAAGGGGCGGACCCGCCTCCGCAACGCCGCTGCCGAGCCCCATGTCCAGGACCTCTGCCGTCTCCTGGTGGCCATGGGGGCCCGGATCCATGGGGTCGGCACCCATACCCTGGATATCGAGGGGGTGGACGAACTGGGGGGCGCCACCTATCGCATCGGTGCTGATCATATCGAGACCGGCTCCTTCATCGGCCTGGGAGCCGTCACGGAAAGCGAGATCCGTATCCAGGATGCCCCGCTGGAGCACCTGGATTCCACCCTCCTGGGCTTCCGGCGCCTGGGGGTGGAGTGCTCGGTGGACGAGGGCGACCTTGTGGTCCATGGGGATCGGGATCGGGAAATCCGGGCCGACGCCTTCGGCCACGTGCCCAAGGTGGACGACGGGCCCTGGCCGGCCTTTCCCGCGGACCTCACATCCATTGCCCTGGTCACCGCTACCCGGTCCCGGGGCACGGTCCTCATCCACGAGAAAATGTTCGAGTCCCGGATGTTCTTCACGGACAAGCTGGTGGGAATGGGCGCCCAGATCATCCTGTGCGACCCCCACCGGGCCGTGGTGGTGGGACCGGCGGAGCTCCGGGGCGCCTCCCTGGAGAGCCCGGACATCCGGGCCGGAATGGCCCTGCTCCTGGCGGCACTTGCGGCCCGGGGGCGAAGCGTCATCCACAACATCCGCCAGATCGAGCGGGGATACGAGCGGATCGACGAGCGGCTCCGGGGGCTGGGGGCCAGAATCGAGCGTCATGAGCTGGAATCCGAGGTCGGAGAGGAGGAAGGGCGGTGAGATGGCACTGAGTGAGAGGGCCCTGAGAGAACCCCTTGAAGGGCAACCGTCATAGGACTATCATTAAAGGCGTAGTGGAGGCTGCCCAGGGGGGCATGTCTCCTTTTCCGAAGTGGGGGCGCGGGTGGCCCCCGCTTTTTTTTACTCCACCGATTGCCGGTGGAGGAGGGGAGAAGGGATATGGCGAGTCCGATTCCGGGGATCGAGGAGGGCATCGAGGACCGGGTTGAGGCACTTTCCATGGAAATG
This sequence comes from Gemmatimonadales bacterium, assembly GCA_007695225.1. Taxonomy (GTDB): domain Bacteria; phylum Gemmatimonadota; class Gemmatimonadetes; order Longimicrobiales; family Gaopeijiaceae; genus T3Sed10-66. The sequence continues at coordinate 11,002 of REED01000136.1, forward strand.
GTCGAACTGGAGTGGGCCGGGAGCGCCGCGCGGCCCATCCTCCGGCTGCGGGTGGACCTTCCGGACTCCTCCCCTGGGAAGGGAGTCACCGTGCACGACTGCGTGAGGGTCAGCCGGGCGCTCGAGCCATGGTTGGACGAGCATCCGGACGTTCCGGAGCGCTACACGCTGGAGGTGTCGTCGCCGGGGGTGGAGCGGCCGCTTCGCCGCCGCCGCGATTTTCTCCGGTTCGCCGGTTCGGAGGTGGTGGTGAAGGTGGACAACGTCCTGCCGGGTGCGAAGAGCCGTCGTCTGGAGGGGGTGTTGGAGGGAGTGGAGGGAGGTGACCCCGCAGGCGACGCAACGGTAGCGGACGAGCAGGGGCCCTACACGGTCCTCGTTCGACTGGGGAAGGGAACAGAGGTCAGGGTGCCCAGCGAAGAGATCGTTCGTGCCCACCTGGTCTATCGGTGGGACGATGAGTCGTGAGGACTGATAGAAGGGCACCGACACGGGGGGATGGGCCGGATGATTTCCGGTGGCCACCCGCCGCGACATTTGACACGAGAAGGTGACCATGGCCAACGCCGGACAGATCGTGGCCGCCATCCGAGAGATGGCCTCCACGAAAAACCTCTCCCATGAGGAGATGAACGAGCTGATCAGGGATGGTCTCCTGGCCGGTCTCGCTCGAATCTATGGTCCGAACGTTCGGGCGGAAATCGAGATCGACGAGATCAGTGGCGACATCGAGATGATCGTCCTGAAGCGCGTGGTGGAGGACGTGGAGGACGACGCCGCCGAGATCTCGCTGGAAAAGGCGCGCTGGGACGATCCCACCTATGAGGTGGGGGATGTGATGGAGATCCCCGTGGACTTCACCGAGTTCGGCTGGAACGCGGTGACCGCCACCAAGCAGCGGATCATCCAGCGGGTCCGGGAGGGCGAGCGCCAGCGGATCCGGGACGAGTTCGATGACCGCATCGGGGAGCTCCTCTCCGGTGAGGTGCAGCAAGTGGAGCGGGGCAAGATCGTGGTCATGATGAACCGCGCTCGGGACGCCGAGGCCATCATCCCCTGGAAGGATCAGAATCCCAGGGAGCGGTTCCGGCAGGGAGATCCCATCCGGGCAGTCCTGAAGAAGGTGGACGAGACTCCGAAGGGGCCTCGCCTCATCCTCTCCCGGGCGGACCCCCTCTTCGTGGAGGCCCTCTTCAAGCTGGAGGTTCCGGAGATCTATCAGGGGATCGTGGAGATCCGGGCGCGGGCTCGGGAAGTAGGGGGGAGGACCAAGATCGCCGTCTCCTCCCGGGACGAGTCCATCGATCCGGTGGGCGCTTGCGTGGGGCTGAAGGGCTCCCGGGTGCAGGCCGTGGTCTCGGAGCTGGGTGGGGAGCGCATCGATATCGTCCCCTGGCATCCGGATCCGGAGATCTTCGCCCGCCGCGCCCTGGCGCCGGCCCGGGTCTCCAAGGTGATCTCGGATTCGGAGCGGCAGGTCATCACCGCCATCGTGGACGAGGATCAGCTCTCCCTTGCCATCGGGCGGAACGGACAGAACGTCCGCCTGGCATCTCAGCTCATCGGTTGGCAGATCGACCTGTACGGCTCCCGGGAGTGGATGGAACGGGGGGCGGACGCGGCCCTTTTCGGGGCTCCTCAAGAGGAGGAAGTCCTGGAGACCGCCGATTTCGCCCTTTCGGAACTGGATCTGCCGGAAGGATCTCTGGCGGCCCTGAACAGCGCTGGATATAGTACCTTTCTGGAGATCATCGATTTGAATCGGGATGACTTTTCCAAGGTGGAAGGGCTGAGCGAGGAGGCCACCAACGAGCTCCTGAGGATTATTGATGAGCTGACGGTGGTGGAGGGTGACGAAGAGGGCGCAGGGGATGCTCCCGAGACGGAAGGCGCCACGCCGGAGGATTCGGATGGGTCCGAGATCGCTTCCGACGCCGAGGTCTCCGAGGCATCCGAAGCCGCTGGAGCGCCCGAAGCCGCTGGAGCGTCCGAAGAGGCTTCCGAAGTCGATGAAGGTGCGGAAGTTGGGGAGGGGCGGGAACGCTGACGCCCTGGGCCTCCTGGGGATCGCGCAGCGGGCAGGTGCGGTGATCCAGGGCGTCGAGGGTGTCCGCCGTGCCGTGAGGGCAGGAGAGGTGGAGTTGGTGATCCTGGCGGAGGACGCCTCTGAGGGTCAGTTGGGAAAGGTACTGGGTCTGTTGCGCCACAACCCGATCCCCCAGCGATGGGTGGCGGGACGGGCGCAGCTTGGGCGTGCGGTGGGGACTGCCGCCATGTCCGTGGTGGGAATTACAAATCGATCGTTTGCGGAACCGCTGCAACGCGCACTTCCCGCTGGAAGGCGGGGTGCTCTGCAGCCTGAGGAGGAACCTGGATTTGATGCGGGTCGTTGATTTAGCGAAGGACCTGAAGGTTTCCCCGGAGATGCTCCTGGCGCTTCTTCGCGCCATGGGAATCTCTGCGAGGGACGCAGATGCCCAGGTTTCCGACGGAGCCGTGGCCAAGGTGCTCGCCCGTGTGGAGCGGGAGCGCCGGGGCGGCAAGAAGTCTGTCTCCGAGGCCATTGAGGCTGCGATGGAGGACTCCCAGACGCCTACGAGGCGCCGACGTCGGCGGTCGGTGGAGGAGGAGCCGGCTGAGGAGGCTCCCTCTGAGGAAGTCCCGACGCCTGAAGCTTCCCCCGCCGCGCCAGAAGCCGCCGTCCCGGCGGAGGCGGGCGCCGGTGCGCCTGCCGAGGCCGAGCGAGAGGCCCTCAGCGAAGACGTTCCGCGTGCCGAGCCCGCTTCGGCCGAGGCTGGTGAGGCCGGCGGGGAGGCCCCCACAGCCGGGACCGTCGCCGCCGATCCCGGAACGAAGGAAGCAGCGGAGGAGTCCGCCGCACCTCCGGCCGAGGCCACCACTCCTGTGGCGAGCGAAGAGTCTCCTGCGGAGGCCGAGCCCGCAGCGGCCCCGGTAGAGGCCCCCGAAACGGAGGCCAGGGAAGAACGTGCCACGGCTTCAGTCACCCCAGGGAGCGAGCCTGAGGGTGTGTTGCCTGCGGAATCCGAAGACGTGGCAGGCGCGGTGCCTGCGGAAACCCCCTCTTCGGAGGCGGAGCCCGCCACCGGCACCGAGGAAGCCCGGCCCCGAAAGCGGAAGCTCCAGTCTGCGCGTAAAGATCAGCCCGTGGAGACCGTCCGCCCCACTCCTGCCGCGAGCGCGGGTCCCGGTGGCCAGGTTCGTATCCAGGCCGATGGCTACACCGCCGACGGCCGGAAGAAGGACCGCAAGAAAGGGAAGAAGCGGGGGGGAGTGGACCAGGACGCGGTGCAGGACAACATCCAGCGCGTCATGGCCGAACTGAAGGGTGGTGGCGGGAAGAAGCGGCGCAAGAAGGGCGGAAGTGCCGCCCCCTCCCGGGAGGAACGGGAAGCTCGCGACGAGGTGGAGCGACAGCGCGAGGAGGAGGAGGCCAAGACCGTCCGGGTAAACGAATTCCTGACGGTGGCGGAGCTCTCCGAACTCATCGACATTCCGTCCAGCCAGCTAGTGGGCGCGGCGTTCAAGAACCTGGGCCTGATGATCACCATCAACCAGCGCCTGGACTTCGATCAGATCGAACTGCTATTGGACGAGTTCAACTTCAAGGCCGTTCGGGAGGAGGAGTACGCGGAGGCTGCGGAGCAGGAAGAAGAGGTGGAGGATCCGGAGTCCCTCAAGCCCCGGCCTCCGGTGGTTACCGTCATGGGTCACGTGGACCACGGGAAGACCCTGCTCCTGGACTCCATACGGAAGACCAACGTGGTGGCTGGCGAGTCTGGCGGAATCACCCAGCACATCGGCGCCTACCATGTGGAGCTCGATGATGGCCGGGCCATCTCCTTCCTGGACACCCCGGGACATGCCGCCTTTACCGCCATGCGGGCGCGGGGAGCGGACATCACCGACATCGTGGTGCTGGTGGTCGCGGCGGATGACTCGATCATGCCCCAGACCATCGAGGCCATCTCCCACGCAAAGAACGCCGGGGTGCCCCTGGTGGTCGCGGTGAACAAGATGGACCTCCCTGCTGCCAACCCCAACAAGGTGAAGCAGGAGCTGCTCCAGCATGACGTCACCGTGGAGGACTTCGGGGGCGATGTGCTCCTCACCGAGATCTCGGCGAAGACCGGAAAGGGCATCGACGATCTGCTGGAGAAAATTCTCCTGCAGGCGGAGATCCTGGAACTCTCCGCCAACCCGGACCGCGCTGCCCAGGGGACTGTCATCGAGTCCAAGCTGGACGTGGGGAAGGGCCCGGTCTGCACCGTCCTGGTGCAGAAGGGAACGCTCAAGGTGGGTGACGCGTTCGTGGTGGGTCGCCACGAGGGACGCGTCCGCGCGATGCTGGACGAGCGAGGAAAGGCCGTGAAGTTGGCCACTCCGGGAATGCCGGTGCAGATCCTGGGAACGGCGGGTGTGCCCCAGGCCGGGGACACCCTGGCCGTGATGGACGCGGATCGGGCGTCGGAGATTGCCCAGACCCGACAGAGGCTCGAGCGGGAGAAGCAGCTCCGCATCAAGGACCGGGGCATGAAGCTGGGCGACTTTGCCCACTTCCTCGGGCAGGGCGAGATCGGCCGACTTCCCCTCATCGTCAAGGCTGACGTGGACGGATCGGTGCAGGCCGTGGCCGACTCCCTTGAGCAGCTTTCCACTGGCGAGGTCGCGGTGGAGATCATCCACCGCGGTGTGGGTGCCATCAACGAGTCGGATGTTCTGCTGGCGGAGACCGCAGGCGCGGTGATCGTCGGATTCCGGGTGCGGCCCGATACCAATGCCCGCCAGCTCGCTGACAGCGTTGGAGTCGACCTTCGTCTCTACGAAGTGATCTACGAGGCGGTGGATGAGATCCGTTCCGCGCTGGAAGGCATGCTCTCCCCAGAGGAACGGGAGAAGATCCTGGGCACTGCAGAGGTCCGAGAGGTCTTCAAGATCACCCGGGTGGGCACCATCGCCGGGTGCTATGTGACGGAAGGGATCATCGAGCGGAAGGCACGTGCTCGGGTGGTCAGGGACGGCATCGTCGTGTACACCGGAGACTTCGCTTCCCTGAAGCGATTCAAGGACGACGTAAAAGAGGTCCGGGAAGGGTTTGAGTGCGGCATCGGGATCGCCAACTTCAACGATCTGAAGGTGGGAGATCTCATTGAATGCTATCAGGTGGAGGAGTTTGCCCGGACTCTGGCCGGTTCGGGATCCCGCTCCGGAGAGAATTGAATCCTGGGGAGGAGTGGGATCCTGAGGGAGAGTGGGATCTTGGGGGAGAGTGGGATCTTGGGGGGGCTGCCCTCTTGCCCAAGTGGCGTAGGGGGGGGGATTGCGGCAGGGGGGGCGATTGCGGCCGTGACGCTGCCCACCGCTCCACCTGCCGCTCGGCCTATGACCCTGCTGCTCACCACCCTGCTCACCACCCTGCACGGGACACTGTGCACCACGCGATCTACGACGCGGGCTACGACGATGTCCGAGGTCGGGCGCTCCACTTGGTCCCGCTTCCTCCAGATCGTGATGCAGCTACGTTCCCCCATCGCCACCCACTGAATCGCCCGGCCCCGGTTGACCCCCTAGCTTCCCCGAAGTTGTCTCCTATGGCAGCTTCTGGCGTTCGCTCTCCCTCCCCTCCGACTCTCCGACTTTCGTCGGATTCTCCCATGGTCCGTCCTCCCACCGAGCTTCGGCGATGACGATGCGGGTGATTGTGATGACCTGGGAGTTACGCATTCCCGGATGCAGATCCCTGAAGGAAAAGCGCATGACGGCTCGCTCCCTCAAAGACCGCCTCCGGAAGAAGTTCAACGTTTCGGTGGCGGAGACCGCTTTCCAGGATGTACACGACCGTCTCGAGTTGACGGCGGTCTTCGTGGCTACCGATGCTCGCCTGGCCGATTCCATCGCGTCCAGGTTGGACACACTTGTCGCAGAAAACGGAAGGGCGCTGGTGGTTCGAAGCGTCCGGGAGGAGCGGTAGTTCCATGGGAAGCAAGCGCCGTGCTCGTCTCAACGAGCAATTCAAGCGAGAAATCACCGAGATCCTTCGACGCGAAGTACGGGATCCCCGGGTGGGCTCGCCCACCATCACCGGGGTGGAGGTGACTCCGGATCTATGGATGGCTCGGATCTACGTTCGTCCCGGTCCCTTGGCCCAGGCAGAGCCGTCTGGAACAGAGGGGCCCTCCACCACCAAGGAACTGCTGGAGGGCCTGGATGCATCGGCCCCCTTCGTCCGCCGCGCGCTGGGGAAGGTCCTTTCCCTTCGACGAATCCCAGAGCTCCGTTTTCAACTCGATCGGTCCATGGAGCATGCGGCGCGGATCGAAGAGCTGCTGAGGGAGGTCCGGCCGGACCCTGAGGACACCGATGCCGAGCTTCCTGCGGATCCTTCCGAGGAGCCCGGAGCCCGGGGGGCGGACGGTACTGAGGAGCCCGGAGCCCGGGGGGCGGACGGTACTGAGAGGGAGAAGGGCGAAGCGTGAGCCGCCGTGGGAAGGGGGCGCCTACCTTCGGTTTCCTCGCAGTGGACAAGCCATCGGGCCCCACCTCCCATGACATCGTCGCCGAAGCCAGGCGCGCATTGAGGATTCGGAAAGTGGGCCACACGGGAACCCTCGACCCTTTCGCCACGGGTCTCCTTCTCCTGGCCGCGGGCGCCGCCACGAGGCTCATCGAGTACCTGGGGCCTCTGGAGAAGGAGTACGTGGCTACGGCCCGCCTGGGCGAGACCACGGACACACTCGATCCCGAGGGTGACTCGGTCTTCGTTTCAGACGGATGGCAGAAGCTGAACTGGGAGCAGGTAGAGGCGGCCCTGAACTCCTTCGTGGGTCAAATGGATCAGATGCCCCCGGTGTTCTCTGCGAAGAAGATTGGGGGAGAGTCGGCCCACCGACGAGCCCGACGCGGCGAGGACGTGGAACTCCAGCCATCGCCGGTGTCCATCCATGAGATTGAGCTTCTTTCCCTGTCTCTTCCCGAAGTCACCTTCCGCCTACGTTGTTCGACGGGAACCTACGTCCGTTCAATAGCCCGCGATCTTGGGGAGCGGTTGGGAGTAGGGGCCTATCTTTCGGCTCTGAGACGCACTGCCATCGGATCCTTCCGGGTGGAGGATGCCCTTGCTCCCACGGACCTTGGCGACCCCGAAAGGGTCGCCTCCGGACTGTTGTCCCCGCGCCAGGCCCTCCAGCATCTGCCCGGATTGGAAATCGGTGAAACGGAATTCCAACGGCTCGGGCAGGGCCAGTCGCTCGCCCATACTGATGTCGTCTCCGACCTGAACCCTGCAAACCCTGCAACCAGGGCGCCTGGCCCCCTGGTGGTACACTCCCCGGGTTGGAGTAATCGCGTCGTCATCGCGGAGTGGAAGACATCCGAGGGAGCGGATCCCTATCCCTCGAAGCGGTCCGCCCAGGAGGATGCCCGGGACGACGGGGCGGGTGCAAGGGAAGAGACACACATAGGCGACGAGATCCACAGACGCGAGGGTACGGACACACCGGACACACCGGACACACCGGACACGCCGGAACGGGGGGGCGAGGCTTCCGTTGCCCTGCGGCCTCTCAAGGTGGTCGGCGATGACTGATGCTGGAGACGACCTCGAGGGAAGCCGGGAGCACGGCTTGGATCCGAGTCGCGAGCAGGGTCGTGACCAAGCTCCTGACCTAGGTCGAGAACGAGACCATGGACAAACTTCTTCCCGAGACCCTGGGGAGAGGGGAAGGCGAGTTGCCGCCGAAAGCCATCCGGCGATCCCCTTCGACCCGGCCGGAACGGTGGTTACGGTGGGAACGTTCGACGGTGTGCATCGAGGGCATTGGGCTGTTCTCGAGGAGATTGCGAGACGGGCGAAGGCGGCCGGTCGCCGGGCGGTCCTGGCGACCTTCCACCCCCATCCTCTGCGAATCGTCCGGCCGGAGATCGCTCCTCGACTCCTTACCACTCCCCTGGAGAAGAAGGAGATCCTTGCCGAGACCGGGCTGGACTACGCCGTCTTTCTCCGGTTCACACCCGAACTCTCCCGCTACACTCCGCGACGGTTCGTCGAGGAGATCCTGGTGGCCGGACTGAACGTCAAGGAACTCGTCATAGGGTACGATCATGGCTTTGGCAGGGGGCGTTCCGGGGACGCCTCGACGCTCACCCAGATCGGGCGTGAACTCGGCTTCGCGGTGGATGTGGTACCGCCCGTGGACATGGAGGGAACTCCCATATCGTCGACCCGGATCCGGAATGCGATTGCCGAAGGGGAGATGGCCCTGGCCCGGGAGGGACTGGGAAGACCGTATGCATTCCGTGGCGTCGTCGTCAGAGGAGACGGAAGGGGGAGCGGGCTTGGATTCCCGACGGCCAACCTACTCATCGCCTCCTCTGAAAAGCTTCTTCCTCCCTCTGGGATCTACGCCGTCCGGGGCGTCTTGCGTCGCGGAACCTTTCAGGGCGCGCTGCACCTGGGTCCCCGACCCACGTTCCAGGGATCTCCCCCTTCGGTGGAGCTGCACCTCATGGATTTCGAGGGCGATCTGTACGGAGAGGAGATCCGTGTCGACGTAGTGCAGCGCTTGCGCGATGTGCTCCCGTTCGTCTCAGTGGAGACCTTGGTCGAGCAGATGGGGAAGGATGTGGGCCAGGCCCGGCAGGTTCTCCTTCGTGATGAGGGCTCGTCGGATAGGCTGAGCTAAAAGGGGTGAAGAGAAGGAAGGGTAAGGAAGGAAAAATACAGCCCCCTCCCCCGAACACCTGAGCTCTCTTGGGGCTTTTGATGTTCTGTCAGCGGAGGCTGTTGGTCCCGGATTCGTTCAGACTCCAGGGGCACCAGGGCGTCGTGTGATTTCAGCATCGATACCGATGCTCGTCCCGCTCAACGCCCGACAGTTCAAGACATGCCCCCGTCGCCGCGGACCCTCAGAGCCCTTCTCCCGGATCCCCTCCCCTCCCATCACGTCCCTCTCTGGCAGGGTTCCCTGCGGTGCCTAAGGGCGTTGGGATCGTTGAGGGGTATCGAGAGCCTCAGGGGTGTTGGAGGTGTCGAACCCCTTGAGGGTCTCGATACCGTGGGGGTCGTCGAACATCCGCCACCCCTGGTTAGGTCCGGATCCATGCTGGACATGGGGACCGCGGGGAGGGGAAGGGCTAGATGGCGGAGCGGGCCAGAGACTCGGGGCGGAGGACTTCTTCCGCGAACGAGGTCGATCGTTCAAGGGCGCGGTACCAGTGGAGGTAGTGGGCGAGATAGCGGGAGGCGACTCCCCGAAAGCGGGTCAGCCACTTCAGGAACCGGCTCCAAAACGAACGCATACCATGGGCCCACTTTGCGGGGACCCTGCCGACTGAGAAGGCAGAGCGCCGGACTCGCGTCCAGCGGAGTCCCTTTGTCGTTGGCCCCCCGAGAACGACGGATGCCTGCTTAAGGCGACAGATCTCTTGGCGCTCCGCTAAGAAACGGGTTCGAGGGTGCACGAAGGGAGCCAAGGCCGAAGCCAGTTCCGGAGGGGAGAGTTGAGTCCGGGGGCACCCGGACGAAACGACGGCGATGGGAGAACTGACGTGGGGTAGAGGAGGACGAGGACTCTGGGGTGACTTATCCGTCCCAGTGGTCCGTCTGGCTCCGCCGCCTCGATGGCCAACTGCTGGCGCGGCTAGATCCAGGAGAATGACGGCAATCCTCTGATGACGGTGGCGCTGTCCATGCGGGATGCCGTGGGACCTGGCAGGTCTGGCGGGTGCCTCCCCAGATCGTTGTCCCTTCCGAGAATGGGGTACCCGGAGTTCAAGGAAGGCCGATACAGGCCCGGAATCTCCGGGTGTGGGCCGGGTCTGTGACTCCAGGTCCCGGGTTTTCAACAGACCCAGGATCGCATGTCTCCAGCGGAAGACGGTTTCGCGATGGACTCCGATCCTATGGGCCGTTTCCCGCAGGGGTCGGGCCTGATGAAACTCGTGGATGAAGGCCATCCAAGCGTCCGGTCGCTTCGAGCCGGCCAGCAGCGTCCCGGTTAGATCCGAGAAGGTCCGGTCACATGGAACGCAACGGTAGCGCTGTCGTCCGGAGAACGTGCCCCATCGCTGGATCCTCTTCCTCGCCCTGCAGTGAGGACATGCGCGGGGTGTCCGAGCAAAGCGGATTGCGCGAACCCGGGCGAAGAGATGTGTATTGTCCACGTCCATAACGGCGACTCTGAGCTGTGGGTGGTCACGGAGGCACATGGTTCTCCGAGCTGGAGACCATGAGGAGGCCTCGGCCGGATGGGGTATCTTGAGGGATTCAGGGGCGAGGGATTCAGGGGCCGCGTCATGGGGGATCCTTTGAGTCCGCCGTTGGAGGGGCAGGCATGTGATGAGTTGCGGGTGCAGGATGGGCAGAGCGTGCGAGTCGAGGTGGGATATAAACGCAGCTGCGCCGGGGCTGGGGCATGGCGGATTGGGTCCCAACAGGCTCTGCTGACAGAACGACAGAGCCGCCAGATCATCCGGTCGCAGGAAGGCGCTTTCAGTGGACGAACAAACTCCCCAAAGGGGTTGTTTCCTTCCTTGGGTCCCTATAGCTTCTAAGGCTAGATCTTCAGTGGGACGAAACACAGACCGTGTAGGCTTCCCCTGCAGCGCAGACTCTTGCGGAGGCAACGGTGGTTCAATGGCCATCCTGAAGGATGCGAAACAAGACATCATCCAGAAGTACCAGCTTCATGACAGCGACCGGGGGAGTGCTCCCGTCCAGGTCGCGGTCCTGACGCACCGGATCAACGATCTTCGGTCACACTTCGAGAAGCACAAGGGCGATCATCACAGTCGTCGAGGGCTGCTCAAGATGGTGGGGCGCAGGAGGAGACTCCTGGAGTATCTGAAGACGACGGATCTGAAGCAGTACAGGTCGCTCATCGAGGCCCTGGGACTGCGGAAGTAATCCCACCGACACGGCGGCCCGAAAGGCCGCCGTGTCTCGTTTGTGTTCCTGGAACGGCGACGGTCGGCCGGAATCTGTGCAGCTGGACCGACGGCGGCCCCGATGGGTTCCCCGGCGGGACGGCGGTCGAACCGCCTCCGGATCCACGGGACACAAGCACTTTTCATGCGCGGCAGGGTGAATCGCTCTCCCTCCCGTGCTGCACGTCTCAGCGGTGAAGGAACAAATGATGCAGAGAATCGAACGCGAGTTTGCCGGGCGCACCCTGACTCTAGAGACGGGGCGACTGGCGAAGCTGGCCCAGGGATCCTGTCTGGTTCAGTTCGGGGAAACGGTGGTGCTGTGCACCGCCACGGTGCGAGACCGCCCCACCCACCTCCCCTTCTTCCCCCTTACGGTGGAATACCGGGAGAAGTCCTACGCCGCCGGGAAGATCCCCGGTGGATTCTTCAAGCGGGAAGGCCGTCCCGGCGAGAAGGAGATTCTTTCGGCGCGACAGATCGACCGCCCTCTGCGGCCGCTCTTCCCCGAAGGTTTCATGCACGAGACGCAGATCTTCTGCAGCATCCTCTCCGCGGACCAGGAGAATGATGCAGACGTACTGGCGCTCATCGGTGCTTCTGTCGCCCTGAACATCTCGAAGGTCCCCTTCGACACGGCGGTGGCGGCGGTGCGGATGGGCCGGATCCGGGGAACCTGGATCCTCAACCCCACCTTCCAGCAGCTCGAATACTCTGACGTCGACATCGTCGTGGCGGGCTCCCGCGACGCCATCACCATGGTGGAAGGTGGAGCTGTAGAGGTGCCCGAGGCGGAGATCGTGGAGGGCCTCGAGATGGCCCACGAGGGAATCCGGCAGCTCATCGACATCCAGGAGGAGCTCATCGAGGGGCTCCGGCAGCCAACCATGGAGTGGGTGCCCCAGCTTCCGGATTCGACGCTGCGGACCCGGGTGGAGCGGATGGCGCGCTCCCGGGTGGCCGAGGCCATGACCATCTCTGACAAGGCGCAGAGGAACACGGCCCTGGGGACAGTCCGCGAGGACGTGACTTCGCAGCTCAAGGAAGAGCTTTCCGCCGAGGAGTGGGATGCCGCCCAGGACCAGATCGGCGATATCCTTCGGGGGATTGAAAAGGAGGCCATGCGCTCGCAGATCCTCAATGAGGGGACCCGCGCCGATGGCCGGGACCTGGACACCGTCCGAGACATTTCCTGCGAGGTGGGCGTACTTCCCCGGACTCACGGCTCCGCTCTCTTCACGCGGGGACAGACCCAGGCGCTGGCTGTGGCCACGCTGGGGACCTCCCGGGACGAGCAGCGCATCGACTCCATCGATGTAGCGGAGGAAGTCACCAAATCCTTCATGCTCCACTACAATTTCCCGCCGTTCTGCACCGGAGAGGCGAAGCCCATCCGGGGCACGTCCCGTCGGGAGATCGGACACGGAGCCCTGGCGGAGCGGGCCATTCAGCCGCTCCTTCCGGCCTACGAGGACTTCCCCTACACGATCCGGGTCGTTTCCGACATCCTGGAATCCAACGGATCGTCGTCCATGGCCACCGTCTGCGGGACCTCCATGGCCCTCATGGCCGCGGGTGTGCCCATTACGGCACCCTGCGCCGGGATTGCCATGGGGCTCATCAAGGAAGGCGACAAGGTGGCGGTTCTCACCGACATCCTCGGGATGGAGGATGCGCTGGGAGACATGGATTTCAAGGTGGCCGGCACCCGGAAGGGGATCACGTCCATCCAGATGGACATGAAGGTGGAAGGGCTGAACCGGGACCTTCTGCAGGAGGCGCTTGAGCGGGCACATCGGGCGCGGATCCACATCCTGGACATCATGGACGGGACCATCGAAAGCCCCAGGGAGGAACTCTCGCCCTGGGCACCCCGGATCACCACCATGCAGGTCAACCCCTCCAAGCTCGGTGAGATCATCGGGCCGAAGGGGAAGACGATCCGCGCCATCCAGGATGAGACCGGCGCCACCATCGAGGTGGATGACTCCGGGCTGGTTAAGATTGCCTCCGTCTCCGGTGAGGGCGCAGCCCGCGCTCGGGAGATGATCGAGGCCATCACCCAGGAGCCGGAGGTGGGTCGGGTTTACGAGGGTCCGGTGAAGAATACCACCACCTTCGGAGCCTTCATCGAGATCCTCCCCGGTACCGAGGGTCTCTGCCATATCTCGGAGCTTGCCGAGGGTCGGGTCGATAACACCGAGGATGTCCTCAAGCGTGGTGACATCACGCGGGTGAAGCTCCTGGCCATTGATGAACGTGGCCGGCTCAAGCTCTCCCGCCGGGCTGCGCTGGAGGAAGAAGGGGCAAAGGTGGAAGAGGTGGAGGCCGCGAGCCGCGGATGATCCTCAGACGCCATCGAAGCGACCGCCGGGGCGGGGGCCATGTGCCTCCCGCCCCGGCGTTTGCCGTTCCCGGTAGGGATGGTGTGCGGTCAGGGGATCTACAGTGAAGAGATCTACAGTGAAGAGATCTACAGTGAAGGGATCCAGAGTGAAGCGATTCGCAGTGGGAGGAGGATTGGCAGGGGAGGCGTCGGCGGTGCTGGAGTCCTCTCCGCAGCGGGGACGGACGCTGGAAACCCTCCTTCCCAACGGAATCAGGGTCCTCACCGAGGCCATCCCCGGGGTCCGTTCGGTTTCCGCCGGGGTGTGGGTCCGCCAGGGGTCCGCCCACGAGTCTGCCGAGGATACCGGGGCGAGCCATCTCCTGGAACACATGGTATTCAAGGGGACCCGAAATCGGAGCCCCCGGGAAATCGCCATGGAACTGGAGCGGCTGGGGGGATCGCTGGATGCGTTCACCTCCCGGGAGCATACGTCCTACCAGGCCCGGGTGCTCTCGGAGCACCTCCCCCAGGCGCTTGACGTTCTGGCCGACCTCGTCCTGGAGCCCCTCCTCCGCAAGGAGGACCTGGACCTGGAACGGGAGGTGGTCCTGGAGGAGATCGCCACCGTGGAGGACACCCCTGACGACCAGGTCTTCGAGCTCCACGGGGAGGCACTCTGGAAGGATCATCCCTACGGGCGCTCCATCCTGGGCTCGCGGACGTCCGTGGAGGGAATGGGGATCGAGACCCTCCAGGGGATCCATGAGCGTCGCTACCGCAGGGGGGGGCTCATCATTGCGGCGGCGGGGCATCTGGAGCATCAGCGCATCGTGGACATCGTGTTCGAGCGATTCGGCCACCTGCCGGCCGCGGAGCCGAACGGGGCGAGACTCTCCACCGTCGAGGGGGATCCTCCGGTATCTGATCTGTGGGTTCCCCGGGACTCGGCGCAGACGCATGTGGTCTTCGGGACCCGGACGCCGCCCCGCTCTGCCCCGGAACGGTTCCCCCTGATCCTTCTCTCGGCGGCCTTTGGGGGTGGGATGAGCTCCCGGTTATTCCAGCGCGTCCGGGAGGAGTTGGCGCTGGCCTACACGGTCTTCTCTTTCCAGTCCTTCTACTCCATGGGGGGGGTCTCGGGGGTCTATGTGGGGACTCGACCCGAATGGGGGGACCGAGCCGTGACCGCCATCCAGGAGGAGTTTGGACGGTTGGCGTCGGAGGGGCTACCCGCCGATGAACTGCGGGCGGTCAAGGACCAGGTCAAGGGGCAGTTGATGCTTTCCCTGGAATCCACCGCCTCCCGGCTCTTCCGTCTGGCGGGATTCGCTCTCTACGACCAGCCCCATCTCTCCCTGGACCAGCTCCTGCAGCGGATCGAAGGGGTGACCCTGGAGGAGGTGGCCGAGGTGGCGGCCCGATGGTTTGCCCCCCACCGCCAAGTGATCCTCCGGCTGGGGCCTGAGGGTGTCTCGGGCGGCGCGGGCGGAGACTGATCGTTCGCTCCTGCACCTTCCATGCGGCAAGATGTCCGCGCGGGGGAGGCACTGCATGAAGACTCAATCGAGGTGAATCGGGCCATGATCATCGGGGTTCCCAAGGAAATCAAGGCCAACGAGTACCGGGTGGCTCTGGTTCCAGCCGGCGCGGAGGCGCTGGTCCAGGCCGGACACCAGGTGGTGATGGAGCGGGGAGCAGGGGAGGGGAGTGGCTTTCCCGACGACGTCTACGCCCATGCGGGCGTGCGAATCGTGGAGTCCGCCGAGGATGTCTGGGCCCAGGCGGAGATGATCGTGAAGGTGAAGGAGCCCATTGAACCCGAATGGCCCCTCATCCGGGAGGGCCAGCTCCTCTTCACCTATTTCCACTTCGCGGCTTCGGAGCCCCTCACCCGGGCCCTCATGGCATCTCGGAGCGTGGCGGTGGCCTACGAGACGGTCCAGCTCGCCAACGGTGAGCTACCCCTCCTCACCCCCATGTCCGAAGTGGCGGGTCGCCTCTCCATTCTGGAGGGAGCCAAGTACCTGGAGCGATTCTACGGCGGTCGAGGCATCCTCCTTGGCGGCGTGCCCGGCGTCCTGCCGGCCAAGGTGGTGATCCTGGGTGGGGGCGTCGTGGGGACCCATGCCGCCCGGATGGCAGCCGGGTTCGGGGCCCGGGTCACCATCCTGGACGTGTCCCTTCCCCGGCTGCGCTACCTGTCGGACGTCATGCCGGCCAACGTCAGTCTGCTCTACTCCAATCGATATAACATCCGGGAGCAGATCCGGGACTGCGATCTCCTCATCGGAGGCGTTCTCCTACCGGGGAAGAAGGCCCCGTCCCTGGTGAAGCGGGAAGACCTGGCCACCATGCTCCCCGGTTCCGTCATCGTGGACGTGGCCGTGGACCAGGGCGGGTGTGTGGAGACCATCCATCCCACCACCCATGAGGACCCGATCTACGTAGTGGATGGGGTCATCCACTACGCTGTGGCCAACATGCCAGGGGCCGTGGCCCGGACCAGCACCCTGGCCCTCACGAACGCGACCCTCCCCTACGCCATCACCCTGGCCAACCGGGGATGGCGGGAGGCCTGCCGGCAGGATCCGGCGCTCCGCCTGGGGATCAACATGGTGGAGGGCGAAATCGTCTACCCCGGTGTGGCCGAGGCCTTTGGACTTCCCCACGTGGAGGCGGACGAGGTGCTGGCCCGATGAACGGCCCTCTCCCCGCTCTCCCACCCGTCCGCTTTCGGAGGTTGCCCCACAACCCCGACCTTCCCCTGCCCCAGAGGGCGAGCGCGGAGGCGGCGGGGTACGACGTGCGGTCTGCGGAGGCGGACCTTGTCCTGGAGCCGGGGGAAATCCGGATGGTGGCCACCGGCCTGGAGATGGAGCTCCCGAAGGGGGTGGAGTGCCAGGTCCGGCCCCGGTCCGGATTGGCGCTCCGTCACGGGATCACCCTCCCCAACAGTCCCGGCACCATCGACCCCGACTACCGGGGGGAACTGAAGGTCATCCTCCAGAACCTGGGCCCCCGTCCCGTCCCTCTCCAGCGAGGCGAGAGGATCGCCCAGCTCGTCTTCGCCCGTTTCCTGTCTCCCGAGGTCACCGAGGTGGATTCCCTCAGCCCCAGCGTTCGAGGTTCGGGAGGATTCGGAAGCACGGGAACGGAGTGATTCCGTGGCGGGAACAATCTGCCTACCCCGGGAAGGTTCTTCCACTCGGGAATGCGTCTTGCTATCGGTGGTCCCCGTCTTTACAATCCGTGACGCTTTTCCCCCGGCGCCCAAAGGCTTTCCGGGCGGGGAGCCTTTCGATTCTCCGGCGAACGCCGCCATTCCCAACGGCCCCCACGGGTTTCAGCCTTGGCCTCGTTTTCGAAGTGGTTCAGTTCCGGTTCCCTGATTCCCGTAAACGACATCGCGGTCGATCTGGGGACCGCCAACACACTCGTCTATGTGAAGGGTGAGGGGATCGTCCTCAACGAGCCCTCGGTGGTGGCTGTCGAGAAGGGGTCCAGGCGGATCCTGGGGATCGGCCTGGAAGCCAAGCGGATGCTTGGGCGGACTCCCGAGAACATCGAGGCGGTCCGGCCGCTGAAGGACGGCGTAATTGCCGACGTGGACGTGACGGAGATGATGCTCCGCCATTTCCTGAAGCAGGTGACCTCGAAGCGGATCTTCCGGATCAAGCCCCGGGTGGTGGTGGGCGTACCCTCCGGGATCACCGAACTGGAACGGCGGGCGGTCCGGTCTTCCGCCATGGCGGCCGGGGCCAAGGCCGTCTACATGGTGGCCGAGCCGACTGCGGCGGCCATCGGGGTGGGCCTCCCCATCGAGACCCCCACCGGGAACATGGTCATCGACATCGGAGGGGGTACCACAGAGATCGCCGTCATCGCCCTTTCCGGGATCGTTTCCAACACCTCCATCCGGGTGGGGGGTGATGAACTCGATGCGGCCATCGTCACCTTCCTCCGGAAGAACTACAATCTGCTCATCGGAGAGCCCACCGCTGAGGCGGTGAAGATCCAGATCGGATCCGCCTGGGGGGAGGAAGCGGACGAGCGGACCATGGAGGTGAAGGGGCGGGACCTGGTGAGCGGCATCCCCAAGACGGTGACGGTCCACTCCCAGGAGATCCGGGAATGCACCCAGGAGCCCATCCAGGCCATCGTGGAAGCGGTCCGCCGGGCACTGGAGATCACGCCGCCGGAGCTCTCCTCCGACATCGTGGATCGGGGGATCGTGATGACGGGCGGCGGAGCCATGATCCGGGGGCTGGACCGGCTCCTTACCGAGGAGACCCACCTCCCCATCCATGTGGACGAGGAGCCCCTGACCTGCGTCGTGCGGGGAGCGGGGCGGATCCTGGACGATGTGCACAAGTACCGCGGAGTGCTGGTCACCTGATTTTCCTTCCAGCCCGGAACTGATCTGGAATCCCTCTGGGCATGTCTTCCTTCGACGATGAAGTAGCCGGGGCGCGGCGCCGCCGAGAAGTCTGGGTGTCGTTGAGTTGCATCCTCATGGCTACCGTGCTGAATGTCCTCCCACTGCCGGCACAGCAGTGGGTTTCCACGGCGCTCCGGGCTTCGGTCCTCTCTCCCTTCATTGTCACCCAGGAATCCCTCCGGCAGGCCCGGGTGAGGGCGGCGGAGATCTCTGAACTCCAGGCCCGACTGGATTCCACCATCGCCGTCCTGGCCTCGCAGGAGCCCCTTCGGGAGGAGAACAACCGGCTCCGGGACCTTCTGGAACTCCGGGAGCGGGCGGGTCCAGCCTTCGTTTCCGCCAGCGCGCTGCGCCCGGGGACCCGGGGGTCGGAGAGCATGTTCCTCCTGGATGTGGGCTCGGAGGACGGGGTGGAAGTGAACGACCCGGTGGTGGTCGCGGAGGGACTCGTGGGGATCATCCGGGAGGTGGGGCCACGGACCTCTCTGGCCATGGACTGGACCCACCCCGATTTCCGGGTCAGCGTCATGACGCTGGACGGGGAGCATTACGGAATCGTGGAGCCACGGACCGGAGCCTTCCGGGAGGAAGACCGGCTCCTTCTCAACGGGATCCCCTTCCACACCCCGCTGGAGGAGGGAGCCGAGGTGGTGACCTCGGGGCGAGGCACGGTCTACCCCAGGGGAGTGAGAATCGGGACGGTGCTTTCCCTGGCCGAGGCCGAGGCAGGGTGGCGGCGGGCCTACTGGATCCAGCCCGCGGTCCGCCCGGCCAGCGTGACCCATGCCCTGGTCATCACCGGCGAGGAGGGCCGGCCCGTGTCGGAACTCACCCACCTCTGGCACGTGCCGGAGGAGGAGTTGGAGGAGGAGTGGGAGGGTGGGGACTCGGCGGGTGACAGAGAGGACGGCAGCACCGGCGGCGCGGCGCCTGGGTCGGGGCAACCGTGAGACGGAGCCTCCTCTTCTGGGTGGTGGTCCTCCTTCTTCCGGTGGCCCATTTCTTTCTGCATGTGGGATTCGGGCTCGGGGGATGGGCACCGGATCTCCTCACGGTGGGACTCCTCCTCCTGGCCCGGGAGGTCCGAACGGGGACGGCGGCGGGGATCGGCTTCGGCTTCGGACTGCTGGAGGACGCGTTTTCCATCCTCGCCTTCGGCGCCAATACCCTGGCCCTTACCCTGGTGGGGATCGCCGGGGCCCGGTCCAGGGATCTGTTCGTGGGGGAATCCCTCCTCTTCCTGGTCTCGTACCTGGCCCTGGGGACCTGGCTCCGGTTCACCCTCCACTGGCTCTTCGCCGGGGAGGGCGTCCGGGGACCCGCCATGGAGGTCCTGGTTCTCCGGGCTCCGGTGGCCGCCCTCTACGCCGCAGGGGTGGGAGTGCTTATTCTCCTCATGACCGGCGCGTGGCGGGAACCGAAGCAATAGGGCCCACCGGTCGCTGGACCGGTCGCTGGACCGGTCGCTGGACCGGTCGCTGGACACATGGATGCACACCCTGTCGCACCTTGAGGGGAAATGAAGACAGCCCATCCCAATCAGCGACGGACCCGGGCCCGGGGGGCGGTGGTGATCCTCCTGGTCCTCATGGGCGTCCTGGTCCTCTCCTTCTTCCGGGCCCAGGTGGTCCGGGGAACGGCATGGGCACTCCAGTCCGACTCCAACCGCCTCCGGGTCCTTCCCCTGGCGGCCCCCCGGGGAACCCTCTTCGACCGCAACGGACGGATCATCGCGGATAACGTCCCCGCCTACTCCGTCTCCCTCTTCCCGGCCCCGGTGGACTCGGTGGCGGTGACCCTGGGGCGGCTCCAGCCGATCCTGAACCTCACCGATGAGCGGGTGGCGTCCCTGGTGGAGGCCTTCCGGATGAATCGGCGCCTCCCCCTCCTGGTGAAGATGAACCTGGACTTCGAGGAAGTGGCTGCCCTGGAGGAGCTTCGTCCATCCTTCCCCGGTCTCTTCCTGGAGACCCGCCCCCGACGTCGGTACATCGGAGGCGAGTCCCTGGGGCATGTCCTGGGCTATGTGGGGGAGATCTCCGGCCCGGAGCTGGAAAATCCCCGCTTCACCGGGTACGAACAGGGGATGATCGTGGGGAAGGACGGGTTGGAGCGGCAGTACGAGGAGATCCTGCAGGGATCACAGGGCATCCGCTACGTGGAGGTGGATGCGGTGGGACGGGTGGTGGGCTCCTTCGAGGGGTATGCCGCCGCCTCGGCCCTCCCGGGAGAGGACCTGGAACTCCACCTGGACCTGGAGCTCCAGCACTACATCCACGACATCTTTCCCCAGGGTCGTCGGGGGGCGGTGGTGGCGCTGAACGTGGAGGATGGAGGAATCCTGGCCCTCTATTCGGCGCCCTCCTTCAATCCGTCGGACTTCGTGGGGGGGATCTCCCGGGACCTCTGGGAGGGGCTCAACACCGATCCGGATCGGCCCCTCTTCAACCGTGCCGCAGTGGGTCGCTACCCGCCGGCTTCCACCTGGAAGCTGGCCACCGCCGCCATCGGGCTGGAGATGGGAGTGGTGGGTCCTGACGAGCGGATGCCCACCCCCTGCTACGGCTCATACCAGTACGGGAACGTGGTGCGGCGGTGCTGGAACCCCAGTGGCCATGGCCACCAGGACCTGGCCGGGGCCATCGCCCATTCGTGCAACGTCTATTTCTACCAGTTGGGGCTGCGCATCGGCCTGGAGCGGCTGGTGGAGGAGGGGACCCGCCTGGGGTTCGGCGAGGACTGTGGCGTGGACCTCCCGCGGGAGTCCCCGGGGGTCTTTCCCGAGAGCCTGGCGTTCTGGGAGCGGCGCTTCGGCTATCGTCCCTTCGAGAACGAGGTCATGGCCCTCTCCATCGGGCAGGGGCCCAACGACCAGACGCCGCTGAAGATGGCCCAGTTCTACCTGGGGCTTGCCCGGGGAGGCGATGCGCCGGCCCCCCGCCTCCTCCGGGGTGAGGCCGCAGACCGCCTGCCGGCGGCGTGGTCCATGGACCTTACCCCGGCCTCCACCCAGGCCCTCCTCCAGGGGCTGCGCCAGGTCACGTCGGCGGGAGGGACGGCCTTCCTGTCCTCCCTGGAACACTGGGACCTCATCGGGAAGACGGGGACCGCCCAGAACGACCCCACCGGCGAACGCCGTCCCCACGCGTGGTTCACGGGAATGGCGGGGTCCTGGGGGGGAGAGCCGGAGATCGTCATCGTGGTCCTGGTGGAGGAGGGGGAGTCGGGTTCCTCCATGGCCGCGCCCATCGCCGCCAAGGCCGCGGACTTCCACCTCCGACGCAAGTATGGCATCGAGGTGGATACCATCCAGACCCTGGGCGAGCACCTCCGGTCGGGCACCCCGGCGCCCTGGGCGCGATGGGCCCCGGTTCGGGAGGCCCCGGCCCAGGATCCCGTCCAGGGCGCGGCGGAGCGCGCGGGGGTGGGGGCGGCGGTACAGGGCCCCGCCACCGAGGGCCCCGATTCGGAATGACCTTGTTCCGACGCTGGGCGGGGGACCCGGTCCTGGTGGGGCTGGCCCTGGGGCTTTCCTTCTTCGGGATCGCCATGATCTATTCCGCGGGGGTCCTGAACGTCCCCAGCGCGGTGGTACAGGGGGCATGGCGGCGTCAACTCCTCTGGCTCGCCCTCTCCCTTGTGGCGTTCACGGTGGTCTCCCGGGTTCCGGTCCGGTGGGTGGAGTGGGGAGCGGCACCCGCCTACATCATGGGCATCCTCCTGTTGGGTGCGGCCCTGGCGGTGGGGACGGGGGCGGGTCCCGCCGAAAGCGTGGGGCGCTGGATCCAGGTGGGTCCCATCCGTTTCCAGCCCTCTGAATTCGCCAAGATCGCGGCGATCCTGGGGTTGGCCCGCCTCGTCGCCAGCCGGCCCGACCCGCCGTCAAAGCTCATGGACTTCATCCCGCCGGGGATCCTGGTGGCGGTGCCCCTTGGACTGGTGGTATTGCAGCCCGACCTGGGCACGGCGCTGGCCTTCGTGGGGATCCTCTTCGCCGCCCTCTTCTGGTCCGGCGCGCCCATCCTCCGTCTCTTTCTCCTGGCCAGCCCGGGAGTGGCGCTCATCCTCTCCTTCGACACCCGGGTCTGGTCCATCTATTTCGTGGGGCTGGGCGTGGCCGTCTACCTCCTACGCTACCGACTCTACCTGACGGAATCGGTGGCGGTGGTGCTGGCCAACCTGGCGGCGGGGACGGTGGCCCTTCCGGTCTGGAACTCCCTTGCGGACTACCAGCGGAACCGCCTCCTGGTCTTCCTGGACCCGGGGATGGATCCCCGGGGCGCGGGGTGGAACCTGATCCAGTCCAAGGTGGCCATCGGGAGTGGCGGTTTCCTGGGGAAGGGATTCACCCAGGGGACCCAGAAGCGGCTGGACTTCCTTCCTGAGCAGCACACCGACTTCATCTTCAGCGTCATCGGGGAGGAACTTGGATTCGTGGGATCCACCTTCACGGTGCTCCTCTTCGCAGCCCTCCTCTACAGGGTGGTCCGGATGGCGGAGCAGACCTCGGATCCCTTTGCCGGACTGGTCCTCTTTGGTATCTTCGGGGCTTGGCTCGTCCACGTCTTCATCAATGTGGGGATGACCATAGGGATCGTCCCCATCACCGGTATTCCCCTTCCGTTCGTGAGCTACGGGGGGACGTTCCTCCTGACCTGCTGGGTCATGACGGGGCTGGCGGTTCGCATGGCCCAGGAAGACTAGCGCGGAGAATCCGGGAGAATCCGAGGGGAGATCCATGGTCTGGTTCCGAAAACAGAAGAAGCCCCTCACCTCTGAGGACAAGCGGGACCTCGCCACCGACGTCTTCGTCAAGTGCGATGGCTGCGGCGAGATCCTCTACCAGGAGAAGCTGGCCCAGAACCTCCATGTGTGTCCCCAGTGCGGACATCATATGCGGATCGGGGTTGAGGAGTACATCGGGCTACTCAGCGACGAGGGGGGCTTCCAGGAGACTGAGATGGGGATCCGAAGCACCGACCCCCTGGAGTTCACGGACCTGAAGCCCTACCGGGACCGGCTCGCCGCAGCGGAGCGGAAGACGGGCCGGGGAGACGCGGTGGTCACCGGGCGGGCCACCATGGAGGGCATCCCCGTGGCTCTGGGGGTCATGGACTTCTCCTTCATCGGAGGGTCCATGGGTTCGGTGGTGGGGGAGAAGATCGCCCGCCTGGGCCGCCTGGCCCTGGAGGAGAACCGGCCCCTCATCCTGGTGAGCGCCTCCGGCGGGGCTCGCATGATGGAGGGGATCTATTCCCTCATGCAGATGGCCAAGACCTCGGTGGTCCTGGCCCGCCTCCACGAGGCAGGGATCCCCTTCGTCTCGATCCTTTCCGATCCCACCACCGGCGGAGTTACCGCCTCCTTCGCCATGCTGGGTGACGTGAATCTGGCAGAGCCGGGGGCGCTGGTGGGCTTCGCCGGTCCCCGGGTCATCGAGGAGACCATCAAGCAGGAGTTGCCCGAGGGATTCCAGCGCGCGGAGTTCCTCCTGGACCATGGAATGGTGGATCGGGTGGTGGATCGCCGGGAACTCCAGGCCACCGTGGCCCGCCTCCTGCGGCACATGCTGGCCGCTCCGCAGGGCGCTTCAGGGGAACGGGAGGGGTGAGCTCCGCCGGGGCCGGGGGGCTTCCCTGGACCGGGTTGAGGGGGCCGCTGACGGGAGATCCGCTGGCGGCCCAACTCTTTCCCCTGCTTCCCGACCAGGTCCGATGGGGGTTGGACCGGACCGAGCGGCTGCTGGCCCGGGTGGGGAGTCCCCACAAGGGTCTTCCCACCCTCCATGTGGCGGGCACCAACGGTAAGGGATCGGTGGCCCGGATCTGGGCCGCCATCCTGGAGGAAGCCGGGTTCCGCGTTGGGCTCTATACCTCTCCTCCCCTCCTCTCCTTCCGGGAACGGATCCTGGTGGACGGCGTTCCCCTCACCGATGAGGAACTGGGGGAGATGGCCGGGGAGCTGCGGTCCCACCTGGTGAAGCTGGCACCGTCGCCCTTCGAGGCCTTCACCGTCCTCTCCCTGATGGCGTTCCGCCGGATGGAGGTGGACCTGGCGGTGATGGAGGTGGGAATGGGGGGACGCCTGGACGCCACCAACGTGGTGGAGCCCGTCCTCACCGCCGTCACCAACGTCACCCTGGAGCACCAGGCCATGCTGGGCTCCTCCATCCAGGCCATTGCCAAGGAGAAGGCGGGGATCCTGAAGTCCGGGGTTCCGGCCTACACCGCAGCCGAGAACCCCGAGGTCCTGCGGGTGCTGACGGAAGAGGCCGCCTCCCATGGCGTGCCCCTGACCCGTGTCTCCCCCGTGGCGGGGCAGGTGTCGCTGGAGGGGCTCCGATGCGTGGTTCGCACGCGCCGCTGGGGCGACCTCCACCTCGACTCTCCCCTCCTGGGCCGGCATCAGTTGATGAACATCGCCCTGGCGGTTCGCTCTCTCGAAGCCCTCCCGCCCCGGTTCCTCCCCTCCCGGCGGGCGGTGGAGTCCGGTGTGGCTCGGGCCCAGGTCCCCGGGCGCCTTCAGTTGGAGGCGGAGCCCCCCCGGACATGGCTTCTGGATGTCGCCCACAACCCTGCCGGAGCCAGCGCCCTGGTCGAAGCCGTCCGGAGCTTTCCGCTGGCCGAGCCCCGGGTGGGCGTGGTGGGGATCCTGGCGGACAAGGAGTGGCCCCTGATGCTGGAGGTCCTGGCCGGGGTCATGGACCGGATCCTCCTGGTGGTCCCCCCCTCTGCCCCCGTGGGGCGCCGATGGGATCCCGCCGCCGTCGTCCAGACCCTCCCCGAGGCCGTGAGGGAACGGGTGGAGCTGTTCGGGGATGGAGTGGGGGAGGTCCCCGCATTGGATCCGGCACTGGAGGCAGCCATGGCCCGGGCGCTGGAGCGGGCCCGAGCCTTCACCTCCGAGGGCGGAACGGTGGTGGTCACCGGCTCCTTTCCGGTGGTGGGAGACGTTCTCCGGGCGCTGGACCGGATCCCCGCCGAAGCCTTGCCCCCGTCCGCGGATTCCGGGTAGATTCGCCTATGTCGAAAGCTCAGAAATTCAAGGCGTTACGGGGATTTCGGGACTTCCCGCCCGAGGACCTCGGACTCCGGGAGCACCTCTTCACCGTGTGGCGCCGGGTGGCCCGGCGATACGGATTCCAGGAGTACGATGGCCCCCCTCTGGAGGAACTCGCCCTCTATACCGAGAAGAGTGGGGACGAGATCGTGGGGCAGCTCTACAACTTCCAGGACAAAGGGGGTAGGGAGGTGGCCCTGCGGCCCGAGATGACGCCCTCGCTGGCCCGGATCCTGTCGCACCGGAGCCGCTCCCTGCCGAAGCCCATCCGGTGGTACTCCATCCCCCAACTCTTCCGGTACGAGCGGGCCCAGCGGGGCCGACTCCGGGAACACTTCCAGTGGAACGTGGACCTGATGGGTGAAGAGGGCGTGGAGGCCGACGCCGAGGTCCTGGCGGTGGCGCTTGACGCCCTCCGGGAACTGGGGCTGGAGGCCGAGGACATCCGGGCCAGGGTCTCGGATCGGAGGCTCCTGGCCGCACTTCTCCGGAGCGCCGGCGTTCCCGAGGATCGCCTGGTCACTGCCTACACCATCGTGGACAAGGTGGAACGGGAGGGACGGGACCGGATCCTGGATCGCCTGGAGAAGGAGGTGGGGCTGGATCGGGAGGCGGGGGAGCAGATCCTCTCCCTCTTCGATTCCCCGGGGCTGGACGGTGTCCGCGCAGCCTATGGGAGCGACCCCGAGGTTCAGGGGGCCCTCCGGGAGGTGGAGGCCTTCATGACCGTGATGGAGGAGCTGGGGCTCGGGGACTTCCTGGAGTTCGATCTCACCATTGTCCGGGGGCTGGCCTACTATACCGGGATCGTCTTCGAGATCTTCGACAGGAAGGGGGAGTTTCGGGCCATCTGCGGCGGCGGCCGGTATGATGCCCTCCTGGAGCGGGTGGGAGGCGATCCCCTCCCGGCGGTGGGGTTCGGCATGGGGGATGTGGTGGTGGGCGAGATCCTCAAGGAGCGGAAGCTGGCTCCGGAATACGCCCGGGAGGTGGACGTCTTCATTGTGTCCATCGGTGACGAACTCCGCCCCCTGGCCCGACGCCTGGCCCGGAGTCTCCGGGACAGAGGCCGCTCCGTGACCACCCCCCTTCGCTCCCTCTCGGTGAGGAAGCAGTTCCAGGCCGCCTCTGCCGAAGGGGCCCGGGAGGTCCTGGTCCTGGGACCGGAAGAGCTCGCCCGGGGCGCGGTGGTGGTCCGGACCATGACGGATGGAACGGAGCGGGAGGTCCCCCTCAGGGAGTTGGCCCCGGAACTCCAGGTCCCCGACCTGGCCGGGGCCTGAGACGATGGGTTGGAGGGGGGACGACGCCAATGGTGGAGCCAATGGTGGAGCCGGGGGTGGAGCCGGAGGCGAGGGGGGTGGTGGGAGGCCCGGGAACGGACCCGAGGACGATCCGTTCAAGGGGACCCGGGAGGAGATGGACAAGGTCATCCGCAACCTGGACATGTTGGAGTGGGTGATCCTCTTCCTGGCCACGGGACTGGCCCTGGGGGGAGGCGCGCTGGTGGCCTGGATTCTCAGCGTGGGAACCCGGCTCCCCTTCCGCCTGACCTGGGCGGTCCTCTCCGTCCTCCTCCTGGTCATTCCCGCCTTCGTGGTCTTCGGGCGGGAGGCCCGGGAGCGAGGCCGGGAGCGGAGGAGCCTGCGCTCCCGGGACGACACCACCTGACGCCTGAGCCTGACCCCCGAACCTGAGCCCCGAGCCCCGGGTCCCTCGAATCCGGAGCCCCGCGAAGGGGCTCCCCACTCGAATTCAACGAACCGGAAACGGAACCGCATGGCCGACGACAAGGCATTGACCCCCCGCGCCGAAGACTTCAGCGCCTGGTACAACGAGGTGGTGCAGCGAGCGGAGCTGGCCGACCACTCCCCCGTCCGGGGAAGCATGGTGATCCGCCCCTGGGGCTACGGGATCTGGGAGCACATGCAGCGGGCCCTGGACGACATGTTCAAGGCCACGGGACACGAGAACGCCTACTTCCCTCTCCTCATCCCCATGAGCTTCATCGAGAAGGAGAAGGAGCACGTGGCGGGCTTCAAGCCCGAACTGGCGGTGGTGACCCACGCCGGGGGGAAGGAGCTGGAGGAGCCGCTGGTGATCCGGCCCACCTCGGAGACCATCATCTACTCCATGTACGCCAAGTGGGTGCAGTCCTACCGG
This sequence comes from Gemmatimonadales bacterium, assembly GCA_007695225.1. GTDB lineage: Bacteria > Gemmatimonadota > Gemmatimonadetes > Longimicrobiales > Gaopeijiaceae > T3Sed10-66. Next base: position 37,932 of record REED01000136.1, read on the forward strand.
GACCTCCCCGTGCTCATGAACCAGTGGGCCAACGTCATGCGCTGGGAACTCCGGACCCGTCTCTTCCTCCGGACTTCCGAGTTCCTCTGGCAGGAGGGGCACACGGCCCACGCCACCGACGCCGAGGCCGAGGAGGAGACCCTCCGGATGCTGGGCGTCTACCGGACCTTCATGGAGGAGTGGATCGCCATGCCGGTGGTGACGGGGCTCAAGTCCGACTCGGAGAAGTTCGCCGGAGCGGTGCGGACCTACACCTGCGAGGCCCTCATGCAGGACAACCGGGCCCTGCAGGCCGGGACCTCCCACAACCTGGGCCAGAACTTCTCGAAGCAGTTCGACCTCACCTTCCAGAGTGAGGCGGGGGCGGAGGAATACGCATGGAATACCTCCTGGGGGGTCTCCACCCGGCTCGTGGGGGGGATGGTCATGACCCACGGCGACGACACCGGGATCGTGGTGCCTCCCCGGCTGGCCCCCACCCAGGTGGTCATCGTGCCCATCTACCGGAAGGAGCACGAGCGGACCGCGGTGGTGGAGAAGGCCCATGAACTCCGGGCCCGGCTCGCGGACGCAGGGGTCCGGGTGAAGGTCGACGACCGGGATCACCTGAATCCCGGCGCCAAGTTCTGGGAGTGGGAGCGAAAGGGGGTGCCCTTCCGCCTGGAGATCGGCCCGAAGGACCTGGCCAAGGAGCAGGTGGTCCTGGTGAAGCGGGTCACGGGCGAGGGGGAGGACCGTAAGGCCTTCCTCCCCGAGGCCCAGGCGCTGGCGGAGCTGCCCCAGCGCCTCGAGGACTTCCAGGCCCAGCTCCTGGAGCGGGCCCGGGCCCGGCGGGAGGCCAATTCCCACCGGGGGGTGAAGACCCTCGAGGAACTGAAGGAGATCCTGGACGGCCCCGGCGGCTTCGTCTATACCGGGTGGAGCGGCGACCCGGCGGTGGAGGAGCGGGTCAAAGAGGAGACGAAGGCGACCCTTCGCTGCATTCCCGGCCCCGATTTCCGCTCTCCCAACGCCCCGGAGCGGTGCATTGGTGGAGGGGACAGCACGATGGAGGTGGTGTGGGCGAAGGCGTACTGAGGATGGCGGTGGCCCCTGCGCCCCCTTCGGGGGATCCGGTCCTAACCCCTGGGGGCGCCCCTGGGGGCGACGAGGGTCGGCCCCCGGGTTTCCCCCGCCGCCACGGGGTTCTCCACTGTCGAACCCACGACCTGGAGGAGCTGGCGGAGCGCTTCGGCACGCCCCTGTACGTCTATGACGGCGACGGCATCCGGGAGCGGGTTCAGGCTTTCCAGGCGGCCTTCCGGGAGTTGGACTTCCTCCTGGCCTACTCGGTGAAGGCCAACGGAAACCTGGCAGTGCTGAACCGGATCGGCGCCCTGGGTGGAGGCGCCGATATCGTCTCCCTGGGCGAGCTTCACCGGGCCCTCCAGGCGGGGATCCCGGCCGAGCGGATCGTCTTCGCCGGGGTGGGGAAGACGGTGGAGGAGATGGAGGGTGCCCTCCGAGCGGGGATCCTGGCCTTCCACGTGGAGAGCGAGGGGGAGCTGGACTCCCTGGAGCGGGTGGCGGCGGAGGAGGGACGTCCGGCCCCGGTGGGGATCCGGGTGAACCCCGACATCCTGGTGAACACGCCCCACGAGTACACCCGGACGGGCCATGCCGCCTCCAAGTTCGGAGTGGCGGTGGAAGATGCGATTCGCCTCTACCGCCGGGCCCACGCCTCCCCCCACCTGGAGGTCCGGGGGGTGGATGTCCACATCGGCTCCCAGATCCTGGACGTGGAGCCCTACCTTGAGGCGCTGGACGCCGTCCTTGCCATGGTGGACCGCCTGGCCTCCGAGGGGATCGGGATGGGCTACCTGGACCTGGGAGGCGGGTTCGGTGTGGCGTACGGGGGAGAGGAGGGACTTCCCCTGCAGGAGCTGGCCAGGGAGGTGGTGGGGCGGCTCCGGGGCCGGGGCCTGCGCCTCCTGGTGGAACCGGGACGTTCGGTGGTGGGTGAGGCCGGGGTCCTCCTCACCCGCGTCCTCCACACCAAGGTGGCCGGGGGGAAGACCTTCGTCATCACCGATGGGGGGATGACCGAACTCCTCCGTCCCTCCCATTATGGGGGATGGCACTTCATCACCCCGGTGCGCACCAGGGAAGGGGCGCCGGTGGGTCCGGTGGACGTGGTGGGACCGGTCTGCGAGAGCGGGGACTTCCTGGCCCTGAACCGGGAGCTCCCCCTTCCCCTGAGCGGCGACCTCCTGGCGGTGGCCACTGCCGGCGCGTACGGCTTCAGCATGGCCTCCAACTACAACGCCCGCCGCCGTCCCGCCGAGGTGCTGGTGGAGGGGGACGCGGTCCACCTGGTGCGACACCGGGAGACGCTGGACGACCTGATCCGGGGCGAGGAGATTCCTCCCCCGGCCACCCTGTGACCCCGTCATCATGACCGATACCCAGATCCACGACCGCATCCTCATCCTGGACTACGGCTCCCAGTACACCCAGCTCATTGCCCGGCGCATCCGGGAGGAGCGGGTCTTCTGCGAGATCCATCCCCCGACCCGTTCCCTGGAATGGATCCGGGAGTGGAAGCCCCGGGGGATCGTCCTGTCGGGAGGTCCCGCCTCGGTCTACGACGCCGACGTCCCGTCCCTGGATCCGGCGCTCCTGGCCGAGGGGATCCCCATCCTGGGGATCTGCTACGGGATGCAGCTCATCGCCCGCCTGGAGGGTGGCGCCGTACAGAACGGCCAGCGGGAGTATGGGAGGGCGGAACTCAGGGTGGCTGCGCCGGGGAAGCTCTTCGAGGGCTTCGATCCCGCCGAGCCCACCCGGGTCTGGTGCTCCCATGGCGACCACGTGGACGAGCCTCCCCCCGGATACCGGGCCCTGGCCTCGACCGCCACCCTGCCGGTGGCCGCCTTCGGTGCGGAGGACCGGGAGATCTACGGGGTCCAGTTCCACCCCGAAGTGGCCCACACCGTCCGTGGAGAGGAAATTCTTTCCAACTTCCTCTTCAGAATTGCCGGGTGCCATCCCACCTGGACCCCCGGCGCCTTCGTGGATGAGTCGGTGGAACGGATCCGGGAGACGGCGGGCGAGGCCCAGGTGATCTGCGGTCTCTCCGGCGGGGTGGACTCCTCGGTGGCGGCGGTCCTGGTCCACCGGGCCATCGGGGATCGCCTCACCTGCATCTTCGTGGACAACGGCCTCCTCCGGAAGAACGAGCGGGAGAGCGTGGAGCGGACCTTCCGTCGGCACCTGGGAATCAAGCTGGTGGTGGTGGACGCCCGGGCGGAGTTCCTGAAGGCCCTGGAGGGGATCGTGGACCCGGAGCTCAAGCGAAAGGCCATCGGCAACACCTTCATCCGGGTCTTCGAGCAGACGGCGAAGGACGAGGGGACCGACGCCCGCTTCCTGGTCCAGGGGACGCTCTACCCGGACGTCATCGAGTCCGTCTCCACCGGAGGGCCGTCGGTGACCATCAAGACCCACCACAACGTGGGTGGGCTTCCCGAGGACATGCCTTTCGCCCTCATCGAGCCCCTCCGGGAGCTCTTCAAGGACGAGGTTCGGAATGTGGGGCGGGAGCTGGGCCTTCCCGAGGAATTCGTGGGACGGCATCCCTTCCCCGGTCCGGGACTGGGGATCCGGGTTCTGGGAGAGGTGAACGAGGAACGGCTCGCCGTGCTCCGGGAGGCCGACGCCATCTACCTGGAGGAGATCCGGGAGGCCGGGCTCTACGACGAGATCTGGCAGGCCTTCGCCGTCCTCCTTCCGGTGCGGTCCGTGGGGGTGATGGGGGACGGAAGGACCTACGAGAACGTTGTGGCGCTCCGGGCGGTGACCTCAAGGGACGGGATGACCGCCGACTGGTATCCCTTCCCCCATGACATTCTGGGCCGAATTTCCACCCGGATCATCAACGAGGTGAAGGGGGTCAACCGGGTAACGTACGATATTTCCTCCAAACCGCCCGCCACCATCGAGTGGGAGTAGGCCGGAGGGTAGAGGCGCGACGTCGCGCCGCGAGGAGACTGGCACTTTGTTTGCAAGAACGGGTGAGTCTGCGGGCCCCGCTTGGGCCGGCGAGACCGAATCCCGACCACAGGTCACAGCCAAGGAGAGGTGCGGCATGAAGAAGGTGATGATGGGACTGATGGCGGGCATTCTGCTCTTTTCCGTCTCGACCCAGGAGGCCCGGGCCCAGGTGGCCTGGGACAGTCCGTTCTTCGTGGCACCCGCCTCCCCGGCAGGATGGGGCATCTACCTGGTCGACGCGGCCAAACGGGGTGGGATCGGAGTCATGACCACCTGGCGGCCATCCGACGCCCCGGGAGGGCTGGGGTTCCGGATCGGACTGGCGGAGGACCGGGGGGATGATCTATCGGTGTTCGGGGGCCTGGATATCTCAGGCTACCTCCTCCGGACCTCCAACGAGGTCCCGGTGAACGTGGCGTGGGTCGCGGGAGCTGGATTGGGGATCGGAAACGCCGCCCTTCTCTCCTTCCCCTTCGGGGTCTCGGTGGGGAGGGACTTCCAGGCCGACGGTGTCTGGTTCAATCCCTACATCACTCCCCGGGTGGTCCTGGATGCCTGGATGGGGAGCGATCGTCCCGGGCGAAGGGATGGTGGCAGCAGCCTGGACCTGGGGCTCGCCGTGGATCTGGGAATGGACGTCTCCTTCGATCCGGGGTGGGCCATTCGGTTCGCCGGGACCCTGGGGGATCGGGGAGCGCTGGGGATCGGGGTGAGCTTCCGGGTCTTCTGAGCCCGGGGGCGACGGGGGCGACCCGGCGGTTCGAAGGCGGCGCTGGGGTCCGGGGCGACTACTCCGCTTCGAGGATGAGGCACTTGAGGTAGGCGGTCTCCGGACAGCTCGGGTCCACCGGGTGGTCCGGGGGCTGCCCCCGGCTTTCCAGGAGGCGAAGCCGCCGTCCGGTCCGCTCCGACACCCCGGCCAGGACCTGGAGGAACTCGTCCCGGCTCACCCGCCCAGTGCAGGAACAGGTCACCAGGATCCCTCCCGGCTCCAGGATGCGGAGGGCCCCCTCGTTCAGCCGAGCGTATCCCCGGAGGGCCCCTGCCACCCCACGCCGCGAACGGGCGAAGCGGGGTGGATCCAGCACCACCAGGTCGTAGCGCCGTCCGGCCTCCGCCTCTCCCTCCAACCACCGGAAGGCGTCGGACTTCGCCCAGCTGACCCGGTCCTCCACCTCGTTGAGGCGGGCGTTCTCCCGGGCCAGTTCCAGGGTCGAGGCGGAGACATCCACCCCCACCACCGACCGGGCCCCGGCCCGGGCCAGGTGGAGGCCGAAGCCTCCGGTGTAGCAGCAGACGTCGGCCACCCGCCGCCCTTCTCCCCACGCGGCCACGCGCCGCCGGTTCTCCCGCTGGTCCAGGTAGAAGCCCGTCTTCTGTCCGGTCCGGAGATCCGCCTGGAACCGGAGATCCCCGTCGGGAAGCAGCACCGGGCCCTCCGGCGCCTTCCCCCGGAGGAGGTGGTCCCGGATCTCCAGTCCCTCCTCTTCCCCGATTCCCTTCTCCGTCCGGAGGAGGATCCCCTCCGGGCGTTCCGCCTCCTCCAGGAGGTCCAGGAGGTGGGGGAGGCGGCGATGGAGGGCTAGGCTCGTGACCTGCACCACCAGCCATCGGTCGTACCGGTCGACGGTGAGGCCGGAGAGGCCGTCGGCCTCGGAGAAGACCAGGCGGGCGGGGAGGGGGCGGGCAAGGCCGGGGATCCGGTCTCGGACCGCCAGCGCGCGCTCCACCCGTTCGGACCAGAAGCTCTCATCCAGAGACGTCCCCGGGTCCCAGGCATAGAGGCGGACCCGGATCTGGCTTCGCCCGTTGAACAATCCCCGGGCGAGAGGGGTTCCGCCGGCATCCACCACCAGCACCTCGTCCCCGTCGGAGACCGATCCCTCCACCCGATGGATGGAGCCGGAGAAGAGCCAGGGGTGCCGCCCCTCCAGGGGGCGGGCGCGCCCCTTCCGGAGGATCACCCGGGGAAGGGGATGGGCCCCGCTCATTCCTCCGGGCCCGGGTCCGGGGGAATCCCCGGGCCTGATCCCGGCTCGGGAGCGGGGAGGTCCGGAACCGCGTCCCGGGGAAGGATTCCCTCCTCCACCAGATCCTCCGCCTCCGGGGCGTCGTCCTGGAGTGACTCCACGTCCCGACCGGTGAGTCGAGCCTCCACCCGGGTCCAGACCCGGTTCATGTAGGGGACGTCGGTGCCGTGGACCTCCACGAATTCCAGAAGGTCCTCCGGGGTCCGGCTCCGGATCGCCAGGATGGAGTCCCGCTCCTCTACCGGAAGCCGACGCATCTCCCAGTGGGCGGCCGCCCGGCGGAGTTCCACCATGGTCTCCACGAAGGCTTCCTCGGAGATGGTCTCCCCCTCGCCGGGGCCTGGAAACCCGGGGTCGCACGCCACAGGCGCCAGGACCAGGAGGGCCAGGCCCCAGGCGAACCCGGTCCGGCTCCGGAGCCGGGACGTGGGGGAGCCTGGGGCGGGAAAGGTCCGAAGGCGGGGTGCGGGCATGGATGCGACACGTGGGATGAGGATGGAATCGGCCGGAAGCTGGAATCGGCGGAGGAAGGGGTCAAGGGCCGGGCCGGAGCTGGGGCCGGCTTCAAGCCAGATTCGGACGGACCACCGGCCAACTTCCGGCCAACCTCGAAAAAGGCGCCCGGATGGTTGCTCCCTCTCGCAGGCTGCAGGTACCTTTTTTCCCTACTTCGTTTCACCCCCTCGGCTCCCGACAGATCCATGATCCCCTCCCCCCGCCACTTCCGCGGCAGCCGCTCCCCCGTGCTTCCGGTGCTCTTCCTCCTCTCCATGGCCGTCGGGTGGGCCGGGGGCTTCGGCGCCCCTGGCCTCTCCGCCCAGGCGTCCCAGGTTCCGTCCCCTGCGGAGGTGCTGGGGTACGAGATCGGGGACCGGTTCACCGACGTGGCCGGGGTGGAGCGCTATTTCCAGGCACTGGCGGAGGCCTCCCCCCTGGTCTCCATGGACAGCTACGGGGAGACGGTGGAGGGCCGCCCCCTCCTCCAGGTGGTCATCGCCACCCCGGAACATCGGAACCGGATGGACGAGATCCTGAGGCTGAACCGGGAACTCATGGAGCCCGGCACCTCCGAGGCCCGGGCCCGGGAGATCGCCGCCGCCAATCCCGCCATCCTCTACTTCACCTACGGGATCCACGGGAACGAGAGCTCCTCACCTGAGGCGGCCATCTGGACCGCCTGGGACCTGGCGTCGGGCGCTCCCGAGGTGGCCGGGGTCCTGGACTCGGTGGTGGTGGTCATGGACCCCGCGGCGAATCCCGATGGACGGGACCGGTACGTGAACTTCTACCGCTCGGCGGCCCAGGCGCGCCCCAACACCGCGTTGGAGATCCGGGAGCGGCGGGAGCCCTGGCCCGGTGGGCGCCCCAATCACTACCTCTTCGACCTGAACCGGGACTGGGCATGGCTCAGCCAGCCCGAGACCCGGATGCGGCTGGATCGCTACCTGAGGTACAACCCCCAGGTCCACGTGGATTTCCACGAGATGGGGTATGACTCCAACTACTTCTTCTTCCCCGCCGCCCGCCCCATCAACCCCATCTTCCCCGGGCACATCCTGGAGTGGGGGGAACGCTTCGGCGAGGGGAACGCCCGGGCCATGGACCGGGAGGGCCTCCTCTACTACACCGGGCAGGACTTCGACCTCTTCTACCCCTCCTACGGTGATTCATGGCCCTCACTCCTGGGGGCCATCGGGATGACGTACGAGCAGGCGGGAGGCGGATTCGGAGGGCGGCAGATCGAACGGGCGGACGGCACGGTCCTGACCCTCCGGGACCGGGCCTTCGGCCATCGCACCACCGGCAACGCCACCCTACGTACCGCCATGGAGGGGAAGACCGAACTCCTTTTGGGCTTCGCCGCCTTCCACCGGAACGTGGACCAGGGGCTGGATCCGGCCTACCTCCTGGTGCCGGGAGCGGACCGACATCGGACGGAGCGGCTGGTGGGGCTCCTCCTGCAGCAGGAGATCGAGGTGGAGCGGCTGGCGGATGCTGACGTGGGGGTCTCCAGCGTTCCCCACCCCGGCTTCGAGGCCCGGTCCTCCTTCCCCGAGGGCACCTACCGGGTGCGGACCCGTCAGCCCCGGGGACGCCTGGCCGGCGCCCTCCTCCGGCCCGAGAACATCCTGGACGCCACCTTCTCGTACGACATCAGCGCCTGGGCCCTCCCCTTCGCCTATGGGGTGGAGGCCCACTCCGCCACCGGTTCGGTGGGGGGGAGCTGGACCTCGGTGGAGACGGTGCCCGACGCCCTGGGCGCCCCTCTGACCTCCACGGGTAGCTTTGGATACCTCCTGGCGCCCTCCTTCGGCCATGCCCGGGGCCTCCTTCGCTTCCTGGAGGACGAGGGGGTGGTCTACGCCATGGCCGATACCTTCTCCCTGGGGGAGCGCTCCTGGCCCCGGGGGACCCTCTTCTTCCCCCAGGGCCGCAACCAGGAGTTGGACCGGAGGATCGGGGAGGCGGGGCTCGGGGGGCTGGTGACCCCCATCGCCACCGGCCGCGCGGAAGGGGGGATCGACCTGGGGAGCCGGGACGCCGCCCCGCTTCGTCTACCACGCCTGGCCCTCCTGGGTGGAGAGGGGACGGCGTCCACTTCGTTCGGAGCCCACTGGTTTTTCCTGGAGCAGGAGTTGGACATCCCCTTCGACATCGTGAATGTGGAGACGGTGCGGTCCATCGATCTCTCCCGGTATGACGTGGTGGTGGTTCCAGGCGGCAACCCCATGGGGGAGCTGGGAGAGAGCGGAATGGAGGGACTCCGGAACTGGATTCGAGCCGGAGGCACCCTTGTGGCGGTCTCGTCATCGGCCCAGCGGCTGGCCGAACCCCTGGCGGAGATCGAGGAGCGGACCGAACTGGATGAAGGGGAGCTCGACCGGGATGAGCGGCTGGCCCGGGCCCTTCGGACCCGGGAGGAGCGGGACCTGGAGAGCTGGGAAGAACGGGTCCCCGGAACCGTCCTTCCAGTCACCCTGGATCAGGGCCATCCCCTGGCGTTCGGCGCCGGCGCCCCGGGGGGTAGCCCCGACCGCCGCTTAGTCCAGTGCTCCCGCGGGGGGGTTGGGCCCACCACCCACTTCGAGACGGTGGGATACTTCCCCCAGGGCGTGGACCGGATCTCCGGAGTGATCTCCGAGGCGAACCTGGACCGGCTGGATCGGAGCGCCTGGCTGGCCCAGCGGCGCGTGGGCCAGGGGAAGGTCATTCTCTTCGCCGACGATCCGGCCTTCCGGATGTTCTGGTACTCCAGCTGGCTCCTCTACCTGAACGCGCTCCTCCTGGCGCCGGCCTTCTGAGGGCGCAGGGACCAACGGGAGTCTGGGGAGGGATGGGATCAGGGTGCCGGGGTTGAACCCCCAGCGCCGCGACGTGTACATGAGAGCACAGCAAGGAGGCGAACCCGGATGCGCGGTAGCGCGCGCCGTGGCGCCCCGAGCATCCCATCCCGAAGTCACGGAGACCGCTCCCATGCCCCTCTCCCTACGATCGGTCCTGCGCCCGGTTGTGCGCCCGGTCCTGCGCCCGGTCCTGCGCCTGGCCCCGCGCCTGGCCCCGCGCCCGGGGCTCCCGGGGCTGAGGTCCCTTCTCGCCCCCTTCCTGGTCACCGTCCTCCTTCTGGGCGGCGTGGCCGGCTGCGCGGTGAACCCCGTCACGGGACAGCGGGAGTTCACCCTCATCACCGAGAGCCAGGAGATCCAGATCGGCCGGGACGCCGACGGGGACATCACCGCCGCCATGGGGCTGGTGGACGACCCTGGGCTCCAGCGCTACGTACAGGAGTTGGGACAGCGGATGGCGGAGCGCTCCGAGCGCCCGGATCTCCCCTGGACCTTCCGGGTCCTGGACGACCCCCTGGTGAACGCCTTCGCCCTCCCCGGCGGCTACATCTACGTCACCCGGGGGATCCTGGCCCACTTCGCCACCGAGGCGGAGCTGGCGGGGGTCCTGGGGCACGAGATCGGACACGTCACGGCCCGTCACGGGGTGCGCCAGGTGAGCCGGGCCCAGCTGGCCCAGGTGACGCTGGGCGTGGGGACCGTCCTCTTCCCCGAGATGGAGGCCTTCGAGGGGCTCCTGAGCGGGGGGATGAGCCTCCTTCTCCTGCGCTACGGCCGGGAGGCGGAGCGGCAGGCCGATGACCTGGGGCTCGCCTACATGACCGGGCAGAGCTACGATCCCCGGGAGATGGCCGCCACCTTCGAGATGCTCTATCACGCTTCCGGTGGCGAGGAGGCGGACCGCCTCCCCGGGTGGCTCTCCTCCCATCCCGATCCCCTGGAGCGCCGGGACCGGATCCTCCAGCGGGTGGCCCAGGAGGGGATCTCCGGGGAGCGGGTGGAGCGGGACAGCTACCTCCAGCGCCTGGACGGGCTGGTTTTCGGCCCGAACCCCCGGGAGGGCTACTTCCGGAACGGGACCTTCCTCCACCCGGATATGGCCTTCCGCCTGGAATTCCCTGCGGGATGGCGGACGGTGAACCAGCGACAGGTGGTCCAGGGGGTGAGCCCGGAGCAGGACGCCCTCCTGGCCCTCACCCTGGCTTCCGAGGATTCCCCCGAAGCGGCCCGGAGCGCCTTTCTGGGCTCCCAGGGCATCACCGGGGGGAACCTCCGGAGCCGGACCATCCATGGTCTACAGGCCGCCACCGCCGACTTCCGGGCCTCCACCCCACAGGGCAATCTGCTGGGAACCGTGGCCTTCATTGCCCACCAGGGGCAGGTGTTCCGGATCCTGGGGTACGCCCCGGAGGCCCGGTGGGACGCCCGCTCCGGAGTGGTCCGGGGAGCGGTGGACAGCTTCCAGCCCGTCACCGACCGGACGATCCTGGACGTGCAGCCCCGGCGGATCCAACTGGTCCGCACCGACGACGCCATGACCCTCGAGGCCTTCCATGAGCGCTTTCCCTCCACGGTACCGGTGGAGACGGTGGGCCTCATCAATCGGGTGCGGCCGGGGGAGACCATTCCCTCGGGCACCCTCATGAAGCGGGTCACCGGGCAGGGGGCGCCCTGAATCCGGGTGCCTGAGATGGCTCCGGCTCCAGAGTGACGGGGGGATCCCGGGGGGAGTGGTCCGGAACTTGAATCATAGGGAGGGAACCCCCGGCGAACCCCCGGATTCGCCGGCGCGTCCATGCCAGATTGGCAGGGCCGCGAGCATCCGGAGCAGACCCAGGACAGCGACGAATGGCGAATTTCGAACGATTCACGGTGAAGGCGGGAGAAGCCCTGCAGGCTGCGGCCCGGGCCGCTCGTGAGGCCCGGCATCCGGAGGTGGCGGGCGCGCACCTCCTCCTGGCGCTCCTGGACCAGGAGGAAGGGATCGTTCGACCGGTCCTGCAGAAGGCGGGGCTTCGTGTCCCTCTTCTCAGGGACAGGGTGACCGAGGCCCTGGGGCGTTATGCCCGGGTGGAGGGGGGAGGCGATCCCACCCTTTCCCGCGACCTCCGGCGGGCCCTGGAGGCCGCCGAGGCGGAGGCGCAAACCCTTGGGGACGAGTACGTCTCCACCGAGCACCTCCTCCTGGGGCTCACCCGGGAGAAGGACGACGCCGGCCGGATCCTCACCGAGGCGGGGGCCACGCCGAAGGTGATGACGGAGGCGCTGGAGGGGATCCGGGGCTCCCATCGGGTCACGGACCAGACCCCGGAGGAGAAGTACCAGGCGCTGGAGCGTTATTCCCGGGACCTCACCGACCTGGCCCGTAAGGGGAAGCTGGATCCAGTGATCGGCCGGGACGAGGAGATCCGCCGGGTCATCAAGGTCCTGGGTCGACGGACGAAGAACAACCCGGTCCTCATCGGGGAGCCGGGGGTGGGGAAGACCGCCATCGTGGAGGGGCTGGCCCAGCGCGTGGTGGCGGGGGATGTCCCCACCTCCCTGGCGGAGAAGCGCCTGGTGGCGCTGGACATCTCCGCCATGCTGGCCGGGGCCAAATACCGGGGTGAGTTCGAGGAACGGATGAAGGCGGTGCTGAAGGAGATCACCGAGTCCGATGGGCTCTACATCGTCTTCATCGACGAGCTCCACACCATCGTGGGGGCCGGGGCCGCCGAAGGGGCGGTGGACGCCGGGAACATGCTGAAGCCCATGCTGGCCCGGGGGGAGCTCCGTCTGGTTGGAGCCACCACCCTGGACGAGTACCGGAAGCACATCGAGAAGGACCCGGCGCTGGAACGGCGCTTCCAGCCCGTCTTCGTGGCCCCGCCCTCGGTGGAGGACGCCATCGCCATCCTCCGGGGGCTGAAGGAGCGCTACGAGGTGCACCACGGGGTCCGGATCCGGGACGAGGCCCTCATCGCCGCCGCCCGCCTCTCGGACCGCTACATCGGTGGCCGATTCCTGCCGGACAAGGCCATCGACCTCATGGACGAGGCGGCCAGCCGCCTCCGCATGGAGATCGACTCCCTCCCCCAGGAGATCGACGAGGTGGAGCGGCGCGTCACCCAGTTGGAGATCGAGCGTCAAGCCCTCCAGGTGGAGACGGACCGTTCCGCGGTGGAACGGAGGGAGGCCATCGAGGCGGAGCTGGCGGAGCTCCGGGAGAAGAGCTCGGGGATGAAGGCGGAGTGGCAGTCGGAGAAGGACGCCATCACCCGGATCCAGGGGCTGAAGGAGCGCATCGACGAACTCCGTTCCGAGATGGAGCGGGCCACCCGCACCGGAGACCTTCAGCGGGCCGCGGAGGTCCAGTACGGGGAGATCCCCCGGGCCCAGAAGGAGGCCGAGGAGGCGGAGGCCCACCTCATGGAACTCCAGGCCGACGGGAAGTTCCTGAAGGAGGAGGTGGACGCCGACGACATCGCCATGGTGGTGGGGGAGTGGACCGGGATCCCCGTATCCCGACTCCTGGCCTCGGAGCGGGAGCGCCTCACCCACCTGGAGGCCCTCCTGGGGGAGCGGGTGGTGGGGCAGTCCGAGGCCATCGAGGCGGTGGCCAACGCCGTCCGCCGGGCCCGGGCGGGGCTCCAGGACCCCAACCGCCCGGTGGGCTCGTTCATCTTCCTCGGCCCTACCGGGGTGGGGAAGACGGAGACGGCCCGGGCCCTCTCCGAGTTCCTCTTCGACGACGAGCGGGCCATGGTCCGCATCGACATGTCGGAATACATGGAAAAACACGCCGTGGCCCGCCTCATCGGGGCGCCTCCCGGCTACGTGGGGTACGAAGAGGGGGGACAGCTCACCGAGGCGGTGCGCCGTCGGCCCCATGCCGTGATCCTCTTCGACGAGATCGAGAAGGCCCACAGCGAGGTCTTCAACATCCTCCTGCAGATCCTGGACGACGGGAGGCTCACCGACTCCCATGGGCGCACCGTGGACTTCCGGAACGCGGTCATCATCATGACCTCCAACATCGGGAGCCAGTACATCCTGGAGGAGACGGGAAGCCAGGACTGGGAGACCATCGAGGAGCGGGTTCGTAAGGAGATGCACCGCCACTTCCGTCCCGAGTTCCTGAACCGGATCGACGACATCGTCCTCTTCCGGCCCCTCACCCGGATCGACCTGAGGCGGATCGTGGATCTGCAGCTGGACCGGGTGCGGGCCCTGGCCACGGAGCTGGGGGTGGGCCTCCAGGTCAGCGACGAGGTGAAGGATCGGCTGGCGGAGGAGGGGTTCGACCCGGTGTTCGGCGCCCGACCCCTGAAGCGGGTCATCCAGCAGCGCATCCAGAACCCCCTGGCGCTTCGCCTCCTGGAGGAGGAGGTAGAAGAGGGGACGGTGGTGGAGGTGGTCGGGGGCGGGGAAGGGGAGTCGGAGCTGGCCTTCCGCTTCCGATCGCCCACGGGGGCCGGGGATCCCGATGCGGGGGCGGGTTGACTGGGGTTCGGGCCGGGTCTACCCTCCGGCCATGAAGCGGGTCATCCTCCTCCTCGTCGCCATCGGGCTTCCGGTGCTCTCCGCCTGTGCCTCGGCGCCCCCCACCCGTAATGCCGGGATGGCGGGGCTGGCGCCCATGCTATCGGTGGAACGGTTCCTCCAGGCGTCCAATGCCCGGGACCTGGACGCCATGGCCCGGATCTTCGGGACGGAACGGGGGGCGTTGGCGGAGCGGACCGGAAACCCCCTGGCTTGTGGATTCCGGCGGGTTGGGTCCTGGGTGGGCCTGGCCCGGAGCTGCGCCTCCTGGCAGGAGATCGAGATCCGGATGAACACCATCGCGGTGATCCTCGCCCACGATGACTTCCAGGTCCGGTCTGAGGCCACGGTCCCGGGACGTACGAGCCCCACCACCCGCATCGGGGTGGACCTGGTTCAGCGTGGAACGACCGTCACCGACGTACCCTTCGTTTTGGTCCGGGCGGGAGACGGCCGCTGGTTGGTGGAGGAAATCGGGCTGGACCGGGCGATGTCGGGTCGGTGAACCGGCCACCGGGGCTCAGCCCTGGCCACTGGGGCTCAGCCCTCGTGGGTGCCGTCGTGGTCGTCCACCAACTCGATGAGGATCCCCCCGGTGCTCCGGGGATGGAGAAAGGCCACCCGATGTCCGCCGGCCCCGGCACGGGGCTCTCGGTCGATGAGTTCCATCCCGTCGGCGGCGAGGCGGGCCAGTTCTTTCGGTAGATCCACTACGCGGTAGGCGATGTGATGGAGGCCAGGACCTCGTTTCGCGAGAAAGCGTCCTACGGGGGTATCCGGGTGGGTGGGCTCCAGGAGCTCCACCTCGCCCACAAAGACCACCTTCACTCCTTGCGAGGCGATTTCCTCCACGGGGGAACAACGCCCCCCACTCAGGAGTTCGTAAAGGGGTGCCGAGTCGGAGATGGACTCCACGGCGATCCCGATGTGGTGAATGGGAAAGGGTGGCATCCGGATGGATTCCTCGGGAGTTGACGGGGGATCGGGTCCCGGGCGAAGCCCTCGGACCATGGAACCGATACATTCGAATGAACGACCCGGCTCCGGGTACCGGATCCTAAGGGGATCCGGAGAGCCGCAAAAGGAGAAGAGATGACCGACACAACGAAGAAGACCATCCAGGTCACCGATGACACCTTCACTTCCTCCATCGAGGACGCCGAGGGACTGGCCATTGTGGACTTCTGGGCGGCGTGGTGCGGGCCGTGCCGGATCGTGGGCCCCATCGTGGACCAGCTTGCCGTGGACTACGCCGACAAGGGCGTGACGGTGGGGAAGCTGGACGTGGACCAGAATCCGCGGGTGACCAGCCGTTTCGGCGTCCGGTCCATCCCTTCCATCCTCTTCTTCAAGGATGGAAAGCTGGTGGACACCGTGGTGGGAGCGCTTCCACGGGCCCAGCTGGAAAAGAAGATCGAGCAGCACATCTGACCGTTTCCGGGACCGAACCCGGGAAAGGGAAAGGGGAGGGCGGGGCCTGCATGGGCCCCGCCCTTCCGCATTCCAGTCCCCGGCGTCTATGTTCCCGCCCCATGGGAAGCCTCTACGTTATCAGTACCCCTATCGGGAACCTCGAGGACATCACCCTCCGGGCCATCCGGATCCTGGGAGATGTCGCGGCGGTCCTGGCAGAGGACACCCGGAGGACAGGAATCCTGCTTCGGCACCTCGGCCTCACCACGCCGCTCCTCTCCTATCATCAGCACAACGAGGAGGCCCGGTCGCGGGAGGCGCTGGGCCGGCTGGGAGCAGGAGAGGATCTGGCGCTGGTTTCCGACGCGGGTACTCCCCTGGTGTCGGACCCGGGAGAACGGCTGACCGCTCGGGTGCTGGACGCCGGGCACCGGGTAGTGCCCATACCGGGACCGTCGGCAGTCCTGGCAGCCCTCGTGGCTTCAGGGCTCCCGGCCCTTCCCTTCACCTTCCTGGGTTTTCCACCTCGGAAGGGCCGCCAGCGGGAGGCGTTCCTGGAGCGGGTGGTGGACGCCCCGGAGACCACGGTCTTCTTCGAGTCCCCGGAGCGGACATCGGTCCTCCTGGGGGAGCTGGCGTCCAAGGCGGATCCGGAGCGAAGGGGCGTCGTGACCCGGGAGCTCACGAAGCTCCATGAAGAGGTCCGAAGGGGAACCCTCGGGGAGCTGGCCCGCTACTATGGAGAGAATCCCCCTCGAGGCGAGGTGACCCTTGTGGTGGCTCCCGCCGAACCGCCTTCACCCGGGGAGACGGCCCAGGTGGACGATGCCGCGGCCCGCTCCCTGGGGGCCGCTCTCCTGGGGGAGGGTCATCGCCCCAGCCGGGCGGCCCGGGAAGTGTCGCGGCGACTGGGGATTCCCCGGAACCAGGCCTACGAGATCCTCCAGTCCCTCTCCTCACCCTCCAGACCGGAAGGCGCCGAGTGAGTCCCACGCCACGCCCGCGACGGCACAGACGTCCGCTGCCCACGCGGGCGATCCCCAACGGGAGGCTTCTCTTGTGGGTACTGGGTCTCTGCCTCCCTGCGGTCCTGCTCGCAGGGGCCGGCGGAGCCCTGGCCGCGTCCGGAGCCGGGGTGGCAGGAGTGGCCGGCATCACCGGCGTGGCCGGCGCCGGAATGGGATCCGGATTCGATCCCGGCGCCCGGGTGGCGGAGGGAGTGCCGATGCCCCTTTCCCATGCCAGCCTCACCGTGGGACGCCTCCAGTACGGGGGCGGGGGTGACTGGTACGCCAACCCCTCCTCCCTGCCCAACCTCCTGGCGGCCATTCGGGAGCGGACCGGGGTGCCGGTGGCGGAACGGGAGGTGGTGGTCTCCCCCCTGGATCCGGGTCTCCGGGACGTGCCCTTCCTCCACATGACGGGGCACGGGAATGTGGTCTTCACCCCGGAAGAGCGTCGGGCTTTGCGGAGCTACCTGGAGGGCGGTGGGTTCCTCCATGCCGACGACAACTACGGGATGGACGAGGCTTTCCGCCGGGAAATCGCGCTCCTCTTTCCTGATCGGGAGATGGTGGAGCTTCCTCCGGAACACCCCGTCTTCCACGTGGTCTATTCCTTTCCCGAGGGGATTCCCAAGATCCATGAGCATGACGGCCATCCCCCCCAGGCCTTCGGGGTCTTCCATGAGGGTCGTCTCATGGTCCTCTATTCCTACGAGACGGATCTGGGGAACGGGTGGGAGGATCCCGAGGTTCATGGAAACCCGCCGGAAATCCGGGAGGCGGCACTGCGCATGGGGGTGAACCTCTTCATCTACGCCCTCAGCCAGAGGAGCCCGTGACTCCCCTGGACCGGAGGACCGTGGCGGGAATCCTGGCCGGGGTCCGGGCCCGGGTGCGCAGAGCCGGCATCCTGGCTTCCATCCTCCTGGGGGTAGGCGCGGCGGCATCCGTCCTCCCCCTGGGGTGGGTCCTGGGCGGGACGGACGGATGGCGGGCGGGGTCGCCCCTCCCCCTGATCCTGGTCCTGTCCGGCCTCATCGCCGCCGCGGTCGTGGCCGGGTGGTCGGTGCTCCGGATCCGGGACCGCACCGATGAAGCCAATCTGGCCTCGGATCTGGAGCGGAGCACGGGGCTTCCGTCGGGGGCGCTCCGGGCCCAGTTGGAGCTGGGTCGGGGGATTCCCGGAGGCGTGTCGGGGGGGCTGGCCCAGGCGGGGGAATCGGCGCTGGTGCATCGCCTGGGCCAGGGTCCGCTCCACCCCCGAGCAGCAGAGGCCGAGACCCGCCGTCTGCTCCGGACCGGAGCCCTCCTCACCGGCGGCGTGGCCATTCTGGCCCTGGCGCTTCTGGCCCTGGCTCCCGAACGGACCCGGGCAACATGGGCGGGGCTGGCAAGCCCCATGGCGGTCCTTCTCCCCGATCCGCTCCCGCCCCTGCAGGTCCACCCCGGCGACGCCCAGCTTCCCCGGGGGGACCTGGTCTCCATCCAGGTGCAGGCTCCGGGGCGGGCGACGGTGACCCTGCACTGGGAGTCGGCGGGAGAGGTGCCCCGCTCCGCCGAGCTTCCCGTGATCGAGGGGGGAGCCGAGGGGGAGATCCCCGAACTCCGAGGCGTCACCCGATATCGCGTCACCGCCCCCGATGGCGCCCGTTCCCCGGAGTTCACCCTCCGGGCCCTGGATCCCCTCCTCCTGGCGGGGCTGGCTCTGGAGCTCCGGTTTCCCCCCCACACCGGCCTTCCCCCGGAGATCATCCGAGGGGAGCCCGGGCTCCTCCGCATTCCCCAGGGGACGCGGATCGGGATTTCCGGAGCCTTCCTGGGGGAGGGAGAGGCGGTGCTCCTCCGGGACCCGGAGGGGCGGCGACTGGCGGCCTTTCCAGTGGAGGGCGAGGCATTCCAGGGGGAGTGGCGTCCCGGGTCCTCGGTGACGGCCGACTGGGAGATCGTGGGAGACGCTCCAGCGGGCCTTCGGCTTCCGGTCCCACTGGAGGTGGAGCTCATCCCCGACGCCCCCCCCTCCGTTTCCCTGGACACGGAGTCCGGGACTCGACAGGTCCCGGCGAACCTGAGGGTGGCCCTTCGAATGGAGGCTTCCGACGACTGGGGACTGGACTGGGTGGAGCTGGAGGTGGCCGTGGAGGATCCCAGGGGCCGGCGCGGGGAGCCGGCGCTGGACCGGTCCGAGGCGGGGAACCGCCGCTCCGTGGTGCTCCGCCCGGTGCTGGACATCTCGGGGTGGGGGTTGGAGCCGGGATCCCGGCTCCGCCTCCGGGCGCGGGCGGCGGACCGGGCTCCGGTGCCCGGGGTCACCGTGGGGTCGGAGCTCGTCCTGGAGCTTCCCGGGGCGAACCAGCTCCGGGATGAGGCCCGGGACCAGGTGGAGCGGAGCGCCGGAGAGGTGGAGGAACTGGCGGAGCGGGCGGCCCGGGGGGAGAGTGACCTCCGCGACCGGGCCCGGGAGCTGGCAGGGGAGGAGGCCCGTGCCGGCGGCCAGCGCTCCGGGGGCGACGGGTTTGAGGAGCGGGAGGAGACCCGGCGACTCCTGGAGGAACAGGCCGCGGTGATGGACGAGCTGGAGCGGATCCGGGAAGAGATGTCCCGTGCCCGGGAATCCCTGGGCGGCGACCAATCGGACTCGGAGCTCTCCCGCCGGCTCGGTGAGCTGGAGCGCCTCCTGGAGGAACTGGAGGCCGGCGAGAGTCGGGAGCGGGTAGGTGAGATCCTGGAACGTCTCACGGAGGGGGGAAGTCCCCCGGCGGCCCAGGAGCTGGAGGACGCCGCCGCTCGGCAGGAAGCCCTTCGGGAGCGGCTCGAAGAGGCCCTGGAGCGGTTCAAGCAGGCGGCGCTGGAGAACGCCTTCGAGGGTGCCGAGGACGCAGCCCGGGAGCTCACCCAGGCCCAGGAGGAGATGGCCGATCAGCTCCGGGACGGTGGGGACCCGGAGGCCCAGGAGGCGCTTCAGGCCGACGCCGAAGGGCTGAGGGAGCGGATCGAGGCGCTGGAGGAGCGGCTCCGGGCGGCCGGTGAGATGGAGGCGGGAGATCGGGCGGCCCAGGCCGGCCGGGAGATGGAGGAGGCCGCTCGGTCCATGGAAGCCGCGGCAGAGGCGGCCCGGGACGGGAACGCAGGGGAGGCCGGGGAGCGAGGCGACGAGGCGGGGGAGGCGGCCCGTTCCGCCATGGAGGAGCTGGAGCAGGCCCGGATGGACTGGATGGAGGAGTGGGAGGAACGGATCCGGGAGGCGCTTCGTCGGGCGGCCCAGGACGCGGTGGCCCTGGCCCGTCGACAGGGGGAAATCCGCGACGAACTCCAGTTCGCCGGGGCGCTGCGGCGGGGAGCGCTCCTGGCGGAGGAGGCGGTCCTCCTGGAAGGGCTCCGGAATCTGGGGACCGCGGTGGGGCTCGCCACGCGCCAGGCCGCTTCGGTGGGCCGGGAGCTGTCGGGGGCCCTGGGCGAAGCCATGGAAGCGGTGGACCGGACCGCCGTGGGACTTCGGAACGCGGCTCCCCGGGCCGGTCCCTACGCATCCGCCGGGCAGGCCCAGGCGGCCATGAACCGGGTGGCCATCCTGGCCCTCCAGGGGATGGAGCAGGTCGGCCAGCGAGGAGCGGCGGATGCCAGCCAGGAACTCCTGGACGCCCTGGAGGAGATGGCGGGGCAGCAGGAGGCGCTGAACCAGGAGACGGGGCAGCTCTCCCAGGACCCGGGGCAGGACGGGGCAGCCCAGCAGTTGGAGGAGCTGGCGGGGACCCAGGAGGCCATGGCGGGTGCCATGGGGGAACTGGCCGATCACCCCGATGGAGAGAGTGTGGCCGGGGACCTGGAAGCCATGGCCCAGGAGGCCCGGGAGATCGCCGAGAGCCTGCAGGGTGGCCGCATCGAGGAGGAGACCCTGCGGCGCCAGGAGGAACTTCTGGAGCGCCTTCTTACCGCGGGTCGGACCCTGGAGCGGGACGGTCCCACCGAACGCCGGGAGGGGACCACCGCCGGTCCGGTGGACCGTCCTCCCGTGGGGGCCCTCCCCCCGGACCTCCTCCGGGGGAGCGAGGTGCCCCTCCCATCCACCCAGGCGCTGGAGGCCCTTTCTCCCGCCGAGCGGCGGCTGGTCCTGGACTACTTCGACCGCCTGAACCGGGGCCTGACCCCGGGAGGGGGAAGATGAGCGCCTCTCCGGGTCCGGGTTGTTCCGTTACGGTCCCCGTGTGGTCGGCGGCCCTGCAGACGGCCCTGCTGACCGCGACCTGCCTGCTTCTGGCCCCGCCGGTCCCGGGCCACGCCCTGACGCCGGAAGCGGCCGTCCGCTCCCTGTCCGGCCCGGGCCCCATCTCTCCGGAGTTCCTCTCCGGCGACACCATCCCCTCGGCGGAGGAGGTGGCCCGTCTCCTGGGCGCCCAGGACTCCCGGGACCAGGGGCTCCAGGCCATCATCCTACGGGCCTCCTCCCTCCCCACCGACCGGGCCACCCTCTGGATCCAGCTCCTGGCCACTGCGGAGCGAACGGGGGTGGAGGCGGGAGGGCTGGCCGCCCGGGCCGTGGCCCGGGCCGATGAGCGGGATGCACCCGGGGGCGTGGCCCTCCTCCTCCAGGGGGTGGAGGGAGGGCTCCCGGAAGAGGACCGGGCGGCCCTATTGGCCCTGGCTTCCCATCTTCTCACGGATCCGGAGCCGGTTCGGGCCGCCGAGCTTCGCCGACGCCTCATCCGGGAATGGCCCGACGCCCTGGAGATACCGGAGGCCCAGGTCCAGCTTGCTCGCCACCTTCTGGGCCAGGGGGGCGAGGCGGCCCGGGAGGAGGCGGTGGAGATCCTGGAAGCGCTGCTCCTCCGGCGACCCAGCCATCCCCTGGCCCCCGAAGCTCGTCGGCTGCGCCAGGGTGCGCTCCGCCCCGGTTCCTGATGTCGAAAGGTGCTCAGATGAAGATCCGACCCATCCCAGGTCTCCTCCCAGGCCTCGTCCTGGCCGTCCTCCTGGTCTTCCTCCCCGGAACGGCGGCGGCCCAGTACCTCCTGGTGCCCATGGATCGGTCCCAGTCGAACCACCTCCGAGCCTATGGACTCACCTATTCGGTGCTGGAGGATGCGGGAGAGGCGGAGTGGCTCCTCAACTATCGGGGAGGGAGCTTCCTCCTTCCGGATCAGGATCGGGTCCGTCGCGAGGCGGCCCTCCGAGGGGTCTCCTTCCAGGCGGTGGATGGCGGGGAGGTGGCCCGGATCCGGGGGATCATCCAGAACGGGAACATGGACGCCGTTCCCCTGGAGACCGCCCCCCGCATCGCGGTCTACACCCCTCCGAACACCCCGCCCTGGGACGATGCGGTGACCCTGGCCCTGGAGTATGCCGGAATTCCCTACGAAACGGTGTGGGACGGGGATGTCCTGGAGGGGCGCCTTGCCGACTTCGACTGGCTCCACCTCCACCATGAGGACTTCACCGGGCAGTATTCCAAGTTCTTCCTCACCTACGCTGGGACGTCGTGGCTCCAGGAGGAGGTGGCCCGGAACCAGGAGATGGCCCGGCGCTTCGGATACCCCCATGTGCCGGCGCTGAAGCGAGCGGTGGCGGAGACCATCCGCTCCTACGTCCTGGAAGGGGGATTCCTCTTCGCCATGTGCTCCGCCACGGAGACGCTGGACCTGGCCCTTGCCTCCCACGCCACCGACATCACCGCCTCCTTCGCCAACGGACGTCCCCCGGACCGGGACGCGTCGGCCCGGATGGACTGGTCCCGGGCCCTGGCCTTCCAGGGGGCAGAGGTCCAGACCTCTCCCTCGGTGAGCGCCTTTTCGGACATCGACACCCACCAGGTGAACACTCCCTGGCGCCAGGCCCTCTCGTCTTTCACCCTCTTCGAGTTCTCCGCCAAGATCGATCCGGTGGCCTCCATGCTGGTGCAGAACCACGAGGCGGTTCTCCGGGACTTCTATGGCCTCACCACGGCCTTCTCGGAAGATCGTCTGAAGCCCGGTGCCACCATCCTGGCCCGGGACCGGGACCGGGTGAAGTACGTCCATGGGACGGCAGGAGAGGGGACGTGGACCTTCTTCGGCGGCCACGACCCCGAGGACCCGGAGCACAAGATCGGCGACGCCCCCACCAATCTGGACCTGCATCCCGACTCCCCGGGATACCGTCTGATCCTCAACAACGTCCTCTTCCCGGCCGCTCGCCCCCGGCCCCTCAAGACCCAATGAGGGGCGTGACGGGATGAGGGAACCTGGAGGGCCCGTCGAGGCGGGTCCCGCCACGGGGCCGGGGGCTGGGGCGGGGACGGGGGCGGGGCGGGTGGCACGCCCGGGACTGCGCCCGGATCTCCGCCCAGATCTGCGCCCAGATCTGCGCCTGGATCCGGAGGCGGCGGAACGGATTCGGACCGAGATCCAGCGGGCCGGAGGCCGGGAGATCTGCTTCCTGGCCCAGGTGACCGAGGATCGGCGCATCGTCCACCCCAGGGCCGTGGCCCGGGGGAACCACCAGGCCGTGCTGGCCGCCTCCCGGGACGCCGAGGCGGGGGAGATCCTCCTCCACAACCATCCCTCGGGGGTCCTGGAGCCCTCGGAGCCGGATCTCCTCCTGGCCGCCCGGGTCTACGAGGCGGGGCTCGGAACGGCCATCACCGACAACCACGCCCAGGCGCTCTACGTGGTGGTGGAGCCGCCGGAGCCCCGGACCCGAGCCCTCCTGGACCTGGCCCTCCTGGAAGGGCTCCTGGCGCCGGAGGGGGCGCTGAGCCGGATGGCCCCGGGGTATGAGGACCGCCCGGGCCAGCGTGAGATGCTCCGGATGGTGGCCAACCGCTACAACGAGGGTGGGGTGGCGGTGGTGGAGGCGGGGACCGGGACGGGGAAGTCCCTGGCCTATCTCATCCCCGCCGCGCGGTGGGCGCTGGAGAACGGGGAGCGGACCGTGGTCTCCACCAACACCATCAACCTGCAGGAGCAATTGGTGGCAAAAGACCTCCCCCTGGTCCGTCGGCTGGTGGGAAAGGAACTCACCTGGGCCATGGTGAAGGGGCGGGGGAACTACATCTCCATCCGGCGACTCTTCCTGGCGGCGGAA
Organism: Gemmatimonadales bacterium; assembly: GCA_007695225.1. GTDB lineage: Bacteria > Gemmatimonadota > Gemmatimonadetes > Longimicrobiales > Gaopeijiaceae > T3Sed10-66. The sequence goes on from REED01000136.1 coordinate 61,332, forward strand.
TCGGCGCCCACCCTCTTCGAGGACGACCGCAGCCAGGAGCTGGAGGCGCTGGGGGAGTGGATCCGCACCTCCCCTGATGGATCCCTCTCCGACCTTTCCGCCCCCCCCTCCGACGAGGTCTGGGAAGAGGTCCGCTCCGACGGGGACATCTGCCTGAAGGCCCGCTGCCCCCACTTCCAGGAGTGCTTCTACCAACAGTCCCGCCGGAGGGCCGCTGCTGCCGACATCCTGGTGGCGAACCACGCTCTCCTCTTCTCCGATGTCCAACTCCGCCGGGCCCTGGAGAACTGGACCCAGTCGGCGGTTCTCCCGCCGTATTCCCACGTGATCCTGGACGAGGGCCACAACGCCGAGGACGCCGCCACCTCCCACCTGGGGGCGGAGGTGACCCGGACCGGGCTCTTCCGACTCTTCTCCCGGCTGGACCGGAACGGAAAGGGGGTCCTGGCGGCGGTGGAGCAGATCCTGGCCGCGTCCCCGTCCAGCGTGGAACGGGACGACCTCCTGAGGCGCATCGAGACCCGGCTCCGTCCCGCCGCCCTGGAGGCCCGGGAGGAACTCCACCGGTTCTTCGACGCCCTGGAGCCCGGGGTCCCGGGGCCGGAAGAGGAACCCCTCCGCCTGGGACGGGGGGACGCCCGGGATCCCGCCGAGGACGCGGCACTCCTGGAGCGCCTGGACCGGTTGGTGGGGGGACTCCTACGGGTGGGACGGGAGGTGGAGGAGGTCCGGATCCGGGTGGAGTCCGATGAAACCCTCCGGGACCGACTGGAAGCCCGCCTTCTGGACCTCCGCTCCATGGAGCGTCGATTGGAGAGTGCCCGGAACGCCCTCCGCCTGGTCCTGGACCCCCGGGAGGAGGGGGACCGTTTCGTGCGCTGGATCGAGGGGCGGGGACGCCGGGGTGATGCCCTCCGGAACGTAGTGTTGGCGGCGGCACCGGTGGAGCCCGGTTTCCTCCTTCGGGAATCCCTGTTCCGGAAGGTGGAGACGGCAGTGGTGACCTCGGCTACCCTGACCGTGGGGGAAGGGGATTTCCGCTTCATCCGGGGCCGGCTTGGCCTGGATGAGTCTCCGGAGGAGCCCGAGCTGCCGCTGCCGCGGGCGGGCGAGACCTTCGCAGACGGATCCCTGGTCCTGGATCCGGGGGAGGGGTGGGGGATGGGGCCCAAGGAGCCATGGGAGGAAGGGGGCAGCGGGGATGGGGTCGGCGGTGGGGCCGGGCCCGAGGGTGACCACGGTGGGAACGGAGAGATGGAGGCGCCCCTCTCGGTGACCGAGGCGCGGGTGCCGTCTCCCTTCGACTACACGACCCAGACCCTCCTGGCCGTTCCCACGGACCTTCCCGGTCCCCGGGACGGCGAGGCCTTCCACCACGCTACGGCGGCGGTGGCCGCCGAGCTGGCGGAGATGACCGGGGGCGGGATCTTCCTCCTCTTCACGTCGTACCGGGCCCTCCAGGCCACGGCGGCACGGCTCCGCCGGGACGGGGTGGACAAGCGGTTCCCCCTCCTGGTCCACGGTGAGGGGCCCCGTTCCCAGCTCCTCTCCCGCTTCACCGCCGCCGGAAACGGAATCCTCCTGGGGACCTCCTCCTTCTGGGAGGGGGTGGACGTCCCCGGCGATCCCCTCCGGGGGCTCATCCTCCAGAAGATCCCCTTCCGGGTCCCCACCGAGCCCATCACCCAGGCCCGTACCGAGGCCATCCAGCGTCGGGGCGGCAACGGATTCATGGGATACCAGGTTCCCCTGGCGGCCCTCCGCCTCCGGCAGGGATTTGGTCGGCTGATCCGCTCCCGAACCGACCGGGGGGCGGTCCTTCTCCTGGACCGGCGGATCCTCCACGCCCGCTACGGTCCCCGGCTTCGGGCGGGGCTCCCCGATGCTCCCCTGGTGAAGGGGCCCTGGAGAGAGCTCACGGTTGGGCTACGGCGTTTCTACCGGGCGGGAGGTGACCCTGGAGACGCGGGAGAAGAGGCCCCGAGGGCCTCCCGGTTGCCGCGGCGCCGGACCGGGGTAGATTAGGGGCGGGCCGGAACCCGGCTCCGTTCCGGGGAGGGGCCCCGGGACTTCGACTCCACCTGGATCCGTCTTCATGTCCCGCATCTTTGGATTCGCCGTCGGCGCCCTCTGGATCATCTTCACCCTCATGGCCCTCCGGGCGGCGTCCGCCGGGGCCGCGGCCGGGCAGCCGGATACCCAGCTCTGGTACTCGGTCATCGCCTTCTTCCTGGGCACGGCCGCCCTGGTGGCCATCGTGGGGACCCTCCGTCACCGTCCCTCGGGACCGCGGAAGTAGGCTCCCTCCGGAGCCGGCGTTCCGCCCGGAACCCGCGTTCCGGCCCGGAAGCCGTTTCTCCCCATTCCATCCCGAACGAGGGCCCCATGACCATCGAACCCATGCCCTCCAAGATCCTCTGCGTGGGGAAGAACTACCTGGACCACGCCCGGGAGATGGGGAGCGAGCCTCCCGAAGAACCCCTGGTCTTCCTGAAGGCCCCCTCCGCTCTCCTCCTGGACGGGGCACCCATCGTGATCCCCGAGGGAGTGGGCCGGGTGGACTTCGAGGGGGAGATCGCCTTCCAGGTGGGACGCAAGGCCCGATTCGTCCCCGAGTCCGAGGCCCTCTCGGTTCTCTCCCACGTCTTTCCCCTGAACGACGTCACCGCCCGGGACCTGCAGCGCAAGGACAGCCAGTGGGCTCGGGCCAAGGGGTTCGACACCTTCTGCCCTGTGGGGCGGCCCATTCCCCTGAAGGACCTCTCGAAGGGGGTGGAGGGACTCAAGGTGGAGACCCGGGTGAACGGGGAACTCCGCCAGGAGGGGGCCATGAAGCAGTTCATCTTCTCGCTCCCCTTCCTCATCTCCTGGCTCACCCGGGTCATGACCCTGCAGCCCGGAGACATCCTGGCCACGGGAACCCCGGCGGGGGTGGGCCCCCTGGCCCCCGGTGACGAGGTGGAGGTCACCATTCCCGGCGTGGGATCGGTCCGGAACCCGGTGGTCGCGGAGTCGAGGCCCGACGGCCGGTGACCGACGGCCCCCACTCTCCCGCTGCCCCTCGCCGCCCCGGCGCCCACCTCCTGGACGCCCTCCCCGCATACCCGCTGGCGAGCCTGCCGGCCCGGAAGCGGGAACTCCTCCAGGCGGGGGTGGACCTCATTGACCTGGGCGCCGGGGACGCCGATCTGGCGCCTCCCCCCCGGGCGGTGGAACGGCTTCAGGCCGCCGCCGCCGATCCCCGTTATTCCCGGTATCCCTTCCAATTGGGACTCCCGGCCTTCCGGGAGGCGGTAGCGGCGTGGATGGAGCGCCGTTTCGGGGTTTCGGTGGATCCGTTCCAGGAACTCCTCCCCCTCCTGGGATCGAAGGAGGGGATCGCCCACCTTCCCCTGGCGGTCCTGAATCGGGGGGAGGCCGCGATCCTTCCCGATCCCGGGTACCAGGCCTATCGGGGCGGCGTCATCCTGGCCGGGGGGGAGCCGTGGCTGGTCCCCCTCCGTCCGGAGCACGACTTCCTCATTCCCCTGGACCGGATTCCCCGGGAAGTGGTGGACCGTGCCCGGATCCTGATCCTCAACTATCCCAACAACCCCACCACCGCCTCGGCTCCCGCAGCCTATCTGGAGGAAGCGGTGGCGTTCTGTAGGAAACACGGGTTGGTCCTGGTCCATGACCACGCCTACTCCGAGGTGGCCTTCGATGGATACCAGCCCCCGTCCATCCTGGAGTTTCCCGGAGCCCGGGAGGTGGCCGTGGAATTCCACTCCTTCTCCAAGACCTACAACATGACCGGGTGGCGGCTGGGATGGGTGGCAGGGAACCGGGAGGTGGTGGCGGCCCTGGCGCGGATCAAAACTTTTGTGGACACCGGCGTGTTCATGGGGGTGCAGGAGGGAGGCATCGGCGCCCTGGAGTCCTGGGAGGACTGGGTCCCCGGGAATGTGGAGGTCTTCCGCCGCCGCAGGGATGCCGGGGTGGAGGGGCTCCGTGCCGCCGGATTCACCCTGGAGGCCCCCCGGGCCACCATGTACCTCTGGGTCAGGGCTCCCGGGGGAGACTCAGGGGCCTTCGCCGAGGCGGCCCTGGAGGAGGCGGGGGTGGTGGTCCTCCCGGGAGCCTCCCTGGGGGAGGGAGGCGAGGGATTCTTCCGGATCGCCCTCACCGTCTCCGAGGCTCGCCTCCGGGAAGCGGCCCGCCGCCTCGCTCCCCTGGCGGAAGGTTTCGAGGGCACCGCCGCAGGCTGAGCCCCGGCTCCGACCCCGGGGGACCTGCGCCCGGGAGCACCGCGTCCGCGGCGATAAACCGGGCACCAGCCCCGGGACCGCCGGAACCGCCGCCAACTGCAGGTTTACCATATTCAATGAGCCCCACCCCCGCCGCTTCCTCCCCCGAACCCCAGGAAACCGGTCGTGCCCGGACCCGATCCCGGGAACGGTGGGCGGTCCGGGCCGGGTTGGCGGTTTCCATCGTCCTCCACGGACTGGCCCTGATTCTCTACCCCATCCTCATGGACCGGATCGTCCCGGTGACGGCCCCTTCCGTTTCCATCCCACCGGAGCCGACGGTCCGGGGGATCGAGATCGTGGCCCTCCGGGAACTGGCGCCGGAGGATGAGCCCGAGCCTCCTCCGGAGGAGCCCGTGGTGGAGGACCCCACGCTCCCCACGCCGGTCCGACCCCTTCCCCCCCTGGACCCGGGGGTGGCCCCTGACCCGGGTGACGTGGCGGAAGAGGACGAGGAGGAGCGGCGGCGGGCTACCGTGGCGGAGCGACTGCAGCCCACCATGGGAGATCCCCGACTCTGGGCGCCCCTGGACCGGGAATACACCGAGCTCTCCGATGAAGAGCGGGCCGAACTCCTCCTCCGGGGGATGATCCGGAGTTGGAACGACTCGGTGGCGGTGGCCGCAGCCCTCTCGGGACAGGCCACCGACTGGACCTACACCGATGAGGACGGTCGGCGCTGGGGGCTCTCTCCGGGCCGCCTGCACCTGGGAGATTTCTCCATTCCCCTCCCCTTCTCCTTCGAGGTTCCCCCTGGCCGTCGGGAGGCCATGGCCCGAAGGCAGTGGGAGGTGAACGATCTGATCCGTGGCGCCGCCGCCGCCGAGGTCCGGGAGACGTGGTCGGAGCGGGCCAGGGAAATCCGGGAACGAATGGACCGGGAGCGGGGCGGCGGTGGGTGACCTATCCCCCGGAAAGGCCCCGATTGACGCCCCTCTCTGGATGAAACACCTTACCTGTTCGCTCAAATCGGACCCGTTTCCAGGGCGAGCCAGGGCGAGAACGGCATCCCCCTCGCCCCTCCCGACCGCCCTTCCGGGTGGCGGATCCGCCCTGTGCCCCGGCCATGACCCCACCCAGGCCCGAATCCGTGACTGAACCCTCCGCCGAACCCGTGAGCACCCCCGGTCCCGACCTCTCCGCTGGGGCCCTTCCTCCGAGATTGGATCCGGCGGCCATCGAGAAGCCCCTCTACGCCCGGGCGCTGGAGCGGGGGCTCTTCCACGAGTCCCCTGGGGCGGTGCTGGACGAGGGTGTCGACCCCTACGCCATCGTCATCCCGCCGCCCAACGTCACCGCGGTGCTCCACATGGGGCACGGGTTGAACAACACGGTGCAGGACGTCCTCATCCGCTGGCGGCGGATGGAGGGGCGGGCCGCCCTCTGGGTACCGGGGACGGACCATGCCGGAATCGCCACCCAGAACGTGGTGGAGCGCATCCTCCGGGAGGGGGGGCAGACCCGCTTCGACCTGGGCCGGGACGCCTTCGTGGAACGGGTTTGGGCCTTCGTCGGTGAGACGGGTGGGACGATCCTGGAACAGCTCAAGGCCATCGGCGCCTCCTGCGACTGGGAGCGGACGGCCTTCACCCTGGATCCAGGGCTCTCCCGGGCGGTGCGGGAGGTCTTCGTCCGGCTCTACGAGAAGGGGCTGATCTACCGGGGGGAGTACATCATCAACTGGTGCCCCCGCTGCGGCACGGCCCTCTCCAACGAGGAGGCCGAGGGGCAGGAAGTGGACGGACACCTCCACTCCCTGCGCTACCCGCTTCCCGAGGCGTCCTGGCCGGCGGCCGCGGCTGCCCGGGACGCCGGAGCCACCGCGGTGGGGCGCTTCGAGGAAGGGAAGGGGTGGTACCTTACCGTCTCCACCACCCGCCCCGAGACCATGCTGGGTGACACGGGAGTGGCGGTTCATCCCGGAGACACCCGGTATGCGGCCCTGGTGGGCGTCGAGGTGGAGCTTCCCCTCACCGGGCGACGGATCCCGGTGGTGGCCGACGACTGGGTGGACCCGGAGTTCGGCACGGGGATGGTGAAGGTCACCCCGGCCCATGACCCCAACGACTTCGAGATCGCCCGGCGCACGGGCCTCGAGGTCCTGAACGTCCTCACCCCTGAGGCCATCCTGAACGAGTCCGCGCCGGAGCGCTTCCGGGGGATGGACCGGTTCCAGGCCCGGAAGGCGGTGGTGGCGGCCCTCCGGGAAGAGGGACTCTTCGCCGGCCAGGACCCCCATCGCCACTCCGTCCCCCACTGCTACCGCTGTGACACGGTGGTGGAGCCTCGTCTCTCGGAGCAGTGGTTCGTCCGGATGAAGCCCCTGGCGGAACCGGCGCTGGCGGCTTCCCGGGACGGGACGATCCGGTTCCATCCGTCCCACTGGACCAAGGTCTACGAGGAGTGGATGGAGAACATCCGGGACTGGTGCATCTCCCGGCAACTCTGGTGGGGCCACCGGATCCCGGTCTGGTACTGCCGGAACCCGGTGTGCGGCGAGATGAGCGCCAGCCGGGAGGACCTCACCGCCTGCCCCATCTGCGGGAGCGAGAAGGTGGAGCAGGATCCCGATGTCCTGGATACCTGGTTCTCGTCGTGGCTCTGGCCCTTCTCCGTCTTCGGGTGGCCCGAGGAGACCGAGGACCTGAAGGCCTTCTATCCCGGTCACACCCTGGTGACGGCCCCGGAGATCCTCTTCTTCTGGGTGGCCCGGATGATCATGGCCGGCTACGAGTTCCAGGGGGAGGCGCCCTTCCGGGACGTCTTCCTCCACGGGACGGTGCGGGATGCGAAGGGGCGGAAGATGTCCAAGTCCCTGGGCAACGGCATCGATCCCATGGAGGTGGTGGAGCAGTTCGGGGCGGACGCCCTGCGCTACACGGTCCTCTCCATGTGCGGTGTGGGGACCGACATCCACCTGGACCACGAGGACCTGGAAGGGGCCTTCGCCCCGGGCCGGAATTTCGCCAACAAGCTCTGGAACGCCGGGCGCTTCACCCTCATGTCGGTGGGGGAGGGGCCGGTAAAGCCGCTCTCGGAGGTAGAGGAGGCGCTGGAGACGGCGGATCGCTGGATCCTCTCCCGGTTCTCCCGCAGCGCCTCCGCCATGACCGATGGCCTGGAGCGGTTCCGCATCCACGACGTGGTGGATCGGGGGCATCACCTCTTCTGGGGGGACTTCGCCGACTGGTACCTGGAGGTGGTGAAGGGACGACTCCGGGGCGAGGAGGGGGAGGCCAGCCGGGAGGCCGCCCGATCCGTCCTGGTCCATGTCTTCGACGGGATCCTCCGGCTCCTCCACCCCCTGGTCCCCTTCGTCACCGAGTACCTCTGGGACCGGATTCCCTGGCCCGAGGCGTCGGATCGACCCGAAGCCCTTCCCTTGGCCCCCTGGCCCGCCGGCGACCCGGCCCGGGTGGACCCAGAGGCGGAGGCGGACTTCGCCGCCCTCCAGGAGCTGGTGACGGTGGTGCGGAGCCTCCGGAAGGAATACGGGGTGGGGGAGGGGGCGCCGGTGACCCTGGCCCTCACCGGGGCTCCGGAGCGATTCCAGACGGCGGTGGCTGCGGAGGCTCCCCGCCTGTGGCAGCTGGCCCGGGTGAAAGAGGTGGAGTTCTCCGGTGGAGGGGGTGCCGGAGTCGGCGCCACCGCCATCCTCCAGAACGGCTCCCAGGTCTTCCTTCCCCTGGAGGGGCTGGTGGATCTGGAGCAGGAGCGGGCTCGCCTGCGAAAGGAGATCCAGCGGCTGGACGGACAGCTCGTGGGGGCGGAGAAGAAGCTGGCCAACGAGCAGTTCATCGGTCGGGCCCCCGCCGAGGTGGTGGCGAAGGAGCGGGAGAAGGCTGCCGTCTTCCGGGATCAGCGGGACAAGCTCCAGGAGAAGCTCCAGGTGCTGGAGGCAGAGTGAGGAGGTCCGCCACCGTCACCGCTGCCGGTTTTGCGGCGCTCGCCCTGGTGGCGGTGTCCGGGTGCGCCCGGACCACGGCTCCCGCCGGGGGAGAGGTGCCCGAGACTCCTCCTGCGGTCATCTCGGTGAATCCGGACACCTTCGCCGTGGTGGAGCCCTTCGACGGACCGGTGCAGATCGAGTTCGAGCGTCGGATCTCCGAGCGCCCCTCCACCGGATCGCTCCGGGACGCTGTCCTCGTCTCTCCCCGGACCGGCGAGGTGGAGGTGAGACATCGCCGTCGAGGACTGGAAGTGCGCATGGAGGGCGGATTCCAGGAGCGGACGGTCTACCGGATCACCCTCCTGCCCACCCTCCAGGACCTCTTCAGGAACCGGCTGGATCGTCCCCAGGACTTCTTCTTCTCCACCGGACCGGACTTCGAACCCAACCTGGTGGCGGGGCTCCTGGTGGATCGCCTCACCGGGGAGCCGGTGCCCCGGGCCCGGGTGGACGCCCGCCCCCTTCCCGAGGGTCCGGTGCATTCGGCGGTCTCCGACTCGCTGGGGGTCTTCGCCTTCCGATTCCTCCCCGCCGGCCGCTACCGCGTGGTGGCCTACGAGGACCAGAACCGGAACCGGGAGCCGGACTTCCAGGAGCCGCAGGACTCCATCCAGGTGGAGTTCGCCGTGGGGGACACCCTGGTGGTGACGGAGCTGGCCCTCCTCCAGCCCGACACCACGGCGGCGGTCCTGACGGCGGTTCGACTCGTGGACTCCGTCACGGTGGAGGCCTCCTTCGACGATCACCTGGACCCGGAACTCCCTCTCACCGGGGTTACGGCCCGCCTGGAACGGGAGGACGGCCCCGGAATCCAGGTCGCCGAGATCCTCCATCGATGGGAGTGGGAGGCCCGGGAAGCGGAACGGACTCCCAGGGAGGCGGATCCCGATCCCGGCGAGGATCCCGCTGACCCCGTGGATCCCCCCGATCCGGAAGCGGACCCCGGTCAACCTGGCGAGCCGGAGGGGGATCCGGTGGCCCAGGAGGACACGGGTCCTCCCCTTCCGGCCCAGGAGATCGTCCTCCTCCTCGCGTCGCCGGTGGAGCCTGGCGCCACCTACCTGTTGGTGGTGGAGGGGGTCAGGAACCTCCACGGCATCCCCGACGGGGGCGGGGAGCTGGAACTGGAGGTTCCCGAGCCTCCCCCTCCGCCCGAGCCTGCCGCTGAGCCTGGGGAGCCCGGGGAGGAGGACCCGGACGAGGAAGACCCGGAAGAGGATCCGGAGGAGGATCCTCCCCCCCCGCTTCCCACAGACACCCTGGGGTTCGGGGCCGGGTCGGCCGGGGGAGGATCGCCTTGACGGGCCAGGGTCAACCTCGATTCCTTTCCGATCCCGGACCCTCCACCCATCGGTCGATCATGCGCGCTCCTCCCCGCCCACCCCACCGCCCAAACCACCTGGCTTCGGGGCAGAAATCGCGCCGGGCATCCCTCCGGGCATCGCGCCGGATCAGGGGGAGGCGCATCATGGCGCAGGGGATGGTGTGGACGCTGGCCCTCCTTCTCCTTCTCCCCTCCTGGGCCGCGGCCCAGTCCGTTCCCGCCGATCGGGGGGTCGTGGCCGCGGGACTCCTCCTCCGGCAACTGGATGGGGTGAAGCGGGTGCTCATGGTAGCCGCCCACCCTGACGACGAGGACACCACCCTCCTGGCGACACTGGCCCGGGAATCGGGGGCAAGGACCGCGTACCTCTCCCTGAGTCGGGGCGAGGGGGGGCAGAACCTCATTGGGCCTGAGCTGGGAACGGGGCTGGGGATCATCCGGACCGGCGAGCTCCTGGCCGCCCGGCGACTCGATGGGGCGGAGCAGTACTTTACCCGGGCCTTCGACTTCGGCTTCTCCCGGAGTGCCGAGGAGACCCTGGAGCACTGGCCTGAAGAGGCGCTCCTGGAGGATGTGGTGCGGGTCATCCGCCATTTTCGGCCCCATGTGGTCATCTCCATCTTCGAGGGGTCGCCCCGGGACGGCCACGGGCAGCACCAGGCGTCGGGGATCGTCACGCCCCGGGCGTTCGAGGTGGCCGGGGACCCGGAGCGGTTCCCGGACCAGATCCGGGAGGGACTGGAGCCATGGGCTCCCCTCAAGCTCTACACCTCCACCCGGTTCCGTCCTGGAGACGCCACCCTTCAGATCGAGACGGGGCGGTTGGATCCCCTTCTGGGCCGTTCCCCCTTCCAGGTGGCCATGGAGAGTCGGAGCCAGCATCGTTCCCAGGACATGGGAGCCCCTCAGCACCCGGGACCCCGGAGTTCACCCCTGATCCTGACCCGATCCCGGGAGGGCGGGGTGGCGGAGGCGCGGGAGTCTCGGGGTCCTACCTCCGACGACGGGCTCTTTTCCGGGGTGGACACCACCCTCGTTGGGCTGGCCGCCCGGGCCATGGCAGGGAACGGAGCAAGCGGAGAGGTGATCTCGGCCCTGGACGCCTACCGTGTCGCCCTGAACCGGGCCCGGGACGGACTCCACGCCCTGGATCCGACGCCCTCCGCGCAGGCGTTGGCCGAGGCGCTGATCCATCTCCGGGTCGCACAGGAGGGCGTGCAGGAGGGCGTGGAAGAGGGCGTGCAGGGGGGCGCGGGAGCGGGGATCCCGGCGACGGGGGATGGGGCGGCCGCCTCCCTCCGGGAGCTGAGGCGAGTCCTGGACGAACGGGAGGCCACGGCGAGCCGGGCCCTTCTCGCTGCGGCGGGAGTGGCGGTGGAGGCCCGCACCCTCCGGGACCGGGTGGTCACCGGGGGGGAGGTGGAGGTGGAGTTCCGGGTCTGGAACGGGGGCGGAGTCCCCCTGGAGGAGGTCCTCCCCTCCCTGGATCTTCCCCAGGGGTGGTCCGCCACCCCCATCCCACCCGACGGTGCAGCCTCCGCCGAACCCGGCTTCTTCTTCGGCGGGGTGGGGGGGAGGGTGGCCGCGGGCCCGGCGACGGTGCCCTCCGGAGAGCTGACGCGTTGGCGGTTCCGGGTCCAGGTGCCCGAGGACGCCGATCCATCTCGGGAGTACTACCTGGAGGAGCCGCTGGACGGGTCCCTCTACCGGTGGCCCGAGAGTCGACGAGCCCTCTGGGGGCTTCCTGGAACGCCGCCTCCCTTGGCGGGCCAGGTGGCCCTCACCTTTGGGGCTCCTGGCGTCGCGTCCACCGGCGCTCCCTCCACGGTCCCTGTCCCCCTCCGGGTCCCGGTGGAGGTCCCCTTCGTGGAGGTGGACAAGGCCGACGGGGAGTTCCGGGAGCCCTTCCTGGTGGTTCCCCGGATCTCGGTGTCCATGGGACGGAGCTGGCTGGCGTGGCCGGCGGGGGAGGCGGAGCCCCGGACCCTCACGGTCCATCTTCGGGGTGAGGCGACGGAGGGAGCGCGGGGAGAGCTGGAGCTGGAGCTTCCCGCCGGATGGAGAGCGGAACCGGCCCGAGCGCCCTTCACCCTGGCAGGGGTGGGGGACGAGGTGGAGATCGCGTTCCAGGTAGGGCCCGACGAGGTGCCGGCTCCCGGTCGGATCCGGATCGGGGCCCGGGTCCGGGACGAGGCCGGCCGCGTCTATTCGGAAGGGTTCGAGATCATCGATTACCCCCACATCGACCGGGTCCCCCTCTACCAGGAGGCTGAGGTGGCAGTGACCATCGTGGACGCCCGGGTGGCCGAGGGGCTCCGGGTGGGCTACGTCATGGGTTCCGGGGACGACGGGGCCGAGGCCCTCCGGCAGATGGGGGCCGAGGTGGAGCTCCTGGGTCCGGAGGAGCTTCGGACGGTGGAGCTGGACCGGTTCCACACCCTGGTCCTGGGGGTCCGGGCCTACGAGACCCGCCCCGACCTCCCGGCGCGGACGCCCCGGATCCTGGACTTCGCCCGGCGGGGAGGGACGGTGGTGGCCCAGTACAACAAGTACGAGTATCCCGAGGGCGGCTTCGCTCCCTACCCGGTGACCATGGCCCGGCCCCACGACCGGATCACGGACCCGACGGCGCCGGTGACCCTCCTGGACCCGGCCTCCCCCGTCTTCACCGGCCCCAACCCCATCGGACCCGGCGACTTCGACGGGTGGGTCCAGGAGCGGGGCCTCTACTTCCTGAATGAGTGGGATCCGCGCTTCGTCCCCCTCCTGGAGATGGCGGATCCGGGGTTGGACCCGGTGCAGGGGGGCCTCCTGGTGGCCCCGGTGGGGGAAGGGCTCTACATCTACACTGGCCTGGCCTTCTTCCGTCAGCTTCCCGAGGGGGTCCCGGGGGCGTTCCGCCTCCTGGCCAACCTGGCCTCCCTCCGGGCATCGGAGTGGGAGGCGCATCACGGAGCAGAACATCCATGAAGCGTCCGGACACTCCTCCCCTGCGGGCCCTGCTGGCCGCGATGGTCACCCTGGTCGCCCTCCTTCCCGCCGCCTGCGGGGGGGACGGCCGTGACGTCCTCATCGTCTACTCGCCCCACGGACGGGACCTCCTGACCCACTACGAGATGGCCTTCGAGGCCCTCCACCCCGAGGTGGACGTCCAGTGGGTGGACATGGGCTCCCAGGAGGTCCTGGACCGTCTCCGCTCAGAGCGGGCCAATCCCCAGGCCGACGTCTGGTTCGGGGCGCCGGAGCAGATGTTCGAGGTGGCCACCGAGGAGGGGCTCCTGGAGCCCTTCCGTCCCACCTGGGCCGACGTCCTTCCCCCGGAGGCCCGGGACCCCGACGGCCACTGGCACGGAACCTACCTGACCCCGGAAGTCCTGGCCTACAATGAGGACGCCGTCTCCCGGGAGGAGGCGCCGGCGGACTGGGACGACCTCCTGGACCCCCGGTGGCGGGGGCAGGTGATCCTGAGGGAGCCCATGGCGTCGGGGACCATGCGGACCATCTTCAGCCACATCATCTACCGGGAGTCGGAGGGGACGGGGGACCCCACCGCCGGGTACGAGTGGCTCCTCCGCCTGGACGCCCAGACCCGGGAGTACGCCCTGAATCCCACCCTCCTCTACCAGAAGCTGGCCCGGCAGGAGGGGCTCGTCACCATGTGGGCCATGCCTGACATCCTCGCCCTCCGGGCCACCACCGGGCTTCCCATCAACTACCGCCTTCCCGAGGGTGGAACCCCCGTGGTGGTGGATGCGGTGGCGGTGGTATCGGGGAGCGGGAACCCGGAAGCGGCCCGGGCCTTCGTGGAGTTCGTCGGGAACCGGGAGTCCATCCTGGAGGCCACCGAGCGCTTCTTCCGGATTCCCGCCCGCACCGACATCCCCCCGGAGGAGTTCCCCGAGTGGCTCCAGGCGGACCTCCCCCAGATCCGGCCCATGGAGGCGGACCGGGCCCTCCTCCGGGAGCGGACCTCGGAGTGGATGCGCTACTGGGACGATCGGATCCGCCGCCGGGGCGCCCGGGAGGGGTATTGAGCTCCTCGCCGGGCTCCAGGCGTTCCGGGGTCGGGGCCGGGCTCGGGGCCGGGCTCGGGGCCGGGGCCAGAGATGGAGCCGGGGCGCCGATCCTGAGCCTCCAGGGGTTGGTGAAGCGCTTCGGGACCGTGACGGCGGTGGATCACCTCTCCCTGGAGCTCCAGGAGGGGGAGTTCCTCACCCTGCTGGGGCCTTCGGGGTGCGGGAAGACCACGGCTCTCCGGGTGGTAGCGGGATTCGAACGTCCCGACGCCGGAACCCTCACCTTCCAGGGCGAGGACGTGACGGAGTGGAACCCGCAGCGGCGGGGATTCGGGATGGTTTTCCAGAACTACGCCCTCTTCCCCCACCTGGACGTGGCGGAGAACGTGGCCTTCGGGTTGAAGAGCCGGCGAAGGCCCCGGGAGGAGATCGGGGAGCGGGTGGAGGCGGCACTGGAACGGGTCTCCCTGCCGGGGCTGGGAAGCCGCGCGGTGCAGGCCCTCTCCGGCGGCCAGCAGCAGCGGGTGGCCCTGGCCCGGGCCCTGGCCATCGAGCCCCCCCTCCTCCTCCTGGACGAGCCCTTCTCCAACCTGGATGCCGCCCTCCGGGAGCGGACCCGCACCGAGCTACGCCTTCTGGTGAAGGAGCTGGGGATCACCGCCCTCTTCGTCACCCACGACCAGGAGGAGGCCTTCGACCTGTCGGATCGCATCGCCGTCATGGACGGAGGGAAGCTCCGGCAGGTGGGGACCCCGGAGGAGCTCTACCGGAATCCGACCCACCGTTTCGTGGCGGGGTTCGTGGGGCGGATCAATGCCCTGGAGGGCGTCCTGGAAGAGGAGAGAGGCGGGGTACAGCGGGTCCGGCTCGACGCGGGGCCCCGGTGGACGCTTCCCCCGGGTCCGGAGCCCGGCCCCTGTGAGCTCCTGGTCCGACCGGAGGACCTGACCTTTGTGGAGGCGGGGACGGCGGAGAGCCTTCCCGGCCGGATCCGGGACCGGCGCTTCCTGGGGGCCTACACCTTGTACTTCGTGGACACCGAAACCACCGGGATCCTGGAGGTGGTGAGTCGCGAATCCGGTCCTGCCGAGGGAGAAGCGGTGGGGATCGCCCCGGCCCCGGGGGCCGGGCTCCATGTCTTTCCAGCCGTGGGGGGGGCCTGACCATGGCCTCTCCGGGAACGCTCCGGTGACGGACGGTGGGGAGGCGCCCTCGTGAGCGCTCCGCGGGAGGCGCCGGGGAAACGGACCCTCTGGATGGCGCTGCCCATCCTGGCCCTCCTGGTCTGGCTGGTCCTCTATCCCAACCTCTTCGTCCTGGGAGAGTCCTTTCTCGAGGACGGGGTCTTCACCCTGGAGGCCTATCGGCATTTCTTCACCTCTCCATCGGAGCTGGAGGCCCTGTGGGGAAGCGTCTGGATCAGCCTGGGGTCGGTCCTCCTCTCGGGGATGGTGGGGATCCCCATGGCCTTCCTCTTCACCCGCTTCGATTTCCCCGGTCGGAACGTATTCGCGGCACTGGCGGCGCTCCCGGTCCTGCTGCCCCCGCTGGTGGGGGTCATCGCCTTCCTCTTCCTTTTCGGGGAGAGCGGGATCCTCACCCGGACGGTGCAACTCGTCCTGGGGCTCGAGTCCCCTCCCTGGAGGATGATCGGGGGACCGGCCATCCTCCTGGTCCACGCCTACTCCATGTACGTCTACTTCTACCTCTTCGTCTCGGCGGGGCTGGCCCGCATGGACGAATCGGCGGCGGAGGCAGCGTGGTCCCTGGGGGCGGGGCGGTGGCGCACCCTCTTCCGGGTGACCCTACCCATGCTGGCCCCCTCCATCGTGGCGGCGGCCCTCCTGGTCTTCATGACCTCCATGGCCTCCTTCTCGGCCCCCTACATCTTCGGGGGCGGGTTCCGGGTGCTCACCACCCAGATCTACTCCTCCAAGGTGAATGGGGAGCTCTCCATGGCCATGGTGGAGACGGTGGTGCTGGCCTCGGTGTCGCTGGCCTTCCTGGCCCTCCTCCGCCGCTACGAACGGGGGAGGGAGTACGCGGCGGTGGGGAAGGGGGTGGGGCAGATCCGACGTCCCCTCCAGTCCCGGTGGAGCCGGATCCTGGTGCCGCTGGCGGCGGTGGGGGGGGTCACCTTCCTCCTCCTCCCCCACGCCACCCTCCTCCTGGTCTCCTTCGTTCCCGAGGGGGCCTGGACGGTGCAGATCCTCCCCACCCGCTACTCCCTGGACAACTACCGGTCCCTGGCGGCGGATCCGCGGATCTGGCGGCCGGTGATGAACTCCCTCCAGATGGCGGGGATCTCCACCCTGGGTGTGCTCATCGTGGCCTTCCTTTCCGCCTACCTGGTGGTGCGCCGGCGCTTCCGGGGGCGGGGGCTCCTGGCCCTCCTGGTGATCCTTCCCTGGGCCCTTCCCGGGACGGTGGTGGCCATCGCCCTCTCCACGACCTTTTCGGTGAACGCTCCCTGGTTCGGCCGATTTGTCCTGGTGGGGACCTTCTGGATCCTCCCCCTGGCCTACTTCATCCGGAATCTCCCCCTGGTGGCCGAGGCGGCGAAGGCCTCCTTCCGTCAGTTCGACCCCTCCCTGGAGGAGGCGGCCCATTCCCTGGGGGCGGGGTGGGGGGAGACGATGCGTCGGATTGCTTTCCCCCTGGTGCTCCCCGGTTTGGCCGCCGGCGGAATGCTGGCCTTCGTCACCGCCCTGGGGGAGTTCGTCTCCTCCATCCTCCTCTATACCCACACCTCCCGACCCATCTCCATCGAGATCCTCTCCCAGCTCCGGGCCTTCGATTTCGGGGCGGCGGCGGCGCTGGGGGTGGTCCTGGTGGTCCTCATGGCCCTGGTCTTCGCCGTGGGAGGGCGATACCTGAGGGCCGGACGGGTGGCCCGGGGGTGAGAGGCGGTGATCCTCTTCAAGACATCTTCCATGGAGGCGCCATGCGCCGCTTCGACCGAGCCCACCTGACGGTCTGGAATTCCCCGGGGTCCCGCAGGCTCCTCGCAGTCTGCTCCGGGCCCTCCAGGCTTCTCCTTGTCCTCACCGCCTCGATTCTGGGGGTGGCAGGGTGTGAGCCCTCGCCACCGGACGCCGCCCCGGAAGCGGACCCTCCCCAGGAGGCGGTGGTGGCTCCGGAGGAGCTGGAGTCCCGGATCCGGGCGCAGCTCGATGCCCTGGACGCCCGCACCGCCCTCTACGCCAAGAACCTCCCCACCGGGAGGGAGGTGGCCATCCGGGCCGACGAGCCCATGAACACCCTGAGCGTCATCAAGCTCACCGCCCTGGTTCAGGCCTATCGCGAGGCCGAGGCCGGCCGTCTGGAACTGGATGCCCGGCACCCCATCCTCCCCGAGGACCTCCGGAGGGGGAGCGGGATCCTCCAGACCTTCGATCCCGGGTTGGAACCCACCTTCCGGGATCTACTCACCCAGATGATCATCACCAGCGACAACACCGCCACCGACATCGTGGCGGAGCGGCTGGGGCTGGACCGGGTGAACGCCTTCCTGGAGTCGGAGGGGTTCCAGGAGACCCGATTCCGGATGACCACCGGAGACCTCTTCCGGGAGGTGTGGGTCCAGGCGGATCCCGCCCACGCGGACCTCTCCCACCGGGAGGTGTACGAGCGGGGCTTCCCCGGAGACCCCGAGGCTTCGGCCCGGACCTTCGCCCTGGAGGGGGATTCCACCCTCTGGCTCGGTCGCTCCACCGCCCGGGAAACCGGGCGCCTCCTGGAGGGGATCCACGAGGGCACCTGGACCTCACGGGAGAATTCCGAGGAGATGCTGGCCATCCTGAGGCGGCAGCTCTCTTCGTCCCGCCTCCCCCGATATGTGGGCTTCGAAGCTTCGGTTGCGCACAAGACGGGGGACTGGCCTCCCTTCGGAGGGAGCGACGTGGGAATCCTCTTCCACGAGGGAGGACCCACGGTGGTGGCCATCTACACGGGACAGAACCGGGGGGACTTCGTGGAGCTGGAACGAAAGCTGGGGCGGATCGCCGTGGAGTTGGTTCAGGGGTGGCGCTAGCCCCGCAGGGGGGCGGGAGGTCACCGGCTCCCCTTCCTCCTCCGTGCCCGGGCTTCCACCGTCACGGTCCGAGTGCAGGGTGAGCACCTGGGGCCACCTGGGGCCACCTGGGGCTGGGGCCACCTGGGGCTGGACGCCGTGGCGGAGGCAACTCCAGCCTGGCGGTAGACGACCGCAGGCCTGGGAGGCGTTCTACTCCAGCCTGGCGGTAGACGACCGCAGGCCTGGGAGGCGTTCTCACGGGGCTCGGCGATCCGGAGGGCCGGTAGGGCGGGGTTCGCCCGGAACGTCTGTGTGGCGCTCGGCAACTTGGGGTCGCCGGAGGCGGTGCCCATGTTGACGCGGGCGCTGGCCGACCCGGAGCCGCTGGTACGAGGGCATGCGGCGTGGGCGCTGGGGCGGGTGGGAGGCGCGGCGGCAAGGTAGGGATTGTCCGGAGCCGCCTCCTCCGAGGAGGACGGGTGGGTGAGTGCGGAGTTCGAGGACGCGACGTCGAACGCAGGCTGAGGGACCCGGGGGAGCGGCTGATCCGGCCATGGTCCGGCCCACGGATTCCCGGTGGCTTGGGAGATGGCGTCGGGTCTGTCAGATTTTCTGTGTAAATGGCCGGTGAGTCATGCGGGCAGTCGTCCGGGGAAGACGATTGCCAGGTGATTGAGGGCCGTGGGCCAGTCCTGCACGGGCCGGGTCCAACGCTCGCTGGCCTTCATGA
>REED01000137.1 GCA_007695225.1 Gemmatimonadales bacterium
AGCTACGTCGAGGGGAGCCAACGACCGAGGGGGCTCCCTGCCGCCCCAACCCGAAGGGAGAAGGGGGGTTGCGGCCCTGGATCTTCGTTGGGCCGCTTCACCGATGCTACCGCATCGCTTTCAGCGACCCGCCTTGCCCAGGACCGCAAGACCCCTTCTCGGTGGTCCCTCTACTTCTTCAACAGCCTTCTAGGTCACACACCGCAGGGGGACCTCCCATGAATGACCGAACCGGCCCGGTGAAGATCGACGAAATCACGATCCCAGTGGAGGGGGAGCCCGAAAAGCCGCCCGCATCCGCTCCAGACTCTCTGAAGGTCGATGCCGCTTCCCAGGGCTGGGGCACTCCTGAGCCCCCGCCTTCCTTCGAAGAGGGAGCCCAGGGGAGGGTGTTCCCCGGGGTCTACCCCGCCGTGGTGGTGGACCATGGACACCCCGCGCCTCCGACCCATGGGCAGCTCCGGATCCGGCTTCCCTGGCTCTCGCAGGACGAGCCCGTGGAGCTCTGGGCGAGGTACATGGGGCCGGTGGGTGGCCCAGGCGCCGGGGCCTGGTTCCTCCCGGAGGTGGACGACGAGGTCCTGGTGGCCTTCGAGGCGGGGGACCTGCGTCGACCCTACGTCCTGGGGGGCCTCTGGAACGGCCCCGACCCGGCCCCGGAGGAGCCCCGGCAGGGCGGGGAAGGGCAGCCCTGGAGCATCACCACCCGGGGGGGGAGCCGGATCGTCCTGGAGGACGGAGCGGGAGAATCCCGAATCTCCGTGGAGACCCCGGCGGGCGGCACCCTGGTCCTGGACGACGCGGCCGGTGGATCCGTCGTGGTGCGGGATCCCCAGGGGTGCGAGATCCGCATGGAGGGGGGGAACGTGCACCTGAGCGCGCCGGGACGGGTGGTCGTCCAGTCCACACTCGTCGACGTGGAGGCCGGCATGGTCGAGGTCAATGCCTCCATGACCCGCTTCAAGGGGGTGGTCATGTGCGACACCCTCATCTCCAGCGCCGTCGTCAGCGCGAGCTACACTCCGGGAGCAGGGAACATCTGGTAGGACGAGACGAAGGCCAGGCGGAACGGGGCGGAAAGGAGCCCCCATTCGAACACCCTGAATGGGCCGGAGCCCCCTCGAACGACTTTGGCAGGCAGCCGGAGTCCCGTATCTTTTGGATCCCGTGGCACGGCCCCGGATCTCCACTCCATGACGGGGTCGGGGGTCCCCCCGGAGCCATCCCACCCCAGGACGATCATGAAGCACCCAGCCGCCATCGCCCTCACCGCCCTCCTCGTCGCCTGCTCGGGTCCCGGGGCGGACGAGCCTTCCGCCGCCGGACCCGATGTCTGGCGCTCGCTGGAGGGCGGCTGGCTCCTGGACGTGGAGGCCGGGGAGCGGATCCGGAATCCCGGCGTCCTCATCTCCCCCGACGGGCGGATCGCCCGCGTCGGACCCGGGGTAGCCGACTCCCCCGATCCCGCCTCCTCCCCGGAGGTGATCGAGCTCACCGACACCCAGACGCTCCTACCCGGGCTCATCGATCTCCATGCCCACTACAACATGGACCTGACCGGGGACGGCCGGGCGGAGGAGACGCGGTACAACCCCCTCGGCTTCCTGGCCAACGGAGTCACCACCACCTTCCCCGCGGGGGAGTATGAGCCCCAGGTGATGATGGCGCTCCAGGAGCGCCTGGCGTCGGGCGAGCAGGTGGGGGCCCGCCTCCTCCGCTCCGGTCCCTACTTCGGGTCCACGCGACCGGACTGGGATCCGGGGATCACCGCCGAGGAGATCCACGCCGAAGTGGACGCCCTCTGGGCCGAGGGCGTGAGGCATTTCAAGGCCAAGGGGGCGGGACCGGAGCACATCCGGGCCCTGGTGGAGCGGGTGCACCACCACGGGGGGACCGTGACGGGGCATGTGGACTCCGGTGCCCGGGGGTCCGCGAACTCCGTGGACGCCATTGAAGCCGGGGTCGACCGCATCGAGCACATCCTGGGCGGATACGTCCTGGACCGAACGCAGCCCGCCTACCCGGTCTGGAACCAGGTGGACACCACCTCCGCCGACTTCCGGCGCACCGTCCAGCTCTTCCTGGACAACCAGGTCTTCTTCAACGCCACCATCACCGCACCCATCTACCTGACGGAGAAGGTGGAGGGGTTCGACTTCTGGGTCGACGAGCCCGCCTTCTTCACTCCCTTCGTCCAGGAGATCGTGGCCGCACGGGAGGCGCCCTCGAGCCGGCTCATGTCGGAGCTCTACGAGGCCATGAAGCGGACCACCCTGGCCTTCTACAATGCCGGCGGGGGACCCTACATCACCCTGGGCACGGACAACCCCAGCGCCGGGGAGTACCTGGCGGGATTCTCGGCCCACCGGGAGCTCCATGCCCTGGTCCTGGCGGGGCTCCCGCCCGTGGCCGCCCTTCGGGCCGGGACCATCAACGGGGCCAGGGCCCTGGGAATGGAGGACCGGATCGGCTCCATCGCCCCGGGGAAGTGGGCGGACCTCTTCGTCATCGACGGCGATCCCCTGGTCGACATCCGGAACACCCGAAACGTGGCCCTGGTCCTTCTGGAGGGCGTTCCCCATGACCCCGAGACGCTCCTCGACGGGGTGTGGGGACGGATCGGTCCCGCCCATGAGGGGGAGCGGGCCGACTGGTGGCGGTGACACAGGACCCGCCATGAGAGTGTGCCGGAATCTTCTCCTGACCGTTACCACGCCGTGATACCGGGGCGGTAGTGTTTGGGGGCATTCCACGTTCCCTCCACACCCCCCTCCACACCCCCGTCCATGAAGCCAGCTCTCCGTCTCCTCGCCTGCCTCACCCTGGCCACCGCCGGCATCGCGATGGCCCCCATCTCCAGCCTGACCCAGGAACGGGCCGCCCACGTCACTCCGGATCTGGTGGTGGGGATCACCATCGACCAGATGCGCCCGGACTACTTCTTCCGGTACTGGAATCACCTGGGGGAGGGGGGGCTGAAGCGACTGGTGAATGAGGGCTTCTTCTTCCGGAACGGGCACTTCCGCCATGGTCAGACCTCCACCGGGCCCGGCCACGCCGCCCAGTTGACCGGAACCACCCCCGCCATCCACGGGCTCCTGGGGAATAGCTGGTACGTCCGGGAGTTGGACCGTTCCATCAATGTCATCGAGGCCGTGGGCTCCGGCTTCCGGGGGGTGGGCTCCCGCCCCGACTACGACGGGGAGAAGGGCCCCGTGAACATGCTCACCACCACGGTGGGCGACGAGCTATACCTCCACACCGGTCATCGGTCCCGCACCATCGGCCTCTCCCGGAAGGACCGGGGCGCCATCCTCCCGGCGGGTCACACCGGCCAGGCCTACTGGTTCGAAGGCTCCACCGGGAACTTCATCACCTCCACCTTCTACCGGGACGAGCTCCCCGACTGGCTCCAGGCCTTCAACGCCCGGAACCTGGCCCAGGAGTACCTGACCCAGGTGTGGGAGCCCCTCCACCCCATTGATGGCTACGTGGAGAGTCGGGAGGACGAGAACCCCTACGAGGGGCGGACCGGGGGCTCCACGGCCTTCCCCTTCGACCTCCCCGCCCTGATGGCGGACGGCGCTTCCCCAAGCCTCCTGAACACCACCCCTTTCAGCGACCAGCTCCTCCTGGAGTTGGCGAAGGGGGCCATCGAGGGGGAAGGGCTGGGACGGGGCCCGGTCCCGGATATCCTCTCCCTCGCCCTCTCCGCCACCGACGCCATCGGCCATCGGTTCGGCCCCGCCTCGAAGCAGATGCAGGACCACATCCTGCGCCTGGACGGATATCTGGCCGACTTCTTCTCCTACCTGGACCGGGAGTTTGGGATGGAGAGGGTATTGGTGTTCCTCACGGCGGACCACGGTGGCGCCTATATCCCCCACTACCTCCGTGATCAGGGGATCCCCACCGGACACCCGGACAACGAGACCGGGATCTCCGGGGAGATCGCCGGGGCGATCCGGGGGTTCCTCCAGGACCGTTACGGACGGGATCTCCTCCTGGCGGTGAGTAACCAGAACCTCTTCCTGGACCTCCCGGCGATGGACGCCCTGGGGCTGGACCCGGACGGGGTCCGTGTGGAGGTGAAACGCTTCGCACTCACCCTGGACGCGGTGGGGGGCGCCATGACGGCCCAGACCCTCACCCGGACCGAGTTCACCCTCGGCCCCCGGGCCGCCATGCAGCATAGCTGGCACCAGAAGCGCTCCGGGGACGTGGTCATCTGGCTGGAGCCCCAGACCCAGGGGGGGACCGGGACCGGGGGCACCGGCCACGGAACGCCCTGGGCCTATGATCGACATGTGCCCATCCTCTTCATGGGCGCCGGGATCCCCGCCGGGGAGTCCATGGAGCTGGTCCACGTCTCCGACATCGCCCCCACCGTGGCCAACTTCCTGAACTCACCCCTCCCCAGCGGGAACATCGGGCGACCCCTGAACGACTTCCTGAGACCCCGGTGATGTCGGAGAGGTGGGAGGATTGCCCTCAGCCCCCCAGGGAAGAATGGCGGGTACAGTGTCGGGGCACCTCCTCTACCTCCCGCAAGGATGGGCTGTCCACCGAAGCGGGGGGACTTCAGTAGCGCGGCAACGGTGCATTGGGATTCATCCCCCGCTCGATCTTCTGCTGGCGTACCATCTCGGCAACCTCCTCCAGGAGCTGACGTGCGTCGTAGACGATACCGTCCTTGATGGTGTAGCGGACTCCGCCCACACGGATGGCCTCACCGGTCTCATCGTCAAGCTTCACTGCGCCGGTGCCGTAGAGCACCTTCAGGTTCTGAAGGGGATTCTCGGGCACGATGATGAGGTCCGCCAGCTTCCCCGGCTCCACGGTTCCGATGGGCGGCTCTTCACCCCGGGGCTCGTAGATCTCCTGGGCAGCGTAGAGGGTGGCGGACTGGATGACCTCCAGGGGATGAAGCCCCACTTCCCGGAGGAGCTCCAGCTCCTCGATGTATCCGAAGCCGTAGTTCTTGTAGATGAAGCCGGCGTCCGCGCCTGCCGTGAGCCGTCCCCCGGCCCGGTGGAAGTCCATGAGGAAGTCCATCCATTTCCGGTAGAAGGCGCGCCACTCCGCCTCTTCCTCGGTGCCCCAGTAGAACCAGTACGAGCCATGGGCACGGCGGTCGGGCCGGTAGAAGTCCCAGAGCGACGGAAGGGTGTACTCGTCGTGCCACTCGGCTTCCCGGGCCCGCATCACGTCCCGGTTGGCCTCGTAGATGGTCATGGTAGGGTTGATGAAGAAATTCAGGTCCACCAACTCCTGGACGAAGTCGTTCCACGCCTCGCTCCCCCGATCATGGCTCTGCCGCCAGAGCTGAGCCACCTCGGCGAAGCGGTGCTGTTCGTTCTGATAGTTGTAGTCCAGGCGGTACCACTGGATCTGGTGGTCCCGCTGAATCGACTCGAAGAGCCCATAGAAGTGGGTCATCCCGGTGAGCCCGAGGCGTGCCGCGTCCCGCACATTCATGTGGGTGACACGGGGCTGGGACAGGTGCGCGGTGCTCCCCATCCCAACCCGGTTCGCCTCGTCCAGGATGGCCTCCATCAGGGGAGGCTCCATCCCATGGGTGTGGAACTTTATCCCGTCCACCCCGTTTTCGTGGGCCCACTGGACCCACTCCCGACCCATCTCCGGTGTGGTGATGGTGCCTCGGTCCCATCCACTGCTGGGCCGCTGATAGTTCACGATGCGGGGGGCCACAATCTCGTTGTTCGCGCTCCGTTCCTTTTCCTGGAGGGCCAGATCGAACCCGGTCAGCGCCACGCCCCGGACGGTGGTGATCCCATGGGCCAGCCAGAGCTTGTACGCATAGGAGAGCTCCGGGTTCTTGGGCGCCCCACCGGCGTGGGCATGGTTGTCGATGAAACCGGGAAGGACATACATGCCATGTGCGTCGATCTCCCGATCAGCGCCTCCGGGCCGCCTCCCCTCGTCGATGGGCACCCCGGGGTACCCCACGGCCTGAACCTCCACAATCCGGTTCCCTTCGATCACGATATCCGTGGGACCGGAGGGGGGTGCCCCGGTGCCGTCAATGAGAATGGCCCCCCGGATGATCAGGCGCTCGAAGGGGCCCTCCCCCTCGTCGGGGCCCCGGTCCGGTCCCGGCACGGTCTGTCCAGACGGAGTCGGGACCGGGGGGGTCTGCGCTACCAGGGCGCCTGGCACAAGGAACCCTGCCAAGAACACCAGTAGGAATCGTGCGAATGAACGGTAGGACATCAAAGCATCCCTCGAGGCTCAGGGTAGACGAGGTGAACGGGGAAAGCGGCCGCGTCCGTCGGCAAGATACTGAGTCCATGCGTTGCAACACCAGGGAGAACCCTTCCAGGTGTTCTCCTTTCCGATCAACAGCCTTCTAGAAGGCCGTTGAAGAAATAGAGGGGCCGCCGGGAAGGGGTCTTGCGCGACCCACGCGCTTTGCGCGTGGGTG
>REED01000070.1 GCA_007695225.1 Gemmatimonadales bacterium
ATCCGTGATGAGGGCCTGACCACGGGTGGGTGGTACCCGGGTGCGAAGGGGAGGAGAGCAAGGCCTCCCCTTCCACCCGGGTCAGGGTCCCTCAATGCCCTCGTTCAAAGGTTTGGGGTGAAACGCCCGGGGTGATGGTCCGCAGATGACCCCGGAGCATCGGGGGCGTCGTCCATCGGGTGAGGCCCCAGGGGAGACCGGCCCTCCCTTGCGGCACCAGTTGCTATGATAATGCGGATGCGCTATCACTAACGTGGCGGATGTGGTCTTCTCACCGCCTCTGCCTGGGTCCACCTCCACCCGGGCGAGAACCACGGGCATCCGAAGGGAGAAACATCATGGCGAAGGCTGGAAGCCGGGTGACCATCCGAATGGGGAGCACGGAAAGTCCCCATCGATTCACCACCACCAAGAACAAGCGGAACACCCCGGCGCGCCTGGAGCTCCGGCGCTTCGATCCGGTGGTCCGCCGGCATGTCCTGTATCGGGAGGAGAAGTAGGGAAGGGGCCAGGATCTTCTGGCGCGAGGCGATCGGATGCTGGAGTGGCTCATCGTCGGTGGCGGGATTCACGGCACCCACCTCTCCCTGGTACTCCGGAACGCGGGCGTTTCGGAGGCCGCACTCCGGGTCCTGGATCCCTGGGAAGGGCCGATGGCCCGTTGGACGGAACTCACGAGCCGCACCGGAATGACCTTCCTGCGGTCCCCCGGGGTTCACCATATCGGGCTGGAGCCCTACGACCTCTTCCGTTTCGCGGGCCGACGGCGGGCTCGGGATGGTGGGTCCCTCCGGGGACGCTACCGGCGGCCTTCCCTGGAACTCTTCCAGGCCCATGCCCAGGCCCGCATCTCGGAGGCGACGCTGGAGGCCCTCCGGGAGCAGGGGTGGGCGACGGATCTATGCCGGATCCCCGGCGGCTTTCGGGTGGAGACGAACCGAGGGGCGCTGGAGTCCCGAAGGGTGATCCTTGCGCTTGGGGCCCCGTCCCCGGAGGATGCACCCCACTGGGCCCGGGAATGGACCGGGGATGGATCGGTGCGTCATCTCTTCGGCGGGGATCTGGACCTGGACCTCATGGGACGTCGGGCCATCGACTCCGGTCGCCCGGTTGCGGTGGTGGGAGGGGGAATCTCGGCGGCGCAGGTAGCCTTGCGTCTCACGAGGCAAGGGGCGCCCGTCCTGCTGCTCGCTCGCACTCCCCTCCGGGTCCACCCCTTCGACTCCGACCCAGGATGGCTCGGCCCGAAATACCTACGCGCGTTTCATGGGGAACGCAGTCCCCGGGTCCGCCGCGCCCTCCTCGAAGGGGCGCGGCACCGGGGATCCATGCCGGAAGAGGTGGCTGGGGCTCTCCGGGTGGCCGTGGAGCGCGAAACACTTGAGTTCCGGGTCGGTGAGATCATCGCCGGGAGACGGGCAACCCCTGAGGGCGTCTCCCTGGAGCTATTGGAGGCCCCGGCGGACGGCGCTCCGATCGGGGCCAGGGGATCCGCCCCGGGGAGTGGGGAAGGTCGTCGGTGGATCAAGGTGAGCACCGTGCTTCTCGCTACCGGAGCCGGCCCCGGGATTCCGGGAGACCCCTGGCTCGCCGGCGCTGCCCATGGAATGGGGCTGCCCACAGGACCCTGCGGGTTCCCCGTCCCCCATCCATCCCTCCGGTGGACGGAAAACCTGTATGTGACAGGGGCGCTGGCGGAGCTTGAGGTGGGTCCAGCCTCTCGGAACATCGCCGGAGCCAGGATGGCGGCGGAGCGGATCCGGGAGGCCGTGACATCCTGAGCGTCGGCCCCGACCGGGGCTGCGCTCAGGGGTACCATCGATGAGAGGGCTGCAGGCTCGGGCTTTCAGATCCGTGGGAGGGGGGTTCCGGAACTGAACGACCAGGCGGAAGGGAATCAGGCCACCCTGTCCGGGCCCGCCGGGTTGTTGGACACACAAGAGGCACATCGCCGCGCCCATGGAATCAGGTCGAGACGAGCGTCGGCAATCGCGCGACCGCATTCCTCGCAGGTCCGGTATTTCACCGGATCATCCCGTATCAGGCGGAGCGCCGAATCGATCAGGTTCAGGCGCCTGGTCCCTCGGGAGATCACAGCGGCGTCCTTCTCTGACTCCTGGGTATCCGATGCTGCATCCCCGAGGTGGAGAGGAATGCGAGACAGCTCCCCTGCAGCCATCCGCTGGCCCTCCGACTCCTCCGATTCTGCCTGCCGGATACGGTCCAACGTCTGCTTACGCTCTTCAAGGAGACGGTTCTCCAGATGATCCAGGTCAACTTCCGGCATGGCGGTTTCCCTATTCGGGGGAGTGTGGATTGGGGCCAAGGCCCGGATCGCTCAGGGGTCTGGCAAGGGCACGCTGGCTTTGCACGTTGTATTCCATGGGCACCACTGCGCCATCGACCTGCGGAGACCGGGCTCGCCGTTTCCTCGATCGCTTCAACGTATCCCGCCATACTCGGGATGGAATGAGCCGTCTCGCGAGAGGCGCGGAACAGGCCTTGCCACTCCGGTCAGAGAGGACGGGGGGGCGGGCATTCCTTACGGATGTAATCAGGAGAATGCAGAAGAGGAGAGGCGCATGGCATCGAGAAGTTGATGAGGATCCAGCAGACAAGCCGAGACACCTGGACGGACCTGAAGGAGGATGTGATGGCTACCTGGGATACGACCCGGAACGCCATGGACCGGAGTCTGGACGAACTCAAGAAGCTCTCCTGAACAAAACACGCGACGCGATTGGGGAGTCAGCCTGGTCCGCTTGGACGTCCGGGTGCACGAAGGGAAGGGGAGCGCGAGGTGGGGGCCGCGGTGGCTCCGAGAACCACCCGCATCGTTTGGATGAAGTAGCCTCACCCGATAAGCCGGAGGTCCCAGGAATTGGCAGGGGCTCCGTTTCCATCGGGTGGGCACAGGTGAAATCCGTCCGTCAGTTCACGAGCCGGATCACACCGCAGGCGATGGGATCCCCTGCCTCGCCACTTGGATCGGTCTCGAGGTCGTCGGGCCCTTCATGGACGACAACCACATGACCAATGATCGTGGGCGGCGCGTCCATGGTCACATTCACGAGGATTCTGTCGTAGACTGCGATGCCCTCCGCATCCGCCTCCAGGTTACCCATGTCGCCCTTGTGGCGCTCGTCCCGGGGATCGGTGGGCGCCCCATGCTCATGATCGTAGGGGCTCAGATGTCCTCCGGGCTCCTCGCAGTCGGTCCCCTCGTGGACATGGAAACCATGGAGCCCATTCGGATCCAGCCCCGTGATCCGGGCCGTGACCCTGGTGCCTTCCGGAACCTGCTGGAAGTTCACCTGTCCCCGTACCTCCCGGACATTGAGGGGGGAGATCTCAGCCGTGGCCCGGGTCAACTCCTCCTCTACCAGCGGCTCCTCCACCCGAGGTTCCTCCACCATCACCTCATCCACGTCCAGCTCTTCCGGGGGGTCCGGCATCTCGCATCCGGTTCCGAGGATCAGTCCACTGAGGATGAAGGAAGTGATGGCGTGTGAGATGATCCTCTTCATGATCTGGAACCTTCCTGAATGAGCATTGCGGAAAGAACATTTGCGGATCGTTCGGTACCCGTGTATAGGAACGGGCAGTCCCATGCATTACAGATGGAAATGGCAATGTTCGTGCCGGGTCATTCCACCTATCGGTATCGACCCAGAAACCTCCGGTCCAGCTGGTCTTTGAGACGCAGGGCCAGACGGCCACGCCACCATAACCGGCCCCGCATCGCCAACCCTTCCCCCCATCCCAGGTTCAGGATTGTCAGCCAGCGCCGCTGCGGGTGGTAGACGGACATGGCGCCCCCGGCGAGGGTCGCAGAAAGGTTATTCAACAAGACCGGTGCCTGCCGCACCCCGAAGACACCGATTTTGGGGAGACTGCGCCCGTCGAAATCGATGCAATCTCCGGCGCCGAAGATACGATCGTCATCGACCGAGCGAAGAGTGTTCTTGACCTGGAGCCCTTCCCGGCTGCACGAGAGCCCAAATTCTTGGAGGATGACCGGAGGTCGGAGGCCCGTTGCCAGGACCAATGTCTCCGCCCGGTGAAGACTTCCGTCCGCGCACTCCACCTCGGGGGCTGTGACCCGGATGGCCGCCTTCCCCGGAAGAACCCGAACCCCACGCTCATGCAAGGCACGGGTGACGCTTCGAGATGGACCCTCCGGCCGATCCGGGAGGAGCCGCGGAGACTTGGAGAGGAGGGTGATCTCGGCGGCGGCATCCTGTCGATGGGCGAGTTCGACCAGATTCGCGGCGATCTCACAACCGGTGGCACCGCCGCCGATGACCAGGGCCTTTCCCTGCCCCTGGGCCAAACACTCGGTGAAGTGCTCGCGGAGGCGCGCAAGGTTGGAGATGGGCTTGGCCGGCCAGACCGGAGGCACCGCAGTGGAATGGGGGTTCCGTGCTTGGGAGGCGACGGCCAGGTGCCTCAGGTCTGTCTCGCTCCCGATGTTGAAGGAGACCAGATCGTAGTCCAGTTCACCGCCGGAGGCGAGGATCACCTTTCGTTTCTCCGGATGGATCCCCACCACGCGGTCCGGTATGAAGTCCACGTCGGAACGGGCGGCAAGTCGGCGGACGTCGATCCGATTCTCGTCCGGTGCGTACATTCCGCCCAGCATTCCCGTGGCGAGACCCGAATACCAGAACTCGCCGGGGTCGACGACCATGACCTGCGCACCGAGGGTGCGCAGGCGATGTGCATGGGTGATGACATGAAGGTGGGCATGCCCTGCACCCACCAGGAGGACGGTTCGATTGAGCGGTTTCATTCTTGCGACCTTACGGTGCTTTCCTCGAGGCGGTCAGAAACCCGGACGAGTTCCAGCTCGAGACGAGCCTTGTCACAGGGGTGCTTGGGGGATGGGCCGGGCTCGTCCATCGTCCAGCTGGACAGGCTCAGCCTCTCCGGCGCCCTCGGCGGAAGATCCATCCGTAGATGACGAGGTTGACCACCACCACCCCCACACCCATGAGGAGCCACCCCTTCGGTCCGATCCCCCGGGGGTAGATGATGGAGATCAGGTAGTGCTCAATGAAACTCTCATCGTAGCCTGCCTGACCGCCGAGGCGGCGGAGGCGGTTCTCCAGGGGAGTAAGGGGACAGGTCCAGCCGATGAGGGTGATCAGAGCGCCCCAGAGGGCGACGGGGATATGGACCCAGGCGACCCATCGACGCCACGCCGCGCAAAGCCCGCCCAGGACGACGAAGAGGATGAAACCGAGGTGGAGCAGGAGAACCAGGTCGGCCAGAATTCGGTAGATCATCTCAGAAGGCCGTTGGACACATGGAAGGCCGGAAGAGCGCTTAAGGAGTCGGGGGCACCGCTTTGGAGCGCTGGACTGGCGCTCCCCACGGTGCCCCCTCTACTTCGCCACCAGCCCTCGAGGGCCATGCCGGGATTCGGCGGCGCTCTGGCACGCGCCCTGCTCCCTTCTTCGCGTCAGCGGCTTCCGCGCACCTCGAAGTCGAAGTCCCCTCGCTGGGCATGTCCATCCTGTGCAATGACCCGCCAGTGGACCGTGTATGCCCCAGGGGCGAGGGGTTCCGCCGGAACGATGAAGACCTGTCGTGCATCGGCTTCGTCGGCCACAGCCTCGGTGGTGGCCACCAGTTCCCCACCGGCATCCGCCAGCCTCACGGTCGTACCCTGCATCTGGGGCGGCTCCGAGAAGAAGAGGCGGATTTCCTCAGGGGAGGCGGGAAGTGCCGTGCCTGCAGCCGGCTCAGTGGAATCCAGGCGCAGGTGGAGCACGGTCCCGGGATCGGACATCAGGTGAAGAGTCCCGGCCTCTGGTGTCGCCGAAGTGGGACCAGCACCCACAAGGAGTAACCCCAATGCCAGGGCCACGGTGGGGATGGGGCGGAGTAACCGAGCGCCGCTGCTTGCAGAGTTCGCGGTGCTTCCACTTCGGTGTGAGACTCTCATGGGTTCCAGACTCCTCCAGTAGGTGCTGCCGCGTTTCATTCGAGGGTGGCCGCAGCGTTCAAGTTCCGTGCTCTCTCCTTCGTACCACCCTGGTGTGCAAGGGGTCCCGAAGGCATGGCATCGCGGGCGCTGCCGGATCAGTTTGACACTCCGCAGGCCATCGGACCATTCTGAGGACAAGTCGTTGACCCACACTCATGCCTTCCCTTCCATCCGGAACTCGTGTGCCGACATTTCGCCTCGCCCTTTTCCTGCCATTTTCTTCTGGAACGGGTTCAACACATCTCCGGAAGAGCCTGGCCGGCCTCTTCCTCATCGCGTTTTCCCTGGGCGGTTGTGCCCCCGGAGGGGAACGGGAGCCGGGTCCCCTGGTCATCATCGGGGGCGCGCTGGATGCGGAGAATGAAGCCATCTACCGTGTCATCCTGGACGGGAGGCAGGGTCCGGGACCACTCTGTATCATCCCGACGGCGGGCGGGGATCCGGAGGCCTCCATGGCCAGTGCCACAACTCGTTTCGATCGGTGGGGCGGAGCGGGGACGGCCCGGGGAATCCTTCTCACGGTGGAGCAACCCGGCCGAGCCCTGGACCCCCTCGTGGCCGGGGAGATCCGGGAGTGTGCCGGCTTCTTCTTCACCGGTGGAGTGCAATCCCGAATCCTGGACGTCTTTCTTCCCGACGGCGAGGCCACCCTTGCGTACGAAGCTCTCATGGAACGGTTCCGGGACGGGGCGGTGGTCTCGGGGAGCAGCGCCGGTGCGGCCATGATGTCTGATCCCATGATCGCCGGGGGCTCCAGCTCCGGGGCCCTGCGGGAGGGGGTTTCGGGCCCTGGCGAGGAGGGTGGGGTGGAGCTCCGGGCCGGTATGGCCTTCCTGGAGGGCGTTCCGGTGGATCAGCACTTCCTGGCCAGGGGTCGGATCGGCCGGCTCCTCACCGCGGTGCTTCGCCAGGACGGGGTGACGTTCGGAGCAGGGGTGGACGAGAACACCGCCCTGGTGGTCCAGGCGGGATGGGGACGGGTCGTGGGCGCCTCGGGGGTGGTCTGGGTGGACGGGAGCAGAGCCCGGATCCCGAATGACCCGGCATCCCCAGCCGTGAGCACCGGACTCCGGGTGGAACTCCTGGGGGAAGGAGACCGGGTGGAGATCGCCACCGGGCGCGTGGTCCCCGCCGAAGGAAAGGAGGGTCTGGTGGCGAACCCCTTGATCGGTGGGGAGTCCGAAAGTGACCCTGCACCAGGTGCCCGGACCGAAGGCCCGGAGGGCGCGGAGGGGCTCTTTGATCAGTGGACCCTCCTCCACCTCCTGGAGTCCATGGCGCGGAACGGGGGTGAGCATTGGAGCGCACTTGAAGACGGGCACCGCATCGCCTTCCGAGCAGGAGAGGGCTTTCGAGGGGTCGCATGGCCCCGGGAGGGAATCCGGGGCACGGCCCACGGCCTTTCCGTGGGGCCGGTGGAGGTGACCATCGAAATGGCGCCGGAGGACTGATCCAGGGCCGGCCTCCAACCAGGGTCGCCCGTCTGGGGTAACCGTCAATCAGGAGGGAAGCGTTCATGTCCCAGAACTCCACCCCGCCCACACCGGGCACCGGTTTCCCTGGACCGATCCGCGCCCCTCGGGGAACCCGTCGCTCGTGTCGTAGCTGGGCCGCCGAAGCCGCCCTTCGCATGCTCATGAACAACCTGGACCCTGAGGTGGCGGAGGATCCGGAAGCCCTCGTGGTCTACGGGGGGAGGGGGAAGGCGGCCCGTTCGTGGGAGGCCTACCACGCCCTGGTTCGGGAACTCCGGGAACTGGCTCCCGACGAGACCCTCCTGGTCCAGTCGGGAAAGCCGGTGGGGGTGGTCCGCACCCACGAGGACGCCCCCCGGGTCCTCATCGCCAACTCGAATCTCGTCCCCCACTGGGCCACGCAGACCCATTTCGACGAGCTCGAGGCCCGGGGGCTCATGATGTTCGGCCAGATGACCGCCGGATCCTGGATCTATATCGGGACCCAGGGGATCCTCCAGGGGACCTACGAGACCTTTGCCGAGTGCGCCCGGGCCCACTTCGGGGGCACCCTTTCCGGCCGACTCACCGTCACGGCCGGGTGCGGGGGGATGGGGGGTGCCCAGCCCCTGGCCGTGACCATGAATCGGGGGGTCTGCCTCATCGCCGACGTGGATCGCACCCATCTGGAGCGGAGGACCCGCGACGGGTATCTGGACGAGTGGATCCCCGAGGAGGAGGGTGGGATCGAGCTGGCGGTGTCCCAAGCCCTCGCCCTGACCGGGGAGGGAGCGGCGGGAAGCATCGGTGTGGAAGCAAACGCCGTGGCGCTCCTGGAGTACCTGGTCCGGGAGGGGATCACTCCCGCGGTACTCACGGACCAGACCTCCGCACACGACCCGCTCAATGGATATGTGCCTGTGGAATGGAGCCTGGAGGAGGCACTCCGCCGGAGGGAGGAGGACCCGGGCGGATACACCCGGCAGAGTCTGGCTTCCATGGAGCGGCACGTCCGGGCCATGGTGACCCTCCAGGAGCGGGGGGCGGTCACCTTCGACTACGGGAACAATCTCCGGCAGCGGGCCTTCGACCAGGGGTTCGAAGCGGCCTTCGCCTTTCCCGGTTTTGTCCCAGCCTTCATCCGCCCCCAGTTCTGCCGGGGGCGGGGACCCTTTCGGTGGGTGGCCCTCTCCGGGGACCCGAAGGACATCTATGCCACGGACCGGGCCCTCCTGGAACTCTTCCCTGGGGACGAGGGACTCCGGCGGTGGCTCCTGGCCTGCCACCGGAACCCCGAGGCCCTCCTCTCCGGAAAGCTGGCGGCCTGCCGGCCCCGCTTCGGCTTCCAGGGCCTCCCAGCCCGGATCTGCTGGCTGGGATACGGCGAGCGGGACCGGGCCGGGGGGCTCTTCAACGAGATGGTGGCGGACGGCCGGGTGGGGGCTCCCATCGTCATCGGCCGGGACCACCTGGACGCCGGGTCCGTCGCTTCCCCCAATCGGGAGACGGAAGCCATGCGGGACGGGAGCGACGCCGTCTCCGACTGGCCCCTCCTCAACGCCATGACCAGCGTGGCGGGGGGCGCCTCGTGGGTGAGCTTCCACCATGGGGGAGGTGTGGGGATCGGATTCTCCCAGCATGCAGGACAGGTGGTGGTGGCCGACGGTACGCCGGAGGCGGCTCTCCGGGTGCGTCGGGTCCTCACCAATGATCCCCTCCTGGGGGTGCTCCGCCATGTCGACGCCGGGTATCCGGAAGCGGAAGCGTGCGCCCGGGAGCGGGGAATCCGGATCCCCATCCCCTCCTCCGGGGCACAGACGGGGGGGCATTCGGTGGAGGAGGGGGTCGACGGAGGTGAAGACCGATGAGCTCCTTTCCCCCGGATTGGATCCGTCAACGCTGGGAGTGGCCGGGGAACGAGCCGCCGATCCGCTTCGCCGACACCGTGCTCCGGGATGCCCCCGAAGGTTGCCGAGTCGCCCTCCTGGGGATTCCCGACGACACGGGGGTGCGCATGAACGGGGGACGCCCCGGCGCCGCTGAAGGCCCCATGGCCTTCCGCTCTGCCCTGGCTCGCTACGGAACGGCCGATCCCGAGGGGTGGACATGGCCCCGTGTCTACGACATCGGGGACGTGGTGCCAGGGTTCAACCTCCAGGAGACCCACGAAAGGGTGACCAGGGTCACCGACCACCTTCTGGCCCTGGGGCTGCTACCGGTCGCCGTCGGGGGTGGGCACGATCTCACCTTCCCCTTCGTCCGCGCCCTGGCCCGCCGAATTCCCACCCCCCTCATCGGTATCTACCTCGATGCCCACCTGGATGTGCGGCGGGAACCGGGGTCGGGCATGCCCTTTCGGGCACTGGTGGAGGAGTGCGGGGTCGCCGCCCTCCACGTCCTGGGGACGGCCCCGATGGTCAACAGCGCGGAGCATCGACGCTGGTTCCGGGAGCATGGCGGGCACGAGGCCGGATTCGGTCCCGATGACGCCTGGCCCGGAGAGGCGGATGATGTCCTTTTCGTGAGCATCGACCTGGATGTCATGGACCAGGCCTACGCGCCCGGGGTCAGTGCCATGAATCCGGCAGGGTGGCCTCCGGAGCGGGCCATCGCGCACGCCCAGGCGGCGGGAAGGGATCCGAGGGTGGGATGCTTCGATCTCATGGAGCTTTCCCCTCCCTGGGATGAGCACGGACGGACGGCCCGCCTGGCGGCCCGCCTCTTCCTGGCCTTCCTCCAGGGAGTGGCGGAGCGGGAGAATGGGAGCGGGCCGGGATGACGTTGACCGCCTCTGCCGTTCCCGACCCCACCCGTCCTCCGGCTCCCCCTTCAACCGGGTCTCCCCTCGGACCCTCCCTCGGACCCTCCCTCGGACCTTCCCCGGCCCCCCCGAGCCCACATCCGTCCCGATCGGGGGGCGATCTTCTCATCCGGGATGCCCGGGTGGTGACCCCGGCGGGGGATCCGTGGCGCTACCTCCAGGGCTCCGAGACCGGAAAGCTGCGGCTCCTCGGGAACACCGATGTCCGGATCCGGGGCGGACAGATCTTCGAGGTGGGAAGGGGACTGAAACCGGAGGAAGCGGGGGTGCCGGTCCTGGAAGCCGGCGGCCGGGTCCTCCTTCCGGGGTTCGTGGACGCCCATACCCACGCGTGTTGGGCCGGGGATCGCCTGGAGGAATGGGCCGCCCGCATGTCCGGGGCCTCATACCAGGAGCTCCTGGAGGCCGGAGGGGGAATTCTCTCCACCGTCCAAGCGGTCCGTGCGGCATCGGAGGCGTCCCTCGCCGAGGCGCTCCTGGCGCGGCTGAATCAGGCCCTGGCCCTCGGGACCACCACCATGGAGGTGAAGAGCGGCTACGGCCTGGACACGGAGACCGAGCTCAAGATGTTGCGAGCCATCCGCGCCGCTGGAGCCGGGTGGCCGGGAAGCCTGGTGCCCACGGCCTGTATCGGCCACGCCCGGGACCCGCACGTCCCCGCCTTCGTGACCCAGGTCATGGAAGAAACCCTTCCGGCGGTGAATCGGGAATTCCCCGGAGTCGCGGTGGATGCCTACTGCGAGGTGGGGGCGTGGAGCGTGGAGGAGTGCCTTCGGCTCTTCCGGGCCGCCCTGGCCCTGGGGCACCCCGTCCGGGTCCACGCCGACCAGTTCACCTCCATGGGGATGGTGGAGGCCGCCATAGAGTTGGGCGCCCAGTCCGTGGACCACCTGGAGGCCTCCTCCTCGGAAACCCTGTCCCGACTGGGGGCAGCGGCCCGACGGGGGGCCCGACGGGGGGCACGGGATCGATCCCGTGGTCCCGGTGGCCCCCCTCCCCGAGGGCCCGCCGGGGTCCTCCTCCCGGTCTCGGGGTTCCACCTGGACGACCGCTACGCCGATGGTCGGGCCCTGGTGGATGCCGGGGGCGCCGTGGTCGTGGCTACGAACTGGAACCCCGGTTCGGCGCCCTCTCCCTCCATCCCCTTCGCCGCGGCCCTGGCCGTGCGGAAGAACCGACTGACCCCGAGCGAGGCTCTGACCGCGGTCACACACAACGCCGCCGTCCTCCTCGGGTTCCCGGACCGTGGCCGGATCGAAGAGGGAGCCCGGGGAGACCTGGTCCTCCTGGAGGCGTGGGACGAGCGGGAACTCACCCATTCCGTGGGGGCCCCCCTCGTCCGCGCCACCGTGTGTGGAGGACGGGTCGTCCAAGCGTCCTGATGCCGGGCTCTCCTACGGAATCGAGGCCGGCACCGCCCAGATGTAGGATGTTCCCCAGCTGGCCCGAGCCACCTCGGTCACCTTCTGGATCCACTCGTCGTGGACCGCGTCCACCTCCCCCACATCGCTGGGGCTGAAGTGGAAGGCGTAGAGCCGCGAGGCGAACTGGTGGAAGGGAAGGGAGGACTCACCCGGCCGTTCGCCGTTCCCGGCCACGGTGGGGCGGATATCCGAGTGCCAGCGCTGCCGACCCTCTCCGTTGGGATTGTAGAAGTAGACGCGGACATCGTTTCGGACCCGGCGGACCCGGAGAATGGATATGGCGTGGAAGCCGATGAGGTCCCCGGAGGACGCCGTGAGGAAGATCCCCACGGGATTCGGATAGGCCAGGTCGTGGCCCCGGTTGAAATCGGGGTGGTGGGTGGCGTAGAAGGTCCGGAGAAACCCCTCGTAGTCACGGATCCCAGCCGTGGCATAGTCATAGGCGGAAAGGAACCCCATGGGGATCCAGTGGCCGTACATGGCGGGGTTCACCCACTTGTGGGGGTCGTCCCCCCGGTGGGTCGACCGGAGCATCATCTCGCTGTAGATCCGGTCCAGATGAGGAACCAGGAGGAGGCTCACCGTGTCCACGTGGGGATCCATCTCCTTCATGAGCCCCAGGCCCAGGTCGCTGGAGCGGATCACCGCAGCCTCGAAGCGCATGGAGAGCTCGTTGGCCTTCGCCACCGTCCGAATCATCCCCAGGAGCTTCCCCGGGGCGTGCCGGCTCCATAGGCTGATCCCCCGAGCCGACTGGCAGGTGGGGTTCTTCCCCTGCGCCATGCCCAGGGGCTGACCCAGGACCCCCAGGCAGTCGGCCAGGAGGTATTGATTCGGGGAAGGCCCGGAGCCGGGGCGGGCGCTTCGGACCGCATCCTCCACGTCCGGGTGCAACTCCAGCGACCGAAGTCGCTCCAGCCCATTCTGGACCGGTTGGTGGGAGAGGACACCCCGATCCAGGAGCCTTCCCAGGCCGTAGACGGACCGGGCGGTGCCGGGATGGATGGCCTCCTCGATGAGTTCAGCCACGAGATCCCGGTGCTTCTCCAGCTCCGCCTGTCCCGTCTGGTCCAGATCCAGGAGAAGGGATACGAGGGGTCGCCGGGTCGCCACTTCCCGGAGGAGGAGGGCGTGGTAACCCACCGCCAGCCCTGTCTCCTTCATGGTGGCTCCCAGGGCCCTGCATTCCCGTTCCAGGACGCTCCGGTCCGCCCCCTCCAGAAAGGTCCGATACTCCTCCAGGGAACGGGATCCGGCCTCCGGCGAGGGCGCATAGACGGCCCGAATGTAGCGATGCAGGCGCTGGTCATCCTCCCGCTGCCGCTCATCGTCCTGCTCCCGGTCGTGCTCCCGCTCCCGGCCCGGATCCACGGGGATGTTCTCCTGCACGAGACGAATGATCTTCAGCGCCCGGTCGGGAACGATGGGCCGCTGCAGGCAGACCAACTCGATCTCGGTGGCCAACGCACCCTTGATGTCTTCCAGGGGCACGCGCTCCAGGAGGAGGGCCATGAGGTGGCCCACCTTCTTCCGGGTTCCCGGATCCATGACCCGGTCCGCCTCGGTGTCCCCCGGAAAGAGAAGGTCCAGGGTGTTCACCAGGACCTCTCGCAGGAAGGTGCTGGCCCGGGCTCGGGAGAATCCCGGAAGGGCCAGGCTACCCTCGGCCACGGCCATGATCCGGAGCTCACTGAGGATCTCCATGAGGGTGGTGGCGCCGCCCGCCCGGAGGGTGCCTCCCACCAGCGCCGGAACCAGGCGACTCGGGTTCTCCCAGGGCCCGGCCTGGAATACCCCCGCCTCCGCCAGCTCCGGAATCCGGGCGAGGAGGTGGTGAAGGCCCTCGGGACTGTCGGTGAGGACATCCACCTGGCTGAGAAGGCGTCTCGTGTGTTCCTCCTTCAGAAGGGGCGGTGCAGAGCGAAGTCCCTCGAGGGTTTCATTGAATCCGTCGAGGGTGTGATCGGAAAGCTTGGCGGCCATCGGGATGGGGCAGTCTCCTGGGGTGACGGTGACGCGGATGATCGAACCCTCAGTTGAAGAAGTTCACGTCCTGGTAGTGCACCAGTAGTTCCCGCATCCGCGTCGGATCGTCTCCCCGGAAGAAGATGGTGCCGTAGTGGTTTCCGAAGCCTTCCCGGCCCTCCGGGACCTTGTGCTCCGACGGAGGGATCAGGGTATGGCTTTCGAAGAAGGGGTCCTCCTTCAGCTCCTCGGGGATCTCCAGGTTGCGGATCCGTCCGGGGCGGGGATAGACCATCACGGAACCGGCGAAGTCCCCGGTTCCCCCCTCTTCCTCGGGGAAGAATGCCTCGACGGTCTCCTCGGACACAGAAGGGTCGCTGCAAAGGATGAGTCCCTGCATGGGGTCGAACCCGTGGGCCTTTTCCATGAGCTCGAAGATGTGGCCTCCGGGGATCCGGCAGGCCACCTCGCCGAAGCTCAGCGTGTCATCCTCGGTGAGGAACCACTCGGGGTGGATCATCCCGTATTCGATACCGAACGACGCGACCAGACGCTCCGTGGCGTCCCGGATCCGGGCCCGTTTCGACTCCAGCTCCGGCCCCGCCGGGATGAAGTTGGAGTAGCCCAGCTTCACGTACTCGGTGACGTTCAGAAAGCGGATCTTCCCCTGGTGGATGAAGGCCTCCACCGAGAACTCCTGCCCCGGAAGGTGGCTCTCCACCAGGCAGGGAAAGTCGCCGTCCACCACCCGCTCCTCGATCTGGTCCTGGTTCCGCAGCAGCTTGTGGCCCACGGTCCCCGCCGCGCTGAAGGGCTTCATGTGCACCCATGCGTCCTCCTCGCCCGGGAGCTGGAGGTTGGCCTCGTTAAGGCGCTCCATGAACTGCCGGACCTGCTCCCGGGTGTGAACCTCTTCGAAGAGTCCCACCCTGAACCCGGCCAGGAGGGCCTTCCGCTTCATCACGGCCTTGTTCCGGAAGAGGTAGGCCCGATTCAGGAGGCGCGGGTCGTCCCGGTAGAGCGAGTTCAGGGCCCCGGACCACTCCACCGTCTCCTCGTAGAGGGGAATGGCCAGGTCCACATCGAAGGGCTCCAGTAGCTCACGTAGCTGCAGGCTGTTGGACTTCTCGCTCCATTCGTTGAAGTTCCACCCGACAAAGGGGATGTCGTGCTCGCGGGCATACGGCTCGAACTCGGGAAAGCTGACGACAACGTGGGATCTGCCCATCTTGCGGGCAGACTCGATTGCGGGGAGGCTCCATCCGAGTAGTGCGACGGTTCCGGACATCGTCTAACGTCCACCTTGCTTTGGATTCCTGGAGAGGTTTGAGGGGAATGAAACCCCGGAGGCGGGCCAAGGGTCAGACCAAGCCCGGATCCATTGTCGGGGGCATGGGTTGTCGTCCCTTCGTTACGACCCAACTTGAAGGAGCACCCACCTGTGATTGAAAGCCTCGTCCTGGGCGTCACGCTGGGCCTCTTCGCGGGCCTCATCCCGGGTGCCTTCTCCACCGTGGTGGCGACCACCGCACTGGAACGGGGGATGAAGCCGGGACTCAAGGTGGCCCTGATTCCCCTGGGGACCGAGATCCCGGTGATGCTCGCTGCCGTATTCGTCCTGACCCGACTTCCCGAGGGGGCGTTTCGCTGGATCGGTATGGGGGGAGGCGCACTCCTGGTGTTCATGGGCTGGAAGGTCTTCCGGGACGCTCGGGAACGGCAGTCCATCACAGACGGCACGCAGGTGCACCGAGGCCACTTTCTCCGGGTGATCATCTTCGGCCTGGTCTCACCGGGGCCCTGGGCCTTCTGGTTCTTCGTGGGCGCGCCCCTGCTCCTGAGCCGCTGGCGGGTGGGGGCCGGACAGGGGATCATCTTCCTGTCGGCCTTCATGGTGACCTTCATCGGCGTCATGCTGGCGCTGGCCTGGGCGGTGGCTTCGGGTCGGAACCGCCTGAGTCTCACCTGGTACCGGCGGATCCTCAGGGGAGCCGGTGGACTCCTGGTGCTGGCCGGGGGAGTCCTGATCTGGCAGAGTTGGGTCGGGAACTTCACCCAGATGGTGAGTGCTCCACCGGCCATCGAGGAGCGGATCGAGGAATCCTGAGCCCGGAGAGGCCCGGAGGAGGAAGGATCCCGGTCATCCATGCACTCCCCTGGGTCACCTCCTCGGGTCACCTCCTCGGGTCCCCTCCTCGGGTCCCCTCCCGAGGGCACCTCCCGAGGGCACCGCGTCAGGCCGGCAGGGGCCTTTGCGGTCCGGGGAAGATGGAGTAGTATTGAGAACGCAGTATCGTCTCTGGTTCTCGCCCCATACCCCGAGGTCCCTCCATGGAACGTCTCCCCGTCACCGTCCTCTCCGGCTTCCTTGGGGCCGGAAAGACCACGCTCCTGAACCACGTGCTCTCCAATCGCGAGGGGCTTCGGGTGGCGGTCATCGTCAACGACATGTCCGAGGTCAACATCGACGCGGCCCTGGTGCGGGGGGGAGAGGCCGCCCTGAGCCGCACCGACGAGCGCCTGGTGGAGATGACCAACGGGTGCATCTGCTGCACCCTCCGGGATGACCTCCTCCAGGAGGTGAAGCGGCTGGCCCAGGAGGGCCGGTTCGACTACCTCCTGGTTGAGTCCACCGGGATCTCCGAGCCGCTCCCCGTCGCCAGCACCTTCGTCTTCGAGGACGAGGAGGGGCGGAGTCTCTCCGAATTCGCCCGACTGGACACCATGGTCTCGGTGGTGGATGGGCGGAGCTTCCTGGACGATTTTGCCTCGCAGGACCTTCTTCAGGAACGGGGCGAGTCCATGGGGGAAGGGGACGAGCGAACCCTGGCCGATCTCCTCACCGACCAGGTGGAATTCGCTGACGTACTGATCCTGAACAAGACGGACCTCCTCTCCCCAGAGGAAGTGGAGCAGCTCACCGCCATTCTCCGCTCCCTGAATCGGGGCGCCCGGATCCTCCCGGCGGTCCGGGGAGAGGTGCCCCTCGCCGAAATCCTCGATACCCAGCGGTTCGACTTCGAGCGGGCCAGCGCCTACCCGGGATGGATCCAGGAGCTTCAGGGCATCCATGTTCCCGAGACCGAGGAGTACGGTATCGGCTCCTTCGTGTATCGGGCCCGTCGCCCCTTCCATCCGGCTCGCTTCTGGGAGTTCCTGAACGGGGGATGGCCCGGGGTATTGCGGGCAAAGGGGTTCTTCTGGCTGGGGAACCGGATGGATCTGGTGGGGACCCTTTCCCAGGCGGGTGTGATGCGGGAGCATGGACCGGCCGGGTTCTGGTGGGCCCCCATGGTGGAGGCCGGGGAAGAGGTGGACGAGGCGTTCGCCGACAGCGTCCGTGAGGCCTGGGAGGAGCCCTGGGGAGACCGACGCCAGGAGCTGGTGTTCATTGGCCAGGCCCTCGATGCCCAGGGAATGGAGAGAACGCTGGACGGGTGCCTCCTCTCCCTGGAAGAAATGGCGGAGGGTCCCGAGGGATGGGCTCGCATGGCCGACCCCTTCCCAGCCTGGATGCCGGAAGAGGGCGAGGATTCGGAAGTCGTCGGGGAAGGCGCCGGGCATGGGGAAGATCCGATCTCTGCGGCTTGACAGGGTGTAGATATTAGGCCAAGCTAAAGATGAAGTAAGGCGAGCCTAATCTTTTGCTGTCGAGTTCGCCGGGATCGTTCGTCCTCCCCCCCGACATCACGCCTGAATCATGGTCATGGATCGTCGACACCCTCCGGTGATGCAGGGCGGACTCCGAGCCCCCGAGCCCGCTTCCACCCTCCGGGTCGGGTTTCTTGCGTTCACCCTCCTGCTGGGCGCCATCTCCTTCCCCGGGGCGGTGGCCGGAGAATGGGGGGGCGCCGGGGAAGGGAAGGGCGCTCCAGAAGGGAGAAGGGTCCACTCGGCGAGCGAAGCCGCAGTGCCGTCACCTCTGCCTGACGCTGCGGACACCTCCAGCATCCAGGGCCGGGTCGTGGATGCCCTGCAGGGAGGCACCCCGGTGCCGGGAGCCCTGGTGACGCTGGGGCCCTCGGGGTGGATCACCCGGACCGACGGGGAGGGCCGGTTCCACTTCGAGGATGTGCCTGCGGGAGAGTGGGCGCTCCAGGCCCGGGTCGAGGGGATGCAGCCCGTCCGTAAGCAGATCCGGGTCCGGGGTGGGGGATTCGACCCGACGAAGGTGGAGATCACATTCACGGAGCGCCTTTTCGAGCTGGACGCGGTGGTGGCCTCCCTCTCCCCCCTTCGGAACCCCATCGGCTACCAGCCGGCCCAGGTCCTGGATCGGGAGGCCCTCGCCCGCCGCCTGGGGACCTCGGTGGGGAGCATGCTCGATGGCGAGCCGGGGGTGGCCATGCGGTCCCTCGGACCCGCGCCGGCCCGGCCGGTGATCCGGGGCTTCGATGGAGACCGGGTCCTCGTCCTCGAGAACGGGGAGCGGATGGGGGACCTGGCGGAGACGGCAGCGGACCACGCCCTTTCCGTGGATCCCCTGTCCCTTCGCCGGGTGGAGGTGGTGCGGGGGCCCGCCAGTCTCCTCTATGGGGCGTCGGCCCTGGGTGGCGTGGTCAACCTCCTCACCGGGGACCTCCCTGAGAGCTGGGCCCGGGGATGGTCGGGCTCCATGACCACCCAGGGAGCCACCGTAAACCGCTCCGGCGCCCTTTCCGGAGACGTCCTGTTGGGCGGCGATGAATGGGCCGGGACCGGTCGCTTCTCCCTGCGGAAGACCGGCGACCTGCGGACTCCGGAGTCCCGCCTCCCCGGGACCGGGCTTTCCAGCATGGACGGCCAGGTGGGTGCGGTGCGGGAGCACCGCGGCCTGCGGGTGGGCGGGTCCTTCTCCTTCCTGGACCGAAGCTACGGGATCCCAGAGGCGCTCGATGACCCGAACGAGGAGGTGGAGATTGCCATGGAGCGGCAGGCGCTCCAGGGACGCCTCGATTGGACCCCGGCGGAGGCCGGATGGGTGGAGGGGGTGGAGCTCCGCCTGAACGCCGCCCGCTTCTTCCAGCAGGAGCTGGAGCGGGAGTTCGGGGTGGGGACCACCGAAAGCCGGAGCCGCATTCTCCTGGAGGAGGATGTGGAACTGGAGTTCCTCCAGCACGGGGCCACCCTAACCACCACCGTGAGACACGGTCCGCTGGGCCCCTTTCAGGAAGGGGCGCTGGGCATCGCGCTCCGGGGACGGAACCTGGAGGTGGGAGGCGAGGAGGCCTTCACCCCCGGGGTCCGGGCGGGAACGGCGGGGCTCTTCGCCTTCCAGGAGATTCCCCTGGGGGAGGGGACGCGCCTCCAGTTCGGCGTGCGGGGAGAGGGTCAGCGCTCCCGCACCCTCCCGAACGACGACTTCCCCATGGCCGACGAGGACCGGATTTCACTGTCCCTCTCCGGCTCGGTGGGGCTCAACTGGCGCCCGGGGCCGGGATGGGAGCTGGGGGGACAGTTGGCCCGGGCCCACCGGAACCCCTCGGTGGAGGAACTCTTCGCCAATGGTCCCCACCTGGGTGCAGGCGCCTTCGAGGTGGGGAATCCGGAACTTGCGGATGAGGTGGGACACGGGATCGATCTCTTCCTCCGCCGAGGGTCGGAACGCTTCTCGGTGGAGGTCGCCGCCTTCCTGAACCAGATCTCCGGTTTCGTGGCCTTCCAGCCCACCGGGAGGGTGGATGAGGACTCCGGGCTCCCCATCTTCCAGTACGATGCCACCGACGCTCGCATGCTCGGTGGGGAAGCCACCCTCTCGGCTCAGGTGACGACATCGACCCAGGTGGCGGCCGGGGTGGACTATGTCCGGGGCGACCGGATTCGGTCGGGGTCCGCCGCCTCTCCCCTTCCCACCATTCCACCCCTCCGTGGACGCCTCGACCTCCGGCATGACCCGGGCCCGGGATGGGTGGGGGTGACCCTGCGCGCCGTCAGCGCTCAGAACCGGGTGGCCCAGGGGGAGGAGTCCACCGGGGGATATGTCCTCCTGGATGGGGACGCCGGTATCCGCATCGATCCATCGGGGCGACACAGCGTGATCCTTCGGGTGGAGAACGCCACGAACCGCCTCTACCGGGATCACCTCTCCCGGGTGGAGGAGCGGGGTTTCCCGATGCCGGCGCGGAATCTCTCCCTGGTGTACCGGATGAGATTTTAGGCGTCGTCGGTCCGGGCGTCGACCTGGGCCACACCGGCGCGGTCCCACCGTACCCGGATCTGCCAGGGGCGGCAGCAGACCTCACAATCCTCCACGTATTCCTGGGGGGAACCACCCCCGGGGTCCAGGAGGAGCTGGACCTGGGCTCCGCAGTAGGGGCAGGCCACCCATGCCTCATCTTCTGAGGTCATGGGTTCATCGTAGGCCTCCTCACCAGAGTCGGTCCGTCGCCCAGCCTCGGGATCGTCCCCTTCATGGACGCTCATGGGGCCCCTCCGTCCAGGATGTCCAGGGCCGCCCACTCCATGCCCGGAATGGGCCCGGCCCCCTGACGTTTGATGTTCACCGTGG
The DNA here is from genome assembly GCA_007695225.1 of Gemmatimonadales bacterium. Taxonomy (GTDB): domain Bacteria; phylum Gemmatimonadota; class Gemmatimonadetes; order Longimicrobiales; family Gaopeijiaceae; genus T3Sed10-66. The sequence goes on from REED01000070.1 coordinate 20,144, forward strand.
CGTCCCCGATCCCCCCTCTACTTCTTCAACGGCCTTCTAGCGCTCTCGACCGCGACCGACTCTGCTTCCTCGGCGGTATTTCGGGGTTTTCGCCACCGGACCACCTGGCAGATCCCGGAGGGGAGCAGAGCTTTTTCCGCCTCCGCCCACCCGGCATCCCGGAAGGGGCGCTGGAGGTCAGGGAGGGTCCGGGCCCGCATGGAGGTCGTCCAGCGGAACGCCGGATAGAGCAGGGCCAGGATAAGGCGCTGTCGGAAGGCGGACCACCCCGCCAGCGCTTCGGGGGGAGTGAAGTCGGTGACCCACCACCCTCCCCCTGGGCGGAGCCGAGCGGCCACCTCCGACCACCACCCCCGGATCTCGTCATCGGTGAAACAGTCCAGGAAGAACTGGCTCACCACGGCGTCGAAGGTTCGCCCTGCAAGGGCCTCGGGCCACCCCCTCCGGATGTCGGCCTGACACCACTCCACCGGGCTCGGTGCGGTCAGACTCCCACCCGGCGCTCCACCGGGCCGCAGGCCCAAGGACCCTGTACCCGCCCGAGGCGAGGGGTGTCCGTGCTTCGACCCGCGTCGGGAACGCACTCGAGCGCGTCGGAGCATTTCCCCGCTCAGGTCCAGGGAGACGAAGACGTCCCGTGGCCGATGCGCCCGGAGGAGCTCGAGTCCCCGTCCGTCTCCGTCCCCCAGGAGGAGCCACTGGGCACCTGCCGGAGGAAGGGCTCCAGGGGAGGGGGGCGCCAGGGCAAGGGCCCGCGCCTTCTCCAGCGATCGGGCCAGGGCCAGGTATTCGAGGGGCCGGTAGACCCGTGCCCAGGCATCCCACCCGGCGCTCATCCCACCGCCAACCCCATGCCTGCTCCCATGGCCAGGAATCCCAGGCAGAGCGTCCCATCCGCCGCGAGGGCGAGGGCGTCGTCGTGAAGGGCGTCGCCCCGCCAGGCCAGTCCGCCCAATCCCAGGACCAGCACGATTGCGCCGGGAAGGAGGAGGAGGAGGCCGCTCCAGAGGGGAAGGGCCAGGACGAGAAAGGCGGCCAGGATGGAGCCCCTCGGCAATTCCCGAAGACGTCCCCGCACCCGTGCTCCTTCCAATCTCCGCACCCCGCCGCCTTCCACTCCTCTTCCGAATCCTCCATCCAGCTCGCGCGGGTGAGAACCCCGATGATACCCGAGGAGGGTGAGGTTCCACCACGCGGCCACCGCGAAGATCCCTGCCAGGACACCCACCGGCGCCCCGAAGCCGCCTCCTCCGGTCCAGAGGGCCCACGCGCCCGCCCCGGTCAGGAGGATGGCCGTGCAGCGGCGCTTCCGGTGTCCGCCACCCGATGGCCGAGATGCCCCGGACGCTGAAGCTGCGCTCCCCCACCACACGTAGAGGGCCGCCGCGGCGGCCAGGCCCCCCCCGGCAACGACCGCCGGGGAAGGAAGGAGGACCCACGCCAGGGGCCACGCCACCAGGAACCCTCCCCCCCATACCATGGTCAGGACCCTCCGGTGTTGGAGATGGAAGGCGTGTCGCCCCGTCTGTCGCGCCCGGGACGGGTTCCGCTCCAGGTCGGCCAGTCGATCAGCGGTGTAGCCCAGCCAGATTCCCAGGGAGAGGAAGGCATAGACGGACCAGGGAAGGGGGGTCCCTGCCCCCTGGGACAACGCCCAGGCGTAGGCCAGGACCACCAAGACGGCATCTGCCGAGGTCCAGTGGAGGCGGGCGAGCCACCGTCCGACCCGGGAGGGGTGGGGCATGGGCGCTGCCCCGGACCATGCCCCGGGACTGGCCATTCCCGGCCCCTGGCCCCGCTTCTGGACCCGCTCCCGGCCCCACCCGTCGCTCTGCGCCCGGTCCTGTGCCTGGCTCTCCGCCGCAGACGAGGAGTCTCCCGGGGCAGGAGACGGTCTCCGACGGGAGGAGGGGAGGAGGACGGGGGCGGTCATTCGCCTCCCTCCCCGGGCCCTCTCACCAGAACCAGATGGAGGTCCATGACGTTGGTGCCGGTGGGACCGGTGAGGAGGAGATCCCCAAGGGATGCGAAGAGGGGGTGGGAATCGTTCCGGGCGAGGGCGTCCCGGGGATCCAGCCCGCGCTTTCGGGCCCGGGAAAGGGTGGATCCGTCCACCACCGCTCCTGCAGCGTTGGTGGGGCCGTCCACCCCGTCGGTTCCCAGAGACGCCACGAGGATCCCTTCCTCCCCTTCCAACGCCAGGGCCGCGCCCAACGCAAGCTCCTGGTTTCGCCCCCCGCGACCGGATCCCACCACCGAAACGGTGGTCTCACCGGCAGCCAGCAGGCACCCGGGGAGGGGCACGGGCTCCCCGCTCCGCCGCATCTCCTGGCCGGCCGCGGCCAGGACCCGACCCACCTCCCGGGCCTCCCCGGTGAGGCGTGTGGAGAGAATGCGGGTGTGGAAACCCAGTGCTTCCGCGGCCTCCCGAGCGGCGTCCACGGCCATCCCGTTGTTCCCCACCAGACGCCAATCCACCCTCCCGAGCCCGGGATCCCCCTCCTTCGGGGATTCCTCCTCCATTCCCTCTTTCCCCCGAAGGAGGTGGCGCTGCACGGAGGAGGGAACCGCCTCCCACACGTCGCGGGCCTCCAGCACCGAGATGGCGTCGGCAAATGTCGTGGGGTCGGGAGAGACCGGACCCGAGGCGATTACCTCCGGAGGATCCCCCACCACGTCGGAGAGGACCAGGGCCACCACCTGGGCGGGGGCCCCGGCCCGGGCCAGCCGTCCCCCCTTGAGCCGGTCCAGGTGCTTCCGAACGCAGTTCAGTTCCTGAATGGTGGCACCGGACTGGAGGAGGAGGTCGGTGGTCTGCTGGACGGCTTCCAGGGAGACCCCCCGGGGGGGCAGGGTCATGAGCGCCGAGCCGCCGCCGGAGATGAGGCAGAGGAGGAGATCCTCGTGGGAGCATTGCGACGCCAGTTCCAGGACGGCCTGGGAACCCTCCACACTCCCCGCGTCCGGGATCGGGTGCCCCCCCCGAAAGGCATGGAGCCCCTGGAGGGTGTCCAAAAGCACCGGGAACGGGGGATCCTCCTGGGGTTGGGGCGGCCCGGAGGGAGCGCTGGCCGGGGGAAGGATGAGGACGCCGCCACGGATCAGGTCCCCCAAGACGCGTTGCGCACCTTCTGCCATCGCTTCCGCGGCCTTTCCCACGCCCACCAGATAGAGACCCCCGGTGACCTGGGGAAGGGGCGAGGCGGCCAGATGGTCCGAGACCAGGCGTCCCGGCTCCACTGCCCGTAGGGCGGCCTCCAGGCAGGCCCGGGCCACCTCCCGGAGTTCAGGCTCCTTTCCCTCCTTCCCGGACGGCGTACCGGATGGTGTCGGCAGCCCAGGTCCAATGTGAACCTCCACGCCCGATCTATCCTCCCCGGACCCGTTCGGTCCGGGCACGGTAGGCCGCGGTCTCGTAGACCTGGGGATTCACCGTGGTGGGGCCCCGCCGCCCTTGGAGGAAGGCCAGGGTATTGGCGGCGGCCATCTCGGCCATCCGGCCCCGGGTGTCCCGGCTGGCGCTGGCGACGTGGGGGAGGAGGACGGCGTTGGGGAGTTCGGCCAGCCCCGGCTTCATGGCCGGCTCGTCTTCGTAGACATCCAGACCGGCCCCGGCGATCCACTCCTCGCGAAGCGCCTGGACCAGCGCCTCCTCGTCCACAACCGGACCCCGGGCGGTGTTGATGAGGATGGCGGTGGATTTCATCCGGCGCAGCTCGGCCTCGCCGATGAGGTGGCGGGTCTCATCGGTGAGGAGGGTGTGGAGCGTGACGAAGTCGCTTCTCTCCAGGAGTTCCGGGAGGTCCGCCCAGGTGGCCCGGGCGTCCGCGTCGATCCCTTCCCGGTTGTAGGGGTCGTGGGCCAGGACCTCCATGTCGAACCCATGGGAGCGCTGGGCCATGGCCTGGCCGATGCGCCCATAGCCCACGATTCCCAGAACCTTCCGGCGACCGCTGGCCCCGGGGCCCACGTCCATTCCCGTGAAGAGGTTCGGACCCCAGAGCTTGTAGCGGCCGGCCACCTGGTAGTTGTGGGCCTCGGGGATGCGGCGGGCCGCGGCCATGAGTAGCGCCCAGGCCAGGTCTGCAGTGGTCTCGGTGAGGACGCCCGGGGTGTTTCCCACCGGGATCCCCAGTTCCGTGGCGGCGTCCACGTCCACGTTGTCGAACCCCACCGCCATCTGGGCGACCCCCAGCAGCCGATCCCCCCGCTCCAGGAGGGTCCGGTCCACGGGCTCTGTGAGGAGGGGGAGCAACACATCGCACTCCGGGATGACCGAAAGGAGGTCCTGATGGGAGGGACCCCGGTCCTCCTTCTCCTCCAGCACGGAGAGGGAAACCCCCGCGGCACGAAGGGGCTCCATGCCCGGCTCCGGGATCTTCCGCGTCACCACAACGTGTCCCTTGATCATCTTCTCTCCTATCTCTTGCTGGGAATCGGCGATTCCGCCCTCGGCCGGAGCGGACTGGCCAGACCCCGGGTTGGGAGCGGCCAGGAACTCCGAGGGACCCCGGGAAAGCCACGAGAAAGCCCGAGGAGCCTGAGGAGCCTGAGGAGCCCGGGTATATTGCGTCGCGAGAGGCATGGTGTCGAGTCGACTGTCGGCGGAGGGTGGTCGCCCCACCCCTCTTGACGTCGAATGGAGAGCAAGTTTCCTTTCATGCGGATGAACGGATCTAAGCAGTGGGCGACCCCCGCCCAGGCGAAGGAACAAGCGGCAGCCACCCAATTCGACGGGGCGGGTCCCGCCGGTTTCGTGGGGCCGCCACTTCACGCCGTCGTGGATCGCCTCGGCGCCCTGGGCGATCCCACCCGCATGCGGATCCTCCTGGTCCTTGATCAGGGCGAATTCAACGTGGGGGAGCTCTGTCAGGCCCTCCAGCTTCCCCAGTCCACGGTGAGTCGCCACCTCCGCACCCTTTCCGAGGGCGGATGGGTGACGGCCCGGAGCGAGGGAACGAGTCGGGTCTATCGCCGGGCGCCCCATCCGGCCCTTCCCGACGCCGGACTCTGGGCGGTGGTGAAAGAGGCGGCGGCAGGAAGTCCCGAAGCACTGGAGGATGGGGAACGGAGTGAGGCGATTCTCGCCGAGCGACGGGAGCGGTCCCGGAGCTTCTTCCGATCGGCTGCAGGCCGCTGGGACGCCCTCCGCCAAGACCTCTTCGGAGCCCGGACGGATGCGGTCGCCCTTCCGGGCCTGCTGGAGCCGGAATGGACGGTTGGAGATCTGGGGTGCGGCACAGGAGCGCTGTCGGCCGTCCTGGCCCCCTGGGTCCACCGCGTCATCGGAGTGGACCGGGAACCGGAGATGCTGGAGGCGGCGGAGCGGCGCCTGGAGACCACCGAGAACGTGGAACTCCGGCGGGGAGACCTGGAGAAGCTCCCCGTTCGGGATGGTGAGCTGGACGCTGCCTTTGCTCTACTGGTCTTCCACCTCCTCCCCGATCCCCCGACGGCACTGGCCGAAGTCTTCCGGGGCCTCCGCCCCGGAGGCGCCTTCGTCCTGCTGGACATGCGCTCCCACACCCGGGATGAGTACCGGGAAGAGATGGGGCATCTCTGGGCCGGGTTTCCCTTGGAGACCATGGCGGCCTGGCTCGAAGGAGCGGGATTCGAGGGCGTACGCACCGTCCCCGTTACGCCGGATCCGGAGGCGAAAGGCCCTCTCCTTTTCCTGGCACGGGGACGTCGTCCCCTGACAGCAACCCAACGACCTCGCGTGAACCACCTGCAGTCCTCACACCCTTGAAGCGACAGGAGTCAAGCATCATGAGCACCACACTGACCGAGACATCCCCCGCCTCCCTCCTTACAGAATCCGCGGATTCAGCCCGTCCCCCCTTCAAGGTGAGGGACCTGGGGCTATGGGAACTGGGCCGGGACGAGATCCGTCTCGCGGAGCACGAGATGCCCGGCCTCATGGCTCTGCGGGAGGAGTACGCCGGGAAGCACCCGCTGAAGGGCGCCAAGATCATGGGCTCCCTCCACATGACGGTGCAGACCGCCGTCCTCATCGAGACCCTCACCGAACTGGGGGCCGACGTCCGCTGGTGCTCCTGCAACATCTTCTCCACCCAGGACCACGCCGCGGCAGCAGCGGTGGTGGGGAAGGACGGCACGCCCGAAGAGCCCCGGGGTGTCCCCATCTTCGCCTGGAAGGGCGAGACTCTGGAGGAGTACTGGTGGTGCACCGAGCAGGCCCTGACCTGGCCCGACGGAAGCGGCCCCAACCTCCTCCTGGATGACGGCGGGGACGCCACCCTCCTCATCCACAAGGGAACCGAGTACGAGGCCACCGGCGTCGTCCCCGAGTTCGATGAGGAGACCGAGTCGGAAGAGTGGGGCGTGATCCTGGGGCTCCTCCGCCGCACCCTGGCTGAGGACCCCCAGAAGTGGACCCGCACCGGCCAGGACATCCGAGGGGTCTCCGAGGAGACCACCACCGGTGTACTCCGGCTCTACGAGCGGATGAACGAGGGGACCCTCCTCTTCCCGGCCATCAACGTCAACGACGCGGTGACCAAGTCCAAGTTCGACAACCTCTACGGGTGCCGCCACTCCCTCACCGACGGGATCCTCCGGGCCACCGACGTCATGCTCTCCGGAAAGGTGGCCGTGATCTGCGGCTACGGGGACGTGGGGAAGGGGTGCGCCCAGTCCCTCCGGGGGCAGGGGGCCCGGGTGGTCATCACCGAGATCGATCCCATCTGCGCCCTGCAGGCGGCCATGGAGGGATACCAGGTGGTGCGCCTCGAGGATGTCCTCGAGACGGCGGATGTCTTCATCACCGCCACGGGGAACAAGGACATCATCACCGCGGATCACATGGCCCAGATGAAGGACAAGGCCATCGTGGGGAACATCGGCCACTTCGACAACGAGATCGACATGGCCGGCCTCAAGAAGAAGGGGATCGAGCGGCGGACCATCAAGCCGCAACTCGACGAGTTCACCTTCCCCGACGGACACTCGGTCCTGATCCTGGCAGAGGGCCGCCTCCTGAACCTGGGATGCGCCACCGGGCACCCCTCCTTCGTCATGTCGGCGTCCTTCACGAACCAGGTAATGGCCCAGATCGAGCTCCACGAGCGGGCAGAGAGCTACGGGAAGGAGGTCTACACCCTCCCGAAGCACCTGGATGAGAAGGTGGCCCGGCTCCACCTGGAGAAGCTGGGGGTCCGCCTCACCGAACTCACCGAGTCCCAGGCGAAGTACCTGGGCATCCCGGTGGAGGGGCCCTACAAGTCGGACCAGTACCGGTACTGAGACCGGCGGCACCGGTGAGCCAGGTGCCTGCGGAAGGGGAGGGGGGCAGGGGGCAATCCCCGCCCCCCTCTTCGTTCAGGGCTCCATGCGGAGCTGGAAGCGGCCTGAGATGCCTCGGCAGAGACCCACCCCGGTGCCCCTTCCTACACCGACACGAACCGGTACAGGAATCGGATGAGCCGATACGCCTCCCCCATACTGGGCGAGGTGAACTCCACCGTGTAGCCATCCACCTGCCGGACGCCGGGAACCGCCTGCAGGATCTGGGGCCGGGTCACGTCCTGGAAGCGGAGTCGAACCTCCACCGGCTCCCGGACCGACATGGGCTGGATGTTCCCGGCAGGATGCCCCTCTGCCAGGCGGTCCATCGCCCGCCGGGTTCCCTCGGCCAGGCGGCTCCGCACCACCTCGGGATGGACAAGGTGGGCAGACTGGGGGGTGATGGCGGTTTTGGTCACCACCCCTTCGGCCCCGGGCACGTTCTCCAGGAACTGGTCCACGAAGACCTGGTCCCCGGCGGCCAGGAGGACCGGTACACCCATGGCCCCGGCGTAGAGGGCGTTCATCTCTCCCTCTCCGGACTCCATGCCATTGATCCAGAGCCCCTTCACGGCCCCGGACCCTGTGTGGGCCAGGAAGCCCTCCGCCGTCCCCGCCCGGGCATGGTATCCCAGGAAGATCGCCCCGTGAAAGGCGTCATCGAGTCCCTCCATCATCCCATTGGGCTTGATGGCGCCCTGGATGTAGGTGACCCGGGGGTCCAACTCGGTGTGGAGAAGGTTCTGCATGTCCCCGTGGGAGTCGTTGACCAGAATCTCTGCGGGACCTCTCTCCAGGATGGCCGCCACCACCGTGTTCACCTCGTCGGTCATGAGGCGGCGCCCGGTTGCGTAGTCTTTCCCGGAGCTGCTGGCCATGGCCCCGGTGCCGATCCCCCCGATCCCCTCCATGTCGACGGAGATGAAGATGCGGATCGGGGTCTGCGCCTGGGCGGCGGTCGGCCCCGGGAGGATCGGCGCCAGAAGGAGAAAGGCCAGAAGGACGACCCCGGTGAATGAACCCTCCAAACCGGACCTCCGGGAGGTTCGAGACGCCGGATGGGAGGTCGCACGGCGGATGGAACGGGGAGGGTATGGAAGCATGAGGTGCACTCCGGGATCGGGACGGGACCGGCAGGTCGTGGAACCGGTA
>REED01000041.1 GCA_007695225.1 Gemmatimonadales bacterium
GGACCGTGAGCTGGAGTGGCGTTCCACCAACGAGTCGGTGGCCACGGTGACCCAGGCCGGTCTGGTGGAGGGACGCAGCGAAGGAACAACCGTGATCCAGGTGGCCGCCGACGGGGTATCGGCGGAGGTGGGGGTTGTGGTGGAGGCCGGGGCTCCGGTGGTTCGGACGCTGGACGCCACCGATGTGCGCTTGACCAGCGCCGTCCTCCGCAGCGAGGTGAACCCAGGCGGTTTCGATACCCGGGTCGCGTTCCACTGGGGTGTGGATCCGAACCTGGAGCGTTTCGAGATCCTGATTCCCCGGGAGGGAGCGCTGATCCCGGGGGCGGGGGAGACCACACAGGTGGAAGCGGGTCTGGACGGCCTGGACGAGGGCGCTACGTACTACTTCCGGGTCGTGGCTGGAAACGACGCCGGTGAGAGCCTGGGCGACATTCTCTCCTTCGAAACGGCGCTGGATCTGCCCACGCCGGAGTTGCGGGGGATCGTATTCGAGACCTTGGAAAATGACATCCAAATTCAGGTCGTCTTTACAGGGTACAATCCCAATTCCCACCCTGACGCCGAATTCTTCCTCCAGGTGCGGCGGGCCGGGGATACGAACTGGAACCGGAGCCAGACCGGCGGACCCTTCACCTTCACGGACACCAGTGCGCTGCAGCAGTTGAACCTCACCGCGGGGGTCGAATACGACTTCCGGATGCGGGCTCGCCGCCAGGGCCAGTTTTCCCAGTTCTCCAACGTGGTTCCTGCCGTGCCGCCCGGCTTCCGGCCCTCGGCGGATCAGACCTTCCCGGCGGTGCATTCGGAAGATCTTTCCGAAGTGACGCTCTCGGGCCTCATCCGGGACGGAGCCTGGGAGGCGGAGTACTGGTGGGAGTTCTCTACCGACCCGCAGATGGGGTCCCTCCTGGGCACCTCACCTCTTCGCACCATCTCGCGCCAGGATCTCCTGATTCTGGACGCCGCGACCGACGAGGATGGGGAGTTGGGGCGCCTCCAGTCGGTGGATCACCAGGTCCAGGAAACGGTGGGTCCCAATGATTCCTGGCTCCGGGAGAACCTCACCGTCTATTACCGCCCGGTGGTCCGGATCCCCGGGGATCCGGACTCGGTGAACCGGAGCGCCCCCATCTACTCCTTCACGTACCGGAATCCCATCCCGCCCCCGTCGCAGCTCTCGGCGGCCTTCAGCACGGCGGCCAACGGGGTCGTGGTGACCGGGGGGGCTCCCTTCGAGCCCTCCGAGGGTTTCCTCGAGGTGGAGCGGCGAGTGGATGGTGGAGCGTGGCAGTTCCGGGACACAATGCAGAGCTTCAGTTCGAACATCAGCTTCATCGACACGGCGATCCAGGCGGGGCGGACCTACCAGTATCGGATCCGGGGTTGCCGGCCCAACGGGGGGTGCTCGATCTTCGCGGAGTCCAACGTCCTTGAGTTCCGCTGAGGAACCGGCGCCCGCTCGCTCCGGCTTCGACGCACCCCCTCGCTCCGGCTTCGACTCTCTCCCCTCGCTCCGGCTTCGAGCCACTCATTGAAATCCCATGAATCTTGGCATCGAAAACCGCATCGCCCTTGTCGCCGCCTCCAGCCGGGGGCTCGGGCGAGCCGTGGCTGAAGAGCTGGCCGCCGCCGGCACCCGCCTCGTGATCTGCGCCCGGGGAGAGGAGGCCCTCCATCAGGCGGCCCGGGAGCTCCGGGAAGCCCACGGTGTGGAGGTGGAGGCGGTGGCCGCCGACCTCTCATGGGAGGAAGGGGTGGAGAAGGTGCTGCAGCGGGCCCGGGAGCGGTTCGGGGATCCCCAGATCCTCTTCACCAACACGGGAGGTCCGCCGTCCGGGCCCTTCGAGGCCCACGACCTGGCGGCGTGGCAGGGCGCCGTGCGGCAGAACCTGGAGAGCGTCCTTCTATTGGTTCAGGGCGTACTTCCGGCCATGCGAGCCGCCGGGTGGGGACGCATCGTGAACTGTACCTCGGTGGCGGTGAAGCAGCCGGTGGATGGACTCATCCTCTCCAACAGCCTTCGCGCCGCGGTGACCGGAATGGCCCGCACCCTCGCCAATGAGGTGGCCGCTGACGGCGTGACGGTGAACAACGTACTTCCCGGGTTCACCCGCACGGAGCGCTTGGATGACCTGGCCCGGGCCAATGCCGAGCGGGCCGGGACCACCGAAGCCGACGCCCGGAAGGTGTGGGAATCCCAGATCCCCATGGGGCGCCTCGGGGAGCCAGACGAGTTCGCCGCCATGGTGGCCTTCCTCTGCTCGCAGCGGGCGGCCTACATCACCGGCACATCCATCCCCGTGGATGGAGGGTGGGTCAAGGGACTTCTCTGAGCCCACCGTGGGCCACGATCCCTCCCCGGCTCCAGCGCTTCAGCCTCCTCCTCATCGAAGACCTCCCCGGCATCGGAGGTGTCACCGCCCAGGCCCTGAACGAACCTGGGCGATCTCGTCCAGCCATTCCTGGGTCCGCTGCGTGGCGCGGCGGAGTTGGGGTACGGTAAGATGCTGTGACATGAATCAGTCCTCTCTGACCTGAAGAAGACGGAGCGAACGTCCCCGCTCCCCTCAGCGTCGGCGGGGGGAAGGCCGGGGATGGCACCGGGTATGTCGGCCCGAGCCAAATGTTTTCCTGAACCGTTGCCAATGAAGTGTTTCTGGGTTTCCACAGCCCCGGAACCAGGACACCGGAGGTCGTTCCTTAGCCCATGGCTCTCCCCCCGTCCATCTTTCTCCCTTCTTCATCCGTGTTCTCGTCCGGGTCCATGATCCTGTTCGCATGGGTCATGGTCCCGGCCCCCTGGGGCTTCTGTTTTCAGAGCCGGTTGCATCCATGAGCACCGTGGACGCCGTTGTGGTGGGATCCGGGCCCAACGGCCTGGCCGCGGCCATCGCGCTGGCTCAGGAGGGTCTCGCGGTTCTGGTGGTGGAGGCACAGGAGAGCCCCGGTGGAGGGCTCCGTAGTGAGGCGCTCACCCTCCCCGGCTTCACCCACGACGTCTGTTCGGCCGTCCACCCCCTGGCCGTCGGGTCGCCCTTCCTCTCCTCCCTTCCCCTGGACAAGCACGGGCTCGAGTGGATCGAGCCGCCCCTCCCCCTGGCCCATCCCCTGGCCGAGGAGGGAGAGGCGGTATCCCTCCATCGGGACCCGGCCGAGACGGCCCGAGGATTGGGACCGGACGGAGAGGCGTGGCTCGATCTGGTCACTCCCCTGATCCAGGATTGGGACGGGTTCGCCCAGGACGTGCTGGGCCCCCTTCTGCGTTGGCCCAGCCACCCCATCCGAATGGCCGGATTCGGACTGAAGGCCATCCGCTCCGCCTCGGCTCTGGCCGGAAGCCGGTTCAAGGGAAGGGCGGCGCGGGCTCTTTTCGCGGGGTGCGCCGCCCACTCCTTCCTTCCCCTGGACCGGGCTCCCAGCGCAGCCGTTGGCTTGGTGCTGGCCGCCTCAGGCCATGCGGTGGGTTGGCCCATCCCCCGAGGGGGCGCCGACGCGGTGGCCCAGGCCATGGTCCGGTATCTGGAAAGCCTGGGCGGTGAGGTGCTGGTGGGCTGGAAGGTCCGCGACCTGGACGAGCTCCCCTCCAGTCGAGCGGTGCTGCTGGACCTGACTCCGAGGCAGGTGGTGGAGGTGGCGGGGGAGCACCTCCCGGAGCGCTATCTCCGTCGTCTGGGCCGCTATCGCTACGGTCCCGGGGTGGTGAAGGTGGATTGGGCCCTGGACGGACCCGTGCCGTGGCAAGCACCCCAGTGCGCGGAGGCTTCCACCGTCCATTTAGGGGGAAGCCTCGGCGAGATCGAGGCGGCGGAGATGGCGCCGTGGGAGGGTAGGGTGGCCCAGCGCCCCTTCGTGCTCTTCTCGGAGCCGACCCGGTTCGACCCCGGCCGAGCGCCGGACGGGAAGTCCGTGGGCTGGGGGTACTGCCACGTGCCGCCCGGCTGGCGGGGCGACCCGGAGCAGGTGGCCCGGAGCATCGAGGGGCAGGTTGAGCGATACGCGCCGGGTTTTCAGAGCCGAATCCTGGCTCGAAGTGTCCGTGGGCCCGCAGAGATGGAGGCGACAAACCCCAATCTCGTGGGGGGAGACATCAACGGTGGGCTCCAGGATCTTCGGCAGGTTCTGGCCCGGCCCGTCCTGTCCCTCGATCCTTACGCGACACCCACCCCCGGACTCTATCTCTGCTCTTCTTCAACGCCGCCGGGCGGCGGCGTGCACGGAATGTGCGGATACCACGCCGCCATGTCGGCGCTTCGGAAGACCTTCAAAGGATAAAATGCGAATCGGGATTCGCATTTTTAATCGACTGCGGTCGACCTACGGGGCTACCCCTGAGCTTCCCGGGTGCCAGGTACCTGGTGCCGCCCCTCAGCCTTTGTTCTGGGTTGCTGTTGGCGAGGCGCGCGCACAGCCTCCGGCGCACGGCCTCCCTCGCACAGCTTCCCGCGCGCACATCCCCATTTACCCCCCCGAAGTCCTTCAGTCTCACGCGCACGGCCTCAGAAGGTGACCCTCCGGGGGGAACCGGCATCAACACTATCTAAGAACAAACGCCCAGGGGTGCGCTCTTGGGGGTGACGCCCCCCTTGGAGGGCACCCGATGTCGGCGAGGAGAAGGGCTTGTCGCGGGCGAGGACGGGGGAGAAGAGGGGGGGACGGTGTCGGCTTCTCAACGGCTGTGCCCATCGGAGACGAAATGGGTGGTGACGCGGTTCGATGGAGACCCGGGGAAAAAAATAGAATCCGGATTCTAATTTGGTGGGTAGGGGGGCGGGGGTGAGGGCGCGGATGGGTCGGACCGACTCCTGAGCGGTCAAAAATCGAACCGCGAGCTCTTCGGAGTGGCCGAGGTTCGAATCTTACCCGCATAGCGAGCAGTATTCGACCCTCGAGAGGTCTACCGCCGTCGAGTGTCGAATCTTCACCGCTGAGCGGGCAAAATCTCAACCGCGGTAGCTTGGCCGTCACCGAGAGGCGAATTGTGACCGGTGGGGCAGGCAGAAACGCCGACCTCTGCGCGCCGACTAGCGTGCCGGCGAACGCCAAACGCCCAGGAGCCCCAGGGACCGACCGACGTCGGCGCGGCTCTGGCCGTGGGCGAACAGGAGCAGGCCCCCGTCCTCCTCCTCGACCACATAGGGAGACACGACGCGGAGATCGTTCCAGGCGCCAGAGGGCCCGGGCCCCAGCACCGGATTGTGGGGACTGCGCTCCCACCGGATCCCGTCGTCCGAGAGGGCCAGCCCCACATAGATGGGGGTGGAGTCCAGATCCAGCGGCTCCTCGTATCCCGAATACCACATGAGGTAGCGCCGGCCCACCCGGCGGACCATGCCGTGGAGCATCCCCTGGTCCCACGACTCCAGGTCCCGTTCGAACACCGGGTTGTCGGGATGGGGTTCCCAGCTTCGCCCCCGGTCGAAGGAACGGAGGATACCGATCCCGATGGTGGTGCCGGCGCCGGCGTAGTAGAGGCGCCATTCCCCCTCCGGCGTCTCGACGAAGTGGGGCGAGGTGACGAAGGCATGATCCCATCCTCCCGCTTCGGGTCGGTAGATGGGGGCCGGAGACTCGTCCCACACGGTCCCGTCCGGGTCCAGCGAATGGATCTGCCCCAGCCCCGGGTCCTGGAAGAAGGAGGTCTCGTACCCCAGATACCAGAGGGTCCAACGCTCCTCCTGAGGATCCCACCGGGCATCCACCGTTTCCCGGTACCGGTCCCACCGGTCTTCCCGGAGTCCCAGAACGGGCTGGTTGGCAGGCTCCAGGCGGAGGTTCAACCCACGGTCCACCTCACCGCGCCCCACCACCGGTCCCCCGAGATCCCCCCCGGCGCTGAACCAGATCCGGTACTCACCTCCTGCCGACCCCGGGGCGGCATGGACGGAGGGGTCGGTCTGACCGAGGCAGTGCCAATCCGGGCATGGGGGGAGGGGCAGAAGGGGATTTCCCGCCACCTCCTCCCACACTACCCCGAGGGCCTCCTCCGGGGGAACGGCGCCCCCGTCCGGTTCACCTGTCTCGGCGCCGGTATCGGTGGGGGACGGGGAGCAGGCCGCCACCAGGAAGAGGCCGGCGCTCAGGATCCCTCGCACGTATCGCGGGCTCTCCACTGATCCCCCCCTGAAATCCCCACCATGAACACTGCAGGGTCCCCAAAATGCGAACCTGGGTTCGCATTTCCCCCTCATCCCCGTGGCCCCTTCGCCTCCGGCGGGCGGGTCAGCGGATCCCCATGATCCCCCGGGTCGCTTCTACCAGTGCCGCCCCGTCGTAGGCGATCCCGTCCTTGAAGACCCAGACCACATTGCGGATCTCTTCGGGGCGCTCCACCGGATCCCCGGCCAGGAGCACCAGGTCGGCGATCTTCCCGGGCTCCACCGAACCCAGCTCGTGGTCGTTCCCCA
>REED01000191.1 GCA_007695225.1 Gemmatimonadales bacterium
CGAAACGCCCTCCTGGTGGGGGAGGCAAGGTATTGCGCGGGGTCTGGCTGAGCAATGAACGAGATGATCCGCATCTCACCGCCGCAGGCGGGGCAAAGGAGCGGGAGCACCTCGTAGATGCGAGCCAGAAGCTGGGCCCAGAGCATACGACTGGATCGTGATCGGGGCGAGGCTGCCTGCGCGCCGCTCGGTCCCGCCTGGCGGGAGAGGCCGGGCGGAGCCACGGGCCGGGAGGCAGGATGGGGTGACGGTGGAGGTCCCGCGTCTGCCGGGACGTCATCGGGCTCGGGGAGCCCTCCTGCGGACGGAGCCTGCGGCGGCGAGCCCCGCGCACGATGACTGAGGCCGTTCGGCGACCCAGCTCGGCGAACCTCGATCAGTGCCCCGGCTCCGACTACCGGCGCAGTCGCTGCTGAAAGGCGCCGCAAAGGTGGTAGATCTCCCGGGGTGGGGAGGAATTCCGCACCAGGAGGTCGAACACCCCGCCGGCCCTTTCCCCGGAGGTGGTGAGGTCGTCGAGCCAGACGCTCCCGCCCTCGTCGGCGAACATCACGCTGCGCAGGGTCGACTCAGGCTGGCTTGCCTGGATCATCAGGTTGAAGACGTCGCCCACCGTCATGCCGCGGGTCCAGGGGACGCCCGGGACCTCGAAAGCCTCGTCCACTCCGATCAGCCGAGGCGGTGGCTCCGGGGTGCCGCCGGGCACGACCATGGTGCCCCGGACGAAGCTCTCCTCCCGCTCCCCGTACTCCCGCTCCACCCCGGGCCGGATGGGACCGGCCACTCGCAACTGGAAGACGGGACGGAACGCCTGGTGCCCGACACGGGTGGGGTTGGTCTGAAGTGACAGGTGCAGGTGGCCAGCGGCGTTGATACCCCCACGGCTCGACCCGCTCAGGACCTGGTCGTCACCGCTGACCCGTCCCCGCCAGCCGTCGGCGTCGCCAAGCTCGTCGAGCAGGGTCCAGAGGTCATCCATTTCACACTGGACCGGTTGAAGGGAGAGCTCGAGTTCGTAGCCCGTCTCCCGACTCTCCACCGCCTGCTCGGCCACGTTCGCCACCACGACCACCACCTTCTCCTCTCCGGGGTCGAAGAAGCGACCGTAGCTCCGCTCCTCCGCGACAACGTGATCCACCACCAGGTGCAGGTCCGAGGCATTCCCCCCGGCTCCGGACGGATCCACGGAAGCCGTGAGCAGGGCTCGCCGACCGTCGGGCACTCGCACGGTCACCCGGTAGCCCACCCCCGCTACCGGCTCGACCCGGCCCACCGACCGGTACTCGTCGGTTGCCCTGCCGGCCACCTGCAGGGTGGTCTCAGTCAGGTCGTAGGCATCCTCGGCCCGGTTCCGGATGTAGGGCATGGCGAGGATCCGCGGAAAGGCTCGATGGAGCCCGCCGAGGCCGACTGCCCGCAGCCCCTCGTCGACCCCCTCGAGCCCCTGATGCGTCCTGAAGGTCTGGTTCTCGAACAGATCGTGGAGGTAGGCCGGCTGGTCCCGGACCGGAAGCCCCAGGGGCTGGCCCAGGAGACGGCCCACCCCCTCCCAGAAGGGCCAGGTCAGGTAGGGGTCCAGCCCCTCGCCGCCGGTGTCGGGCTGATGGAGAGGCCGGCTGAAGTTCCGAATCCGGAGGGGGAGCGGAAGCCCATCGTTCTGCTCCA
Organism: Gemmatimonadales bacterium; assembly: GCA_007695225.1. GTDB lineage: Bacteria > Gemmatimonadota > Gemmatimonadetes > Longimicrobiales > Gaopeijiaceae > T3Sed10-66. The sequence goes on from REED01000191.1 coordinate 1,666, forward strand.
CGTGAGTTCGTTGCACATAGAAGGCGGTGCCCTCGACAATCCAGAGGGGAAAGGCGGCGTCATCACCGTGGAAGGTGGGATACGCAAGGGTCACCCCGTGGAAGAGCTCGTGGGCCGCGGCGCCCATGCTGAACTCCACTCCCAGGTGAGTGCTGTCGGCCGGGCGCATCGAGAAGTACAAGCTCTGCTCGACGAAGATATTTCCAGTAGCCGGATGGTAGCACCCCAGGGGCTTCTCCCCAGGGCAGAGGCTTCCGATGTGCGCCGAGTTCGCGATGGTGGCGATATAGGCCGAGTTCGGGAACCGGCGCACCGCCGGTCCTCTGAACCCCAGGGACTCGAGCCACTCGCTGGCCCTTCGGAAGTCCGCCTGGAAGGCGGAGATCGGTCCAGGGCTGTCGGGGAAGCAGTCCTCCGCGGCCAGGAGGTGTCCCCTCTCCTCGAGGTGGGGCCCGGGTTCCCCGATGAGAGACGGGTGGCACATGATCACCCATTCGGTGGTGGGCCAGGCGCTCTGGGCGTTCAGGGGGAGGGCTCCCAGCATGAGGGTGCCCGAAGCGAGGGCGCCCAGCGCGAAGAGGACGCCCATCATTTCCGGAGGCCGCAGCCCGGGCACCAGGGCCGTCGCCCGTCCCTTCGGGCCTCGCCGCGAGCGCAGAACGCATCGGGTCGCCCTCCGGCCCATCCCGGACCATGTCACCTCATGCTCCATGAGTGATATCACGTTGCGGCATCCAACGGCTCGGGTTCGAATCCGGGTCGGCCCGGGCTCGGGTGGGTCCCGGGTCGGGCACGTCGACCGCCGACGGCCACGATGCGTCGGGGGCAGGGCGGGTCAGGCCTCCATCAACCCTTCAACATCCTTTCAAGAGTGCGCGGGTCGGGACGGGGGGGCAACCCTGGCCGTGACCGTGACCGTCGCCCCCCTTATGGCGTTTCCGCTGGGATCCGGACATGATCACCGACGAGGGGCAGCATCGCTACACCGAGGAGGTGCAATGCCGCTGGAGCGGAGGCAGCGGCGCTCGACCGCCACAGGACTTCAGCGAGACCCCACGGGCGACCGGGCCCCTCTGGCCCCCCCACCCCGGCATCCCCCACGAAGGAGAAGAGCGCCCCTGGCGAGTTCTCTCCGCGACCCGGGGTTCCGGAACCTCGCCGATCACCTCCCTGACCCGCAGGGCGAGGCGGTGGATGCGGGGCCGTCCAGACGCCCACCTTCGAACCCACCTGCGCCACATGGACCGACCGGAGACCAGCATGGATGCCCAGCGCCAGAGCCTCCTCGACGCCCTCGGGGATCTGAACGAGAGAGCCGACGCCCTCTTTCGTCGCCATACCGGCGAGGAACTCCATTCCAGACCTTCGCCACAAGGCTGGTCCATTGCGGAGTGCATGGAGCACATGAGTACTTCGCTCGGGCTCTACCTTCCCTCGTTCGAGGAGATCCTCGGGGGAGAGGCACCCAGGGGGAGCGGGCCCTTTGCGTACGGCCCCTTCGCACGCGGATGGATACGCCTGGTGGGCCCCGGAGGCCCGAAGCTCCCAAGCCCGTCTTCCATGCGACCCGGGGCTGCGCCGGGCCGTTCGGCGTCGGGCAGCCCCGAGGGGAGCTCCCTCCACGACCCTGACACCCTCCTTGCCGACTTCAAGGAAGGGAACAACCGCCTTGCCGAGCTGGTTCGCGCCTCCGAGGGGTTCGACCTGGGCCGCATCCGGATGCGCTCCCCCGTCATCCCCCTGCTCCGCTTCCCCATCGGCGCCTGGTTCGAGACCTGTGTCCAGCACTCCCGTCGCCACATGCAGCAGGCAGAGAGACTGTCGGAACGACTCCCGGAGAGACGGTGAGGGATGACGCGGGCCGGCACCGTCCCCTGGCCGTCGACGGGGAAGGATGAAGACACCTTCCCCGGATGCCCCTCTGGCCCGAGTCGGAACGACACGGGTCTGGAGCCAGCGGAAGTTGCGCCTGCTTCGCTGAGGCCTCGCCTCGAGAACCCCGCTCCCCCGGTGGAGTCGGACACGCACGCCGTCGCCCTCGGAGCAGACGAGCCTCGATCAGTCCTCGAAAATCCCCTCCATGGCCTGCTCCAGCGCTCGTCGCAGGTCGTCGGCCCCGACACCCATGTGGAAGGCGGCCACGGCGGCCGGACGCAGGAGCCCAGCGATCTGGTCGAGGTTCGCCGTACCGCCGGTGACCGGGCTTTTCGAGTCCGCCACCCGGGTCCCGCGTGCGCCCTCGGTGACCACCACGCCCAGGCGCTCCAGCTCGCTGTAGGCCCGCGCCACCGTTCCAGGGGCGATGTCGAGCTGGTCCGCCAGCCGCCTGACCGGGGGAAGACGCTCTCCCGCCGATACATCCCCGACGGCGACGGCTTCCTTGACCCGGGCCACGATCTGCTCGTAGATGGACCTGTCGGACCCGTCGTCGATCTCGATCCTGAGCCTGGCCTCGACGGAGGCCATGGCAGCGGAGGGAAGCGGCTCCCTCGGGGGGGGCACCTCGCCTGCCAGGAGGTCCTCCACATGGTCCGGGGTGACCCCGACGCCGCGCAGGATATGGGCCGCGACCCCCTTCCTGTCGCGGAGGATCCCGAGCAGAAGGTGTTCGGTGCCGACGTGGGGGTCCCGGAAGTCGCGGGCCGCAGCCATGGCGAGTTCCAGCACCTTCTTGCCTCGGGTCGTGTAGGGGAGTTCCCCCGGGCCGACCTCGGCCTGACCCGGCTCGAGGACGCCGGCCGCCTCGGCCCGCACCTCGTCCTCGTGGAGCCCGAGGTTGGCCAGAAGCTGGGTGCCGCGACACTCCTCGACGCGAAGCATTCCCAGGAGCATGTGCTCCGGGGCGACGTATTCGTGACCTAGTTCGATGGACTCGGTCCTGGCGTGAGCCAGCACGCGCCTGACATCGCGGTGAAATTTGTACTGCATCGCCCCCTCCCCTGTGCATGGACGTCGGGCCGCATCCTTGTATCAACTCCCATGATACAATAGGAAGTCCGGGAGTGTTGTGTCAACGCCAATGATACAAGGGGGCCCGACATAGGGTCGTTGCCCTGGAACCGGCCGCGACGTCTTCCGACGTGCCACCTTTTCCTCCCGCTCGCAGCCCGGGAACGTGCGAGCCGGGACGGAAGCCCGTATCCTGGATCCCGGCGGGGCTCCGCCCGAACCCAGTCTCTGCCACCACATCGCCGGACCGCTCCCGTGAAAATCGCCATCTTCAGCACGAAGCCCTACGACCGGGAGGCCCTGGTGGCGGCGAACGGTCGCCACGGCCATGAGCTCTCCTTCTTCGAGACCCGACTCCAGCCCAGCACGGCTGAGCTGGCCCGCGGCTTCGACGCCATCTGCCCCTTCGTGAACGACGAACTCTCGGCACCCGTCATCCGTACCCTTGCCGACGGAGGGGTTCGCCTGCTCACCCTCCGGTCGGCGGGGTTCAACCACGTGGACCTCGAGGCGACGCGGGAGGCAGGCGTCTCGGTGGCCCGGGTCCCCGCCTACTCACCCCAGGCGGTTGCGGAGCACGCCGCGGGGTTGATCCTCGCGCTGAACCGGAAGTTCCACCGCGCCTATGCCCGGGTCCGGGAAGGGAATTTCGCCCTCCAGGGACTTCTCGGCTTCGACCTCCATGGAAAGACGGTGGGGGTCGTGGGCACGGGACGGACCGGGGCGGTCTTCGTCCGGATCATGTCGGGGTTCGGGTGCCGGATCCTTGCCTTCCTGGGGGGTGCCCTCGCTCTCTTCCTGGTCCGTTGAGCCGGCTGCGCGTCGAGCTGTCGAAGTGATCCGTGAATCGCCCGGGGTTCACCGAAGGCAGGGAGATCCCCCACCCCGGGCCACAATGCAAGGAGGCACCGCATGAGACTGCTGCAGATCGAAACACCGTCGCGAGAGGTCCTGGTGGACATCGGCCCCCGGGTGGAGGCGGAGATCCGCGCGTCCGGCGTAGAGGAGGGTGTGGTCCATCTCTGGGTCCTGCATACCACCTGTGCCCTCACGGTGAACGAGAACGCCGACCCCGACGTAGCCACCGACATGGTGGCGAAGATGCAGGCGCTGGTGCCCCACCATGAGCCGTTCTACCGCCATGCCGAGGGAAACTCCGACTCCCACGTGAAGACCAGCCTCTTCGGGCCGGGGCTCACCCTTCTCATCCAGGGTGGGAAACCGGTCCTGGGACGCTGGCAGGGCGTCTTTCTGGCGGAATGGGACGGTCCCCGGACCCGGCGCCTGGCGGTGAAGGTGATGGAGGGGTAGAGCCCTGACGATTCCGGGTGGCGAGGCGCCACCGGACCTCGGGTGACGACCGGGTGTGCCAAGGAATAGGCGTTTCAAACGCCCTCTTGGGGGCGGAGGCGAGGTAGTGCGCGGATCGGACGGGGTCGTGCCTCAGGCCTCCCAGCCATGGGGAGCGGACTGATCGAACTCGAACTCGTGCGGGCTGAACCCCGTGACGAATGGCAGAGAAGGTATCCCGCCGGCTCACCGGAGCGAAGCGGAGGGTGATGAACGAGATGATGCGCATCTCACCGCCGCAGGCGGGGCAAAGGAGCGGGAGCACCTCGTAGATGCGAGCGGAGGGATCCAGGAGGCCACGCCGGGCGAACCAGCGCAGGACGCGAAGCTGCACCGTGCGGGCCAGGGCTTCCGCATCTGGGGCCTCGAGGCTGGTGGCCTCCTTGGGCACGGACAGCACCCACTGGCGGACGGGAAGGTGCGGAATTACCTCGTCG
>REED01000195.1 GCA_007695225.1 Gemmatimonadales bacterium
CAGGACCGCAAGACCCCTTCTCGGTGGTCCCTGTACTTCTTCAACAGCCTTCTAGAAGGCTGCTGAAGAACATCCGTCATCTCCTCCTGGAGCGGGACGGGTTCCTTTGGCAGGAGTTCAGCGCAAGCTGCATTTCCCCCGGGAACGGAGAACATCCCCCTGGGCTCGGAGGGGTTCATCGGGGAATTCGACGTCCGCCGCATCTCTGACTTACCCACTGTACCCTCATCCCAACTGGAACCGCTTCCGCTTCTCCCAGAGGGTCTTCCGGGAGATCCCCAGGCGCTCGGCCACTTCCTTCAGGTCCATCTCCTCCCGGGCGTCGAGCTGTGCCTCCAGGTACCGACGCTCCACCTCCTTCAAGGGAAGATCCAGGGGAAGGACAACGCCCGAACCATCCCCCGAAGCCTCTCCCTCACACCCGCTCTGACCCCTCCCCCCCGGAGGGGAGTCCGGAGGCGAAACGCGGATGGGTCCCCCGTCATGGTAGATGAGGGCCCGCTCCACCGCGTTCCGGAGCTCCCGGGCGTTGCCGGGCCAAGGATAGGCGTCGAGCCCCCGGAAGGACGCCTCGTCCAGCTCCGGTAGGGGCAGCCCGAACTCAGCCGCCAACTCTCGGGCGAAATGGGTCGCCAGCTCCGGGATCACCGAGGGCATCTCCCTGAGCGGCGGCATCGCGATGGCGGCCACATCAAGCCGGTAGAGGAGGTCCGCCCGGAAAGCGCGCTCCGCCACCCGGGCATGCAGATCCTCGTTCGTGGCGGCGATGACGTGGGCCTCTGCGGGGAGGGAGTCGGTGCCTCCCACCCGCCGGATCTTCCGCTCCTCCAGGAAGAGGAGGAGCTTCCCCTGGAGTTCCAGGGGCATGGCACCGATCTCGTCCAGGAAGAGGGTCCCGTGGCGCGCCACCTCGATGAGGCCCCGCTTGAGACTCTCGGCGCCGGTGAAGGCGCCTTTCTCGTGACCGAAGAGCTCGGACTCCAGCAGGTGCCCGGGGAGGGCGGCGCAGTTCACCGTCACGAACCGACCGGTGACCCCGGAGATCTCATGGATGGCCCGGGCCAGCGCACTCTTCCCCGTGCCCGACTCCCCGGTGAGGAGCACCCGGGCCCGGGGAAGGCGGGCGATGCGTGCCACGTTGCGGGCCACCTCTCGGAGCCGGGGGTGGGAGCCCACCAGGTGATCGGCCACCGACGCCCCCTCACGACGAAGGGTGCGGTGGGACAGCTCCTCCCGCACCGGACGCTCCACCATGGCCCGCTCCAGGAGGGCCAGGAGCGCCTCCACATCCACCGGCTTCGGCAGGAAATCGGTGGCGCCGGCCCGGATCCCCTCCACCGCCCGTCGCACCGTGGCCCGCCCGGTCACCAGGAAGACCGGAAGCGACGGGTCCTGGACCCGGATGGCCCGCACCAGTTCGATCCCGTCCATTTCGGGCATCATGACATCGGAGACCACCGCGTCCCATGATCCCTTCCGGAACCAGTCCAGGGCCTCTGCACCGGACTGCACCTGACGGACCTTCACCGTCCCACGGCTCTCCAGGCGACTCCGGAGGACCGCCGTGGATACCGGGTCGTCATCCACCAGGAGGAGTTGGAGGGGCGCGTCGCACATGGTGTGGCTCCGTGGAGGAAACGTCGGAGGGGACATCGTCAAGGAGAACATCGTCAGCGCATGCCGAGGACGCCCCCACACCCGGATGTATTGCAACGCCGATGCCGGAGGGTTGGCCCACGGGTCCCCAGGGGAGGCAAGTCCTTGGCCCACGTTACAAATCGTAACTCACGTCCCCTTCACGTAACGTCCGGCGGGAATGGGGCGGAGGGGCGTAGAACGCAAAACCCGTTGCAGAATATGGCGTTTGGGCGAATGACGGGGTTGGGCACGGGGGTTGCCCTGGGAAAGGGTGGCACGAGGCCCAGACAGTGGGCGCCAGGCAGCTGGCCAGGGGCCGCACCCGCAGATCCAAAGAGTTTACCCAAACCCTATCAGGTCGACCCATGGAAACGTCTCCGCAGCGCCGCAAGGAAGACACGCCCGTCTGGCTCTGGCGGCTCCAGACCGCTGAATACGGGCCCCTTCCCGGCAGGACAGGAGCTTCGTCCTGGCAGGAGGTCAAAGAAGAGTCTCGAGGGGCGGGCCGGCAGGGTCCGGCCGACCCATCCCCTGAGTCGACTTCCGGGGATGGCTCCACGGATTCAGGTCCCGGCCACGCCGATGACCATGCCCTCCTAATCGAAAAGGAGGGGGAGGACCCCATTCTCTTTCTGGGGGAAGGGGTGCGTCGCCTCGAACGTGAGTCGCGGGAGACCCCTCGCCTTCCCTGGCTTCAGGACGAAGCCTCCTCCCCGGCCTCGGACGGCACGGTGGTCGAGGAGGTAACGGCGTGGCGAGCGGAACGGGACCTCCAGCGGCGGCGGATGGCCATGGCGAAGACCTTCCTGGTCCTCACCGAACGGGTGCATCGGTGCCGAAAGCGGAAGGAACTCCTGGACACCCTCGCTGAACTGGCACACGAGGTCCTGGAGAGTTCGACGACCCTTCTCTACCTCCGGGAGGCGTCCACCCCGCACGAAGGTTCCGACTCGGGCCGCCTCGCCCCTCATCCCACTCCGGAGCTGCGAGCCCGGCGTCTCATACTGGAGCCCCTTCCCACCGAAGCGATGGAAGGCCTTTGCGGGCCCATGGTCCTCACCGCCCAGACACTGGAGGGGGGCGAGGAGCCGGAGCTCGCGGGTCTCCTGGATGCAATGCGTGGCATGGAAGCGGCATCCGCCGCTGCGGTGCCCCTTGGAGAGGAGGGACTCCTCGTTGTGCTGGAGCGCCGCCAGGGCCGTGCCTTCGACGACGAGGACTGCTTCTTCCTCCGGAGCATCGCCCGAACTGTCGAGGAGCGCCTCGCCAGGGTCCACTCCGGGATCAAGTAGCCGACGCGCCCTGGCCGAAGCGCCCTGGCCGGCGCGGGGAAAGCGGTTGGGCCCGCCCGCGCCGGCCCTACTCGTGATCTCCGTCGGCCCGCATGGGCGAGTCGATGAGCCAGTGGACGAACCATTGGCGGGTCCGCTCCTGGTTGTCGGCAGCGAGCCAGGGCTCCCGGATTCCGTGGCCGCTCCGGGGATAGAGGACGAACTCCGAGGGGACCTCCATCTTCTGGAGGGCCTGGTACCACTGCTCTCCCTCCCCCAGCGGAGTGCGGAAATCGTGCTCGCCGTGGACCACCAGGGTGGGAGCGGTCACGTTCTCCACATAGGAGATGGGGGACGAGGCCCGGTAGAGTTCCCGGTTCTCGAAGGAGGCTCCGTCGAAGGGGCGGTGCGGCAGGTTCGAGTCGGTGTTCTTCGACAGACTCTCCCAGTTGGAGATGGAGGCCCGGGTCACCGCCGCCGCGAAGAGATCGGTGCGGGCGGTGAGCCAGTTGGTCATGTAGCCCCCGTAGCTTCCACCCGTGACGCCCAGCCGGTCCGCGTCGATGTCCGGGTAGGCCTGCAGTGCCGCCTCCACCCCGGTGATGAAGTCCTCTTCATCGATGAGACCCCACCCCCCGTGGATGGCGTGCTTGAACTCGTTGCCGTAGCTGGTGGAGCCCCGGGGATTGATGTAGAGGACGTAGAATCCCGCTCCTGAGAGGACCTGGAAGAGGGAGGAGAATGCATTCCGGTAGACGCTGTGGGGCCCGCCATGGATGTTCAGGATCATGGGGGCGCTTCGGCCCTCCACGTGGCCCATGGGCGGGATCACCCATCCCTCCACCTCGGTCCCGTCTCCCACCGTCCACACAAGGCGCTGGGCGGGACTCAGGGCCACCTCTCCCAGCCAGGCATCATTGAACCCGGTGAGGCGCACCTCGCCGGCCCCGTCGGCCCTGTCCGCTCGGGCGATGTGGACCTCATCGGGAGAGACGGGATCGGTGGAGGTGTAGGCCATGAAGCGCCCGTCGGCGGTGACCGAGACGGAGCCCAGGGACCGGTCCCCCTGGGTGATGGCCCGAACCTCCCCCCCTTCAGCGGCCACCTCGAAGACGTGGGTGTTGGCGTTCACCGTGGCGCTCCACCGGATGGAGCGGCCATCCGGGGTCCAGGAGGGGGCGCCAGGCGTGCGATCCCACGCCGCCGTGACATGCACCGGAGCCCCCTGGGCGGTCCCGTTGCTGTCCACCTCCACCACCATGACCTCGGTCTCGGCATCCCACGCGCCGGTATGGAGGAAGGCCACCCTCCGGCCGTCCGGGGAAATAGCGGGCTGGGACTGGCTCCCGGGAAGATCCACCAGGAGGCGGGGCTCTCCACCCTGGGCGGAGAGGGTGTAGACGCCGCCGGTGGGATCCAGGCTCAACTCATCATCCTCCGACTCGTTCATGGAGAAGGCGAACCAACTCCCATCGGGAGACCATGTCACCTGGCGCACATTGAAGGGCGAGTCCGTGAGCTGACGGGCCTCGCCCCCCTCCGCCGGAACGAGGAAGAGCTGGCTCTTCTGCCGGTGGGAGGGATGGGGAAGCCAGGAGAAGGTCCCATCCGACTTGTAGCGGCGGTGGGTGACCACATGACCATCGAACCGCTTGGAATCCAGGGCCTGGGTGATGGCGTTGGGCGCGACCCGGCGCTCCTGGGCGCTCTTCTCCTCCTCTTGCTCCGGTTCGGCCACGAAGGCGATGGTGCCTCCGTCGGGAGACCAGAGGGGCGATGCACGGACCCCGTCGATGCGGTACGCCTCTCCCCCCGGGCGAGCCACCCGGATGAACCAGACTGAACCGTCCTCATCCCCCCGGCGAGAGGTGAAGCTCAGGGTCGAGCCGTCGGGAGACCACTGGGGTGACGACGAATTCCGGGTGGGATCGGTGAAGCGGAAGGGCTCTCCCACCGGTCGGCCGTCCGCCAGCTCCTGGATCCAGATCGCCGACTTCCGGCCGTTCTCCTCCTCGTCGATGGTGGTCACGGTAAAGGCCACGAACTCCCCCGTGGGCGAGAGCTCCACGTCCCCCACCAAGACCATCCGGTAGAAGTCGGCCGCCTCCAGCGCCCGCTCCGCGGCGGCCGACGGCACGGCCGCAGACTGTGCCACCTGGGGAGCGGCCTGGGGAGCCACCTGGAGAGCCGCCTGGGCGGGCAGGGCATCCGGCGCCCCCAGGGTCAGGGCCGTGAGGGCCATCCCCAGGATCACCAGGGGAGTCGGGAAGCGGGTGCGGGGGATCCGGGGGGTCATGGGGGCCTCGTGGGATCTTGGGGACGGAAAGGTCTGCGACGGAGGGCGAGGTGGGAGAGGGAGCGAGGTGGGAGGCCCCGCCCAGGCCGTCAGGGTCCGACGCTCTCCCATGCTCTCCTCCGACGCCCAGGACCGCAAGTTGACGCCGCCGCCGTCCTGGATGCCATCCGCCCGGCTCCGGGCTACCTTCCGGAGACGCCGGAGACGCCGGACATACCGGACGTGGGGGAGTGGAACCCTCCGGAAACGAAGACCCAAAGGGACGGGAGGAAGGATGCGCGTCGGCTTGACGGGGGGTACGGGATACATCGGAAGCGCTGTGGGCGAGGCGCTGAAGGCCGCGGGGCACGAGGTGCTGGCCCTGGCGCACCGCCCAGGGGCGGAAGCGGACTTCACCGCCCGGGGGTGGACCGCCCTGACCGGGGACCTGAAGGACCCGCAGAGCCTCCGCCGACTGGCCCGGGAGGCCGAGGCCCTGGTCCACGCCGGAGCCGTGAAGGGCCCCGACACCGCGGAGGTGGATGTCCAGGGCACACGGACCCTCCTGGAGGCACTGGAGGACAGCCGGAAGCCCTTTATCTATACCAGCGGGCTGTGGGTTCTGGGGAACGGAGAGTCGGATGAGGGATCGGACCCCCGGCCCCTGGAGCTTGTGGCCTGGCGCGCCGGCCTGGAACGGGAGGTCCTGGAGTATGGCGGGCGGGATGTCCGGACCGTGGTGCTCCGCCCCGGGATGGCCTGGGGCCATGGAGGCGGGGTCCCCGGGCAGATGGGGGCCGGAAAGCTCCCGGTGGTGGGGGACGGGAGCCAGCGCTGGTCCATGGTCCACGTGGAGGACCTGGCCGATCTCTACGCCCGCGCCCTTTCCGTCCCCACCGGCACCATCCTCCACGGTGTCACCGATGTGGCCACCGCAGCCCGGGTGGCCGAGGTCTCCCGCCAAGAGGCCGGGCGGGAGGAGCCCCTCACCTATCTCCCCCTGGCGCAGGCCCGCGAGGCCATGGGCCCCTTCGCCGACGCCCTGGCCGCCGACCAGGTGGTTTCCTCCAGCTCCACCCGGAACCGGACGAAGTGGGCGCCGGAGCGGAC
>REED01000196.1 GCA_007695225.1 Gemmatimonadales bacterium
CACTTCCTCCGGCGCGCCGCCACCTCGCGGCGGCTGGTGGTCCTCCGGACCTTCTCCAAGGCCTACGGGCTCGCTGGGCTCCGGGTGGGCTTCGCGGTGGGTGCCCCCGAGGTGGTGCGGGAGATCGAGAAGGCCCGGGGACCCTACAAGGTCACCCGGGTCTCCGAAGCCGCCGCCGTGGCTGCCCTGGAGGATCGGGAGGGATGGATCCCCGGAATCGTGGCCGAGGCCCGCATCCAGAGAGGCTACCTCCGCGCCGAGTTGGAGTCCCGGGGGTTCCGGGTCCTCCCCTCCGGCGCCAACTTTCTCTGTCTACCCCTGGAGGAAGGGCCTCTGGGCTCCGCCGCCACCGCCGACATGGTGACGGCTCGGCTCCGGAAGTCCGGGATCGCGGTCCGGCCCTTCGCCGGGCTCCACGGGCTGGGCGATGCCATCCGGGTCAGCATGGGCCCCCGGGACGAGATGGATCGGCTACTGAACGCACTGGACGGAATGCTCACATGATCGAGGTCGCCCTCTTCGACTACGGCGCCGGCAACCTCCATTCCCTCAAGAAGGGATTGGAGGCGGGAGGCGCCCACGTCACCGTCACCACCCGCTGGGACGAAGCTCTCGCCAGGGACGCCCTGGTCCTCCCCGGCGTCGGTTCCTTCGGGGCCGCGGTCCAGGCCCTCGCCGGTCACGAGGACCGGGTCCGTGGCGCGCTGGAGGACGGGCTCCCCTGCCTGGGAATCTGCCTGGGGATGCAGCTCTTCTTCCGGGAGAGCGAGGAGGGATCGGGCCAGGGGATCGGGCTCATCCCCGGGCGGGTCCGACGGATCCGGGCCCGAACCATCCCCCAGATGGGCTGGAACGATGTGGAGGCCAGGGTCGACCCCGGGGTTGAGGCCAGGGTCGAGCCCGGGGTTGAGACCGGAGCCGACCCCGAGGTCCAGGCCGGCGCGACCCTCGATCCACTCCTTCGGGGCATCGGTCCCTTCACCGCCTACTATGCCAACTCCTTCGTCTGCGATCCCGAAGCGGACGAGACCATCATCGCCCGTTCCCTCTACGAGGACGAGATGTTCGTGGCCGCGGTGCGTCAGGGCCGGAGCTGGGGGGTCCAGTTCCACCCCGAGAAGAGCTCCGCCCCCGGCCTCCACCTCCTCCGGAACTTCCTGACCGAGGTCGAGGTGGCCACATGACGATCCCCTTCACCGCCATCCCCGCCGTCGACCTGAAGGAAGGGCGCTGCGTGCAGTTGGTGGGAGGGCGCCCGGAGGAGGAGCGGGTCTCTCTACCCGATCCGGTGGCGGTGGCGAAGGGATGGCGGAATCGCGGCTTCCGGGTCCTCCACGTGGTGGACCTGGATGCGGCGCTGGGAACGGGGGACAACCTGGATCTCATCGACCGGATCGCCCGGGAGGCGCCGGGAGAACTCCAGGTCGGGGGCGGAATCCGGGACGAAGGGCGGGCTCGGGACCTCCTGGAGGCGGGCGCCCAGCGGGTCATTGTGGGCACCCGGGCGGTGGACGACCCCGACTGGCTGGCGGCACTGGCGGAGCGCCACCCCGGCGCCGTCATGGTGGCGGCGGACATCCGGGACGGGATCGTCCTCCGGAAGGGATGGACCGAGGCGTCGGACCTCCGGATCCTGGACTTCCTGGAGGGGCTCGCCCACCTCCCCCTGGCGGGGGTCCTGTGCACCGATGTGGGACGGGAGGGACGGGTGGAGGGCATCCACCGGGCCGAGGTCGCCGAGGTGCTCGCCGGGGCGCCCCATCCCGTCTGGATCTCCGGCGGCGTCACCACCGTGGAGGAGCTCCGTTTCCTGGCGGAGAGGGGAGCCGCCGGCGCCGTCCTGGGGATGGCCCTCTATACCGATGTGCTGGACCGGGACCGGGTAGCTTCCGAATTCGGGGGCTCGGCTGCGACCGGAGGTACCCCATCCACTGAAGGGAGAGAAGCGAGATGAGTCGCATCCATCGCGAGACCAAGGAGACCCGGATCAGCCTGGAGGTCCGCCTCAACGACGACCGGATCGAGGTGGCCACCGGGGACACCTTCCTGGACCACATGCTGGTGACCCTTGCCCGCTATGCCGGCCTCGGACTCCTGGTTGAGGCCACCGGGGACCTCCGCCACCACCTGGTGGAGGACGTGGCCATCACCCTGGGGCTGGCCCTGGCCGCCGAGGTCCCCACCCGGGCCGAGCGCTTCGGCTGGGCCCTCGTTCCCATGGACGAGGCGCTGGTGCAGGCCGCCGTGGATGTGGGGGGGCGGGCCTACTACGTGGGGCGCCTCCCCTCGGCCCTCTACGAGCACTTCCTACAGTCCATGGCGGTGAACCTGGGGGCCACACTCCACGTGAAGGTGATCCGGGGACGGGACCGGCACCACATGGTGGAAGCGGCGGTGAAGGCCACCGGGCTGGCCCTGCGCCAGGCCTTCCGGGAGGGCGATCAGGTCTTCAGCACCAAGGGCTCGGTGGCGCTGGAAGTGGACGTTCCCCCGCGGCCATCGGCCGGGGGGCCCGCCGAAGGTCCCGACTCCCCCAGGGAGGGCTGAGCCATGCTCCGACCCCGGGTCATCGTCTGCCTGGACGTGAAGGACGGCCGGGTGGTGAAGGGGACGAAGTTCGTGGGCCTCCGGGATGTGGGGGACCCGGTGGAGTTGGCCCGTCGGTACGAGGCCGAGGGCGCCGACGAGATCGTCTTCCTGGACATCTCCGCCTCCCACGAGGGGCGGGGCACCCTCCTGGAGACGGTGCGGCGCACCGCCGAGGTCCTCTTCATCCCCCTCACCGTGGGGGGCGGCGTCCGGACCGTGGAAGACATGGACGCCCTCCTCCGGGCCGGGGCGGACAAGGTCTCGGTGAACTCCGGCGCCGTCCGGGATCCATCGGTCCTCACCCGTGGCGCCGAGCGCTTCGGAAGCCAGTGCGTGGTGGCCTCCATCGATGCCGCCCGGCTCGAGGACGGGCCTTCGGGCCCGGGATGGTACCACCACACCCACGGGGGACGGACCCCCACCGACCTGGAGGCGGTGGCCTGGGCGAAGGCGTGCGTGGATCGGGGCGCCGGGGAGATCCTTCTCACCTCCATGGACCAGGACGGTGTGCGCACCGGATATGACCTGGAGCTGACCCGTGCGGTGGCCGAGGCGGTTCCGGTGCCCGTCATCGCCTCAGGAGGCGCCGGCTCGGCGGAGCACCTCCGGGAGGGATTCCAGGAGGGGAAGGCGGCCGCGGTCCTCCTGGCGGGCATCCTCCATGACGGCCTCACGACGGTGGGGGCACTCAAGGAGTCCCTGGCCAGTTGGGGGATCCCGGTGCGCCCAAGCCAGCCGGTGGCCCCGGAGGGCGCATGAGCGGATCCAGGGACGCCCTGACAAATCGGAGCCTCTCCACCCCCCACGCCCTGGACACCCTCCGCTTCGATGACCGGGGGTTGGTTCCGGTGGTCACCCAGGAGGCCCGGACCGGCGCCGTCCTCATGATGGCGTGGGCCAACCGGGAGGCGCTGGAGCTGACGCTGGAGACCGGCTTCATGCACTACTGGTCCCGGTCGCGGAGCGCCCTCTGGAAGAAGGGGGAGAGTTCGGGAAACCTGCAGGAAGTCGTCTCCCTCCACGCCGACTGCGATGCCGACACGGTCCTGGCCCAGGTCACCATGGAGGGGCCCGCGTGCCACACCGGGGAGGCCACCTGTTTCGGAGGACTGGGCGCAGAAGACAGCGCGGTCACCCCCGGCGCCGGCCCCGCTCGCGACCACGTCCTCACCGAACTCTGGAACGTCCTTGAGGCCCGGGATCGGGAGCGCCCCGAGGGGAGCTACACCACCCGCCTCCTCACCGACGAGAATCTCCGCCTGAAGAAGCTGGGGGAGGAGACGGTGGAACTGGTGACGGCCCTGGTCCGGAAGGATCCCCGGGCCCCCGAGGAGGCGGCGGACCTTCTCTACCACATCATGGTGGCGCTGAAGGGCGCCGGGATGAGCTGGGGTTCGGTGATGGAGGAATTGGAGCGGCGAAGGAGCTGACGGGGGACCACCCCGACCCCCCGTCGAAGGCCCCGGGCTGGACTCTCGCCTGTCCCTGGATCGCTACACGCCGAGGTCCTGATGACGCAAGAATCGGAGTCCCCCCACGACGCCGAGGCGACGGAGGAAGGTCCCCCGGTTCCCGCCGAGGTCTCGGTGGACCGGGCCCTCACCTATGGGCATTACCTGAAGGTGGAGGAGCTCCTCTCCCTCCAGCAGCCCCGCTCCCATGGCCCGGAGCACGACGAGCTCCTCTTCATCGTCATCCACCAGGTCTACGAGCTCTGGTTCCGCCAGGTCCTCCATGAGATCGACTACCTGAAGGGACTCCTGGAATCCGGCGACACCCACCGGGCGCAGCATACGCTGAAACGGATCCTCACCATCCTGAAGGTCCTGGTGTCCCAACTGGACATCCTGGAGACCATGACGCCCCTGGAATTCCTCTCCTTCCGGGACCGGCTGGATGCCGCCAGCGGGTTCCAGTCCGACCAGTTCCGGCAGCTGGAGTTCGTTCTGGCCCACAAGCGGAAGGCCATGATGCGGGGGTTCCCCCGAGGTGAACGGGGACGGCAGGCGCTGGAGCGGCGCTTCGTGGAGCCCACCCTCTGGGACAGCTTCCTCCACTTCCTGGCCCGGAAGGGACACGCCGTTCCGGCGTCCCACCTGGGCCGGGACGTGACCCGTCCCATCGAGCCCTCGGAGGAGCTCCAGTCCCTCCTGGTGGGGGTCTATCGAAACGATCCGGAGGCCTCTGCCGTCTGCGAACTCCTGGTGGACCTGGACGAAGGGATGCAGGAGTGGCGCTACCGCCATGTGAAGATGGTGGAGCGTACCATCGGGCACCGGAAGGGAACCGGGGGGTCTGAGGGAGCGGAGTACCTGCGCACCACCCTGGGGGCCGCCCTCTTCCCGGACCTCTGGGCCATCCGGAACCGCTTCTGACCCGCCAGCCCGTCGCTGGCTGCCGGGCCGCTCACCCCAGACCCCAGTTCAATGGCCCCTTCCTCTCCGGCTCCCCTCCTGGGGGGCCCCGCCGACCTGGCCGCCCACCCCAACCCCCTCGCTGCCGACTACACCCGGTTCCGGGTCGCCGACCGTCTCCTCCTCACCGGCCATTCCCATCAGGCCTGGCCCGACGTGGCCTATCAGGCCCAGAAGCAGGCGTGGCTGGACGCGGCGACGTACGTGGACGACAAGTGGGAGCACGCCTTCCGGCGCTCCGCCCGGATCCGGGCGGGGGTGGGGGACCTCCTCGAGGATCCCGGCGCCGACGTGGCCCTGGGGGAGAACACCCTGGAACTGGTGGCCCGCTTCCTTTCGGCGCTCCCCCTTCGGGAACGTCCCCGCCTGGTGACCACCGACGGTGAGTTCCACACCATCCGGCGACTCCTGGGGCGACTGGGAGAGGAAGGGGTGGAGATTGTGAGGGTGCCGGCCCACCGACCCGACGCCCCGGTGGACGGGCTCAGCCGGCGACTGGCCCACGCAGTCGACGCCCGCACCGCCGCCGTCCTGGTCTCGTCGGTCCTGTACGAGAGCGCCCTGCGGGTCCCGGAGTTGGGGCTCGTCCAGGACGCCTGCCGCCGCCACGGCGCCGAACTCCTGGTGGACAGCTACCACAGCGTCAACGTCGTCCCCCTCTCCCTCCCCCTGGAAGGGCTCGCGGACGCCTTCGTCGTGGGCGGGGGGTACAAGTACCTCCAGTGGGGCGAGGCCTGCTGCTTCCTCCGCCTCCCTCGCCAGACCCGCCTCCGGCCCATCCTCACCGGCTGGTTCGGGGAGTTCGGGGAGCTCGGCGCCCCCCGGGTTCCCGGCGGAGTGGCCTACGGCGAGGGGGCCGATCGCTTCGCAGGATCCACCTTCGACCCCACCGCCCACTACCGGGCCGCGGCGGTTCTGGACCACTTCCAGACCCGGGGGCTCACCGTACCCCTCCTCCGGGAACTGAACCAGCACCAGGTGGGACGACTCCTTCGGCGGATCCAGGAAGCCGACCTGGATCCCCGACAGCTCCAGGTCGCCCATGAGGTCCCCCTGGAGGACCGGGGCGGATTCCTGGCCCTCCAGGCTCCCCAGGCGGCGGAGCTGGTTGCGGCCCTCCGACGGCGGGGCGTCTTCACCGATGCCCGGGGGGACCGGCTTCGACTGGGCCCCGCCCCCTATCTCTCCGACACCCAACTCGACGACGCGGTGGGACACCTGGCGGAGATCGTGCGGGAGCTGCCCCCGGCGCGCGAGGAGCCTGGAAGGTCGGTGACGGG
>REED01000025.1 GCA_007695225.1 Gemmatimonadales bacterium
GCCGCCGGGGCCGATTCCATTCAATCCCCGGCTCTTCTCGACCCTGCCGGTCCGACGCACCAGGAACACGAGGAAGATCCATGCCCCCATCCACATCCCACGCACCCCGTCGAATGAGCGGCCCTCTCCACTGGGCTCTCTTCCTGGGAGTCGGGATCTGGTCAGCGGCCTGGGCAGTGGAAGGGGTCGCCCAGGAGACACCCACCCTGAACCTGAGCCTGGATCAGGCCATAGCCCAGGCCGCCCGGACCAGCCCCTCGGTTCGGATCCCCCAGGGCGAGGTGTCCGCCGCCCAGTGGGCCGCCCGATCGGCCCGAGCCACCCTTCTCCCCACCTTCTCGGTGGGGAGCGGGCTCTCCTGGCAGGGGGCCGGAGAACAGCGACTGGGGGGCCTCACCGCCGGTCAGCTGGGAATCGGCGAGCAGCCCTCCTGGCTCTTTTCCTCGTGGGATGCGGGATTCACACTGAACCTGTCGGCCGGCGCTCTTCTGGCGCCCCGGGAAGCCGACGCGGGGCTGGAGGCGGCCCGGGCCCAGGTGGGCGCGGCGGAAGCGGCCCTGATCCTGGAGGTGACCCAGGGCTACCTGGCCGTCCTCCGGGGTGAAGAGGGGATCCGGCTGGCCCAACGCGAGCTGGAGCAGGCGGAGCGAAACCTGGAGCTGGCACGGGGACGTGTGGCGGTGGGCTCGGCCACCCCTCTGGACGCCCGTCAGGCGGAGCTCGCCGTGGGGCGTGCCCGGGTGGGTCTCATCCGGGCGGAGGGAGAGCATCGGAACGCCGGGATTGGCCTCCTTCTCCTACTGGGAGAGCCGGAGGCGGACCGGGAACTGCGACTTACCACCCGCTTTTCCGTCGCCGAGGCGGTGCAACTGGATGAGGAGATCCTGGTCTCCCGGGCCCAGACGGCCAACCCGGAGCTCCACGCCCTCCAGGCCCAGCAGGAGCGCACCGGCGTGGCCCTCCGTTCCGCCCGGAGCACCTACCTTCCCAACCTGCAGCTCTCCGCGGGGTGGAGCGGATTCGCCCGGCGAGCGGTCCAGGGCTCCTTCCTGGTGGACCAGGCCCGGCGTCAGGCCGAGGCCCAGTTCCAGCAGTGTCTGACCAACAATGACATCCTCTCCCGCCTGGTGGAACCCATTTCCCCCATCAACTGCGCGCCGTTTCAGTTCCGCGACGCGGACCGGGAGCGGATCCTTGAGGAGAACCGGGCCTTTCCCCTGGACTTCACGCGCCAGCCCCCCTCCGCCGCCCTCTCCATCAGCCTCCCGGTCTTCCAGGGGCTCCAACGCCAGCACCGGGTGGAGTCGGCCCGGGTGGAGCGGGAGTCCGCCCGCCTCCGGACCGAGGACCGGACCCGGCGCCTTCGGGGCGACGTGATCCGGCAAGTGACCGTGGTCCGAACGGCGCTGGAGGCCGCCCGGATTGAGGAGGTGAACCGGGAGGTGGCGCAGTCGCAGTTGGAACTGGCCCGGGAGCAGTACGAGGTCGGGATGGTGGACTTCCTCCAGCTCGCCGACGCCGAGGCCATCCTTGCCCGGGCCGAGCGGGAGCGCCTGGACGCCATCTACGGATACCACGAGGCCCTGTCGGCGCTTGAAGCGCTGGTGGGCATGCCTCTTCGAAGCCGGTAAGGGAGCGAACCATGTCAGGTGGTGGAAAGGTGGGGATCGCGGTGGTGATCCTGGTGGTGGTGGGGGCCGGGGTGGCCTTCGCCGTGAACCGCTCCGGCGACCGGGGGGTGGAGGTGCGTACCGAGGAGGTCCGGGAGCGGGAGCTCATCTCCACCATCACCGCCACCGGGAGCATCCGGGCGCGTCGGCAGGTGAACATCTCCTCTGACGTCATGGGCCGGGTGATCCAGCTCAACGTGGAGGAGGGGGACGAAGTGCAACGGGGGGATCTCCTGCTCCGCATCGACCCCTCCCAGCCCCAGGCCGCCCTCTCCCGGGCCCGGGCCGCCCTCTCCCAGGCGGAGGCCCAGGTCTCCCAGCAGCGGGCCAGCCTACTCCAGGCCCACCGGGAGACGGATCGGCTCCGGGACCTGAGGGCGCGAAATCCCGACCTGGTGAGCACCCAGGCCCTGGAGGAGGTGGAGACCCGGGTGGAGGTGGAGCGGTCCCTCCTCTCCTCGGCGCAGCACGCCGTGGAACAGGCCCGGGCCGGGGTGGACGAAGCCGCAGAGAACCTGTCCCGCACCACCATCTCGGCGCCCATCGCCGGTCGGGTCATCCGCCTCAACATCGAGGAGGGGGAGACGGTGGTGGTGGGAACCATGAACAACCCCGGAAGCCTGCTCCTTACCATCGGGGATCTCTCGGGGGTGGAGGCGGTCCTCCGGGTGGACGAGACCGATGTCCCCCAGATCTCCCTCGGCGACTCGGCCCTGGTGGAACTGGACGCCTTCCCGGGTCGACGGTTCGCCGCCCGGGTGGTTACCGTGGGGAACTCGGCAATCCAGGGCGCTTCGGGAGCGTCGGCCCCGGGGGGCGGAAGCCAGAGCACGGTGGACTACGAGGTGGTCCTCACCCTCCTGGATCCCCCGCCGACACTCCGACCCGACCTCTCCGCCACCGCCGACATCATCGTGGACCAGCGGGAGCGGGCGGTGGCGGTCCCCATCATCTCCGTCACCACCCGGGAGGAGGGCGGAGAGGACAACGGCGCCACCCGTGCCGCCTCCGACACCGTGGAGGGTGCACGACGGGGGCTCCTGGCCCGGGACGCCGGCCCCCGGCGGGTGGAGGGGGTCTTCCTGGTCCGGGAGGGTCGGGCGGTGTGGCAGCCCGTCCAGATCGGGATCACGGGACAGGAGTTCTTCGAGATCCTCTCCGGGGTCAGCCCCGGAGACTCGTTGGTGAGCGGCCCCTTCCAGGAGATCCAGAACCTCCAGGACGGGGACGCGGTCCGGATCCAGGAACGGAACCCGAGCTCCCGGTGACGACCCCCGGCCGCGACTTCCGTCGCACCCTCCGCCCCGCCTTCCTCCCCGCCTTCCGCCGCCGCCCCTGATGCATTTCCGGGAAGGGATCCGACTGGCCCTCCTCCAGATCCGGCAGGAGAAGCTGAAGAGCTCCTTCAGCGTCCTGGGGGTGGTCATCGGCGTCATGTTCCTGGTGGTGGTGGTGAGCGTGGTGGAGGGGATGGACCGCTACATCACCGAGGACTTCTCCAGCCAGGTATACGGCGTCAACACCATCCAGGTCCGGCGCTTCCCCCAGGTCCAGATCAACCCCGGGGGGGCCCAGTGGCGGGAGTGGCTCCGGCGACCCCGCCCCACCGTGGCCGAGGCGGCGGAGCTCCGGGACCGTCTCACCGTCCCCGTGCGGGTGGGAGTGGAGTCCAACGCCACCGGGGAGATCCGCACCTCCCAGGGCCGTCGGGTGGAGAACGCCCAGATCCAGGCCGTCTCCCGGGAAGTCCTGGAGATCCGGGATCTCCGGGTGGCGGCGGGACGCCCTTTCTCCGAGCAGGAGGAAGCCCGGGGGATCCCCGTGGCCATCCTGGGGACCACGGTGGTCGAGGCCCTTTTCCGGAACGAGGACCCCCTGGGCCGCCAGATCCGGATCCGGGGCTTCCCCTACCGGGTGGTGGGGGTTCTGGAGGAACAGGGGTCCCTTCTGGGAATGTCCCTGGACAATCGGGTCATGATCCCCATCACCTCCCGCGTCGGGCGGATCCACCCGGAACGGGGTGGGGTGGGGCAGATCGTGATCCAGACCGTGGATCCGGCGGACCTCCGGGGGGCGCTGGCGGAGACGGAGGCCATCCTCCGGGTCTCCCGACGGCTCCGGCCGGATCAGGTGAACGATTTCCACCTGGATACCGCGGAGGACTCCCTGGCCTTCTGGGACCGGATCTCCACCATCCTCTTCGTCGCCCTTCCCGGGCTGGTGGGAATCTCCCTGGTGGTGGGAGGCATCGTCATCATGAACATCATGCTGGTCTCGGTGATGGAGCGCACTCGGGAGGTGGGGGTGCGGAAGGCGCTGGGGGCCCGCCGTCGGGACATCGTGGGACAGTTCCTGGTGGAGGCCGCCACCCTCTCCGGGGCCGGGGCCGTGGTGGGCGTGGGGATCGGGTTGGGGCTCACCGCCCTGGTGCGGACCTTCACGCCCCTTCCCGCCGCCGTGGCTCCCCACTGGGTGGTGCTGGGGGTAGCGCTGGGCATTTCCGTGGGGGTGGTGGCGGGGGTCTACCCTGCCCTCCGGGCCTCTCGACTCAACCCCGTGGACGCCCTCCGGTATGAGTAGCATGCGCCGCCTCCTCCGTTTCCTCCAGGGGATCCGGGAAGGCGTCCGGATCGCCCTGGAATCCTTGCGGGCCAACCCCTTCCGCTCGGGGCTCACCATCCTGGGGATCGGGATCGGGGTCTGCGTGGTGGTGCTCATGGCGGCCCTGATCACGGGGATCCGCGGGTCGGTACAGGCCAGCATCGACTCCGCCGGCCCCCGGAATTTCTTCGTGACCCGCTTCGACCTGAGCGAGGTCCGCCTGGTGGGGGACGGCACCCAGCCCGAGTGGCTCCGGCGTCCCCCGGTGACGGTGGAAGAGGCGCAGCGGCTGGCGGAGCTTCCAGGTGTAGAGAGCGCGGTCATCTCCTTCGGCCTCCAGGATCCGGGGGGCGCAGGAGGAATGACCCTGGCCTGGGAGGGGACCCAGGTGAGTGGGATCATCGGGGCAGCGGAGTCCTCCATCTGGCCCCGGTACCGGGGGGTCACCTTCACCCGGGGGCGCAACTTCATCCCCGTGGAGGTGGAGGAGGCCCGGTCGGTGGTGGTGATCTCGGACCGCCTGGCCTCGGATCTCTTCGGGACCCGGGACCCCCTGGGGCAGCGGGTCCGGACCTGGGGGACCGACGGCACCCCCGTTCCCCTCACCGTGGTGGGGACCTTCGAGCCGGCCGAGGACCTCTTCTCCGGCGCCGTTCCCCACATCGCCATCCTCCCCTACACCACCGCCCTCCGGCGGATGAAGATCGACAGCGAGTGGGGACAGATCGCGGTGGTTCCCCGGGACGATGTTCCCCAGGCCGTGGTGGAAGACCAGGTCACCGGTCTCATGCGGAGCCTCCGGGGGCTGGCGCCGGGGGTGGCCAACGACTTCTCCATCCTCCGTTCCACCCAGCTGCTGGAGCTCTTCGACCAGTTCACCGGCGTCTTCTTCATTGTCATGCTGGCCCTGTCGTCGGTGGGGCTCCTGGTGGGGGGCGTCGGCGTGGTGGGAATCATGATGATCTCCGTCACTGAGCGGACCCGGGAGATCGGCATCCGGAAGGCGGTGGGGGCTACCGGAGGCGAGATCCTCTGGCAGTTCCTGGTGGAGGCGGGCTTTCTCACCCTCCTGGGAGGAGGCGCTGGACTCCTGTTGGGGGCGGGACTGGCCTGGGGGGTGGCGGCGGCGACGCCCATCCCCGCCGCGGTGCCCCTCTGGGCCGCCCTGGCGGGCCTCACCATGGCCGCGGTCACCGGGATGCTCTTCGGCCTCATCCCGGCGGTCCGGGCCGCCCGGATGGAGCCGGTGGACGCCCTCCGGTACGAGTAGGCCACGGGCACGGCCGGGCCTCCCGTGATATCATGGGGGCGCAATCCAACGGGAAGCTTCTCCCGGATTCCGACGAATCCCGACGAACTCACCTCGAACGAACCCACCTCCACCCCGCGTCCCATCCATGACTCCATCTCCCCCCCTGGACGTACTGGCGATCTTCGCCCACCCTGATGACGCCGAGCTCCTCTGCGGTGGTACGCTGGCCCGGAGCGTGGATCGGGGCGAGCGGGTGGGGATCCTGGACCTGACGAGGGGTGAACTGGGAAGCCGGGGCTCCCCGGAGATCCGGGCCCAGGAGGCGGAGTCCGCGTCCCGGATCCTCGGGATCCACGTGCGGAGGAACGTGGAACTCCCCGACGGGCGTGTCGACGATGGCCACCTGGCGCGCCGGGCAGTGGCGGCGGCCCTGCGGCAGCTCCGACCCCGGGTGGTGGTGACCCACTGGCTGGAGGGGCGCCACCCCGATCACCGAGCGGCCGCGCGGCTCGTCACCGCTGCCGCCTTCCTGGCAGGGCTCCGGAACCTGGATGCTCCGGGAGAGCCCTTCCGCCCGGTCCGCATTGTCCACGCCATCGCCTTCCGCGAGGACGCCCCTCCCCCCTCGTTCGTCGTGGATGTGACAGACACCCTGGACCGGAAGCTGGCGGCGCTGGCCTGCTTCGAGTCCCAGTTCACTGGGGCTCTGGGCGCCGGCGAGGTCTATCCCAGGGGAGAGCGGCCCCTGGAGGAACAGATTCGCGCCCACCTGGCCGTCTGGGGATCCCGCATCCGGCGTCCCTTCGGTGAGCCGTTCTGGGTCCGGGAACCCCTCCTCCTGGATACCCTCGGGGAAGCGGGCGACGTGACCACCTTCTGACCCGTAGGGCCTGCTTTCGTCTTCACCGGCCAGACGCACCGGTCAGACGCAACTCACCTCCAGAAGGAGACGGCGCCAACTCGGGGTTTCGGGGCCGGAGATCCGAAGGGCCCGGGCCTGGGCCGCGCCTCCCTCCAGTAGCCAGGGGGCGAGCCAACTGCCGATCTCGGAGGGAAGTCTCCCCACCGGCTCCCCAGAGGGGAGATGGACCCAGACTTCGGGGCTCTCCTGCATGGGTGGATCGGGGATGAGGGTGAGAGCATCTCCTTCCCGGATCCGGTCCAGAGCGGACTCCCGTTCCGCGAAGACGGTACCGTGGACCGTGGCGCGGAAGCGCCGGGGAGCTCGGGGTGGGAAGGGAGGCGAGGAGGCGGAAGGAGCCGAATCAGGGGGCATGGATACCGGTGGAGGGGTGTGGGCGTCGGTTCAGAAGACCGACCCTCCCCGCTAACTTAGGGGTTGGCGGGGCAGGAGCAAGCAGAACCCTCATCCTCGTCCGCCCCGCTCCCCTTCATCTCTCCCACTCTCCCCACCACCCACGACGCGGCGCGCCCGGGATCCCAGGCCATGGAACTCATCTACCTGGACCACGCCTCCACCACCCACCTCCACCCCCGGGTGGCGAGGGCCATGGAGGAGGTGCGCGCCCATCCCCGGGGGAACCCGGCCTCGCCCCATCGGCGGGGCCGGGAAGCCCGGGGGCTCCTGGAAGGAGCCAGGGAGCGTATAGCCGGGCTCCTGGGGAGAACGCCGGGAGAGGTCTTTTTCGTCCGGGGAGGCACTGAATCGGACAACCTGGCCATTCAGGGAAGGGTCCTGGCGGCGCTGGAGGAGAGGGCGGGAGGGAGTAGGTCCCGCGCCAGTCCGCCCGTGGTGGCCCATTCGGCACTGGAGCACTCGGCGGTGCGGGAGTCGGCGGAGGCCGCCGCCCGCCGGTTCGGGGTCCAGGTGGAGATCCTGGACGTCCTGCCCTCGGGACAGGTGGACGGGGCACAGCTGGACCGCCTGCTGACCCGGACCCCGGAACAACCCCTGCCGGTGGTCTCCGTCCAGCTCGTGAATGGCGAGACGGGCCTTGTCCTGGGGGTGGCGGAGGTCATCCGCCGCTGCCGGGAACGGGGCGTGGTGGTCCATGTGGATGCGGTCCAGGGGGTGGGCCGAGTGCCCTTCCCCTGGGGGGAGGAAGGAGCCGGTCCCCCTCCCCATCTCCTCTCCTTCTCGGCCCACAAGCTTGGCGGCCCGGGAGGAGCGGGGATCCTGGTCCGGGAGGCGGGCGTGCCCCTCGCTCCTCTCCTGGTTGGGGGCGGACAGGAAGGCGGGGTTCGCCCCGGAACGGTGGATGTGGAGGCCGCCACGGGCACCGCCGAGGCGCTGGCGCTGGCCCTCGAGTCCATGGAAGGGGAGGCCCGCCGACTGGCGGCGCTTCGGGATGGGCTCCAAGCGCGGATCATGGAGAAGATGCCCGACCTCCGGGTGCACGGGGGAGAGGGTCCCCGGGCCCCCCACATTCTCAATCTGGGCGTCCCCGCGGTCCCGCGGGACCTTCTCCCGGGGGCGATGGACCTGGAAGGGGTGGCCGTCTCCGCTGGATCGGCCTGCCGCAGCGGCGCCACCAGCGTGAGTCCAGTCCTTCGGGCCCTCTACGGTGAAGCGGCCCAGAAGGTCGCTCCGCTGCGGATCTCCCTGGGGTGGAGTACGACCGCCGGGGAGGTGGAAACGGCGGGCGCACGGATCCTTCAGGTCCTCTCTCGCGTACGGGGAGTCCAAGGAATGCCGTGGAGGAAGTTCGGAGGCAGAACATGAGACAATCGAGCAGCAGAGCAAAGGCCGGGCAGGCTCCGGCCAAGGCTCCGTCGTCCACGGCTCCGGCCACCGCCACCGCCACGCCGCAAAGGATCCTGGTGGCCATGTCGGGAGGGGTGGATTCGTCGGTGGCCGCCGCGCTCCTCCACCAGTCCGGGCACCAGGTGGTGGGGGTCACCATGAAGACCTTCTGCTACGACGAGAGTGCCGGCCCCTCCCGGACCTGTTGTGGACTGGACGGAATCCTGGACGCCAAGCAGGTGGCGAACCGCCTGGGGATCCCCCACTACGTCTTCGACGTGGAGGAGGAGTTCACCCGGGATGTCATCGACGACTTCGTGGGGGAATACGCCCGGGGACGGACCCCCAACCCCTGCGTCCGGTGCAACTCCAACACCAAGTTCCGGGACCTCCTTCAGCGGGGGCGGGCCTTGGGCTGCGATGCCATCGCCACCGGACACTACGTCCGGATCGAACACCCTTCCTCCGGGGAATCCCGGCTCCTGAGGGGCGCGGACCGGGACAAGGACCAGGCGTACTTCCTCTGGGGCCTTCCCCGGGAGATGCTCCCCCTCCTCCAGTTCCCCCTGGGAGACCTCACCAAGGCGGAGGTGCGGGAACTCGCCCGGGAGCTGGGACTCGTGACGGCCGAGAAGCCCGAGTCCCAGGAGATCTGCTTCGTCCCCTCGGGAGACTACCGTGAGTTCCTTTCCCAGCGGCTCCGCCCCCGGCACCCCGCCCTCGAGCCGGGGCCCATCGTATCCCTGGAGGGAGCGGTGCTGGGGGAGCACCAGGGATACGCCAGCTTCACGGTGGGGCAGCGACGCGGACTGGGGGGTGGATTCCCCGAACCCTTCTTCGTCCTGGAGATCCGCCCGGATTCCCGGGAGGTGGTGGTGGGACCCCGGGAGGCGCTGACCTCCGAGGAGATGACGGTGGAGGGGATCCACTGGCTCACCGGGGATCCGCCGGAAATGGGGTCCACGGTCCAGGTCCAGATCCGTCATCGGGCGGCGGCGGTCCCCGCCGTGCTGGCTCCGGAAGGCGCGCTGACCCCGGAGGAGACCTCGGAGGAGACCTCCCAGCTCCGGGTGCGGTTCCAGGAGCCCCAACCGGCGGTGACCCCAGGCCAATCCGCCGTGATCTTCCAGGGGGATCGGATGCTGGGCGGAGGGCGGATCGGCGCCGCTGTTCGGATGGCAAGCGCCGGGTAGTGTATTGCGTAAGAGATTCGCCGACATTCGCCGAATCTCTGATGCACCACACCAGGAGGACGCCGTGGCTCAGTACCGGAGGCCGGCGCTCTCTGCAAACGACTTCATGGCCTCCTCCCCTTCCGGGGTGAGGGTTTCGGGGACCTCCACCCGGACCTCGACGTACTGGTTCCCTGTCCGCTCCCCACGGGTCATCCCCTGCCCCCGGATGCGGAAGCGGGTACCGCTCTGGGTTCCCGGTGGAATCTTAAGCACCACGTGCTTCCCGCTCACCGTTCTCACCTTGACCTTCGAGCCCAATGTCGCCTGGGCCAGGTTCACGGGTACGGTGACGTGGATGTCCAGCCCCTCCCGGCGGAAGAACCGGTGGGGCTTCACCTGGAAGACCAGGATCAGGTCGCCTGGCGGGCCACCCTGGGAGCCGGACTCCCCCTGCCCCGAAAGTCGGATCCGGCTTCCGGTCTCCACGCCGGCCGGCACCGACACCTGGAGCTTCCGGGTCTGACGGACCTGACCCGATCCAGCACAGGAGGGACAGGGAACCTCGGGAATCCGGCCTCTTCCCATGCACGCCGGGCAGGGGCGCTTCACCGCGAACCCGCCCTGACCAAACGAGACCGTTCCGGCGCCACCGCATTCCCCACAGTTCCGGAGTCCCCTGCCCGGCGCCGCCCCCGAACCTCCGCAGGTGGCGCACCCCTCGGTGATGGGCACCTGGATGGTGATGTTTCCACCCCGGACAGCGGTCTGGAAGGAGATCTCCGCCGAGACCTCCACGTCCTCCCCGCGTTGGGGACCGGCTCGCCGCGCCCCCTTTCGGCCCCGGTCGAAGATCCCGGAGAAGATATCCCCCAACCCTCCCAGCCCACCCAGGTCATCAAAGGAGAACGTCTCTCCCCCCGGAAAGCCGGCGCCCCCCGGATCAGGCGCGCCCGGCCGGGGACCTCGGCCGGCGCCGAACCCGAACGATCCCATCTTCCGCATCTGGTCGTACTGCTTTCGCTTCTCTGCATCGGAGAGGACGGCGTGGGCCTCGCCCACTTCCTTGAAGCGAGATTCCGCGGAAGGGTCTCCCTGATTGGCGTCAGGGTGATACTTCTTCGCCAGTTTCCGATAGGCCTTCCGGATCTCGTCGGCCTCCGCCTTCTCCGAGACCCCTAGGATCTGGTAGTAGTCCTTGGTCCCGGTAGTCATCCCGTCCTCCGCCTCCTGGCCGAAGTCGATCGTGTGGCTGCCCCGGGAATCACGCGTCCAACTTCCGAACCGTTACCCGGGCGGGGCGCACCAGATGCCCCTTGAACTCGACACCTCGCTGGAAGACCTGGTCGACCGTGTCGTCCTCTTCCTCCACCTCCGTTGGGACGCGCATCACCGCCTCCATGCGCTCGGGATCGAAGGCCTCACCCCAGGGCTCTACCCATTCCACCCCCGCCTCGGAGAGGGAGCGTTGCAGTTTTCGCTCCACCAGCTGGATCCCTTCCAGCACCGATTCCAGAGACGCCTGGGCCTCGTCCAACTCGATGATCCGCTTGAAATCATCCAGGGCGTCAAGAAGGGTCGCCACCAGTGAGGCCTGGGCCCGGGTTCCGGAGGAGAGGAGTTCCTCGCGGGTTCGCTTCCGGTAGTTCTCGAACTCGGCTGCCAGGCGGAGGTGCCGGTCGCTGAGGTCGGCCAGCTCCCGCTCCAGGACGGTGAGCCCCCCAGCCTCATCTTCACTTCCTGCCGGTCCGATATCCACCATGGCCTCCACTCCGTCGGATTCGCTGGATGACGAAGCGCCGTGACCGGGCTCCGCCTCCTGGGTCTCTTGCTCCCGCTCCTTCTGGTCTCGCATCATTTCATCCTGTCGGTTCGATCGTTCGGGTGGAAGTAGGGATCTACCCTTCCCGGGGATCGGGGTTCGCCGCATCGGCCAACCGCTGGAGGGCATACTGGGCGGATCGCTCCCGGACCTCGTCCCGTCCCCCGGAAAAGCGTTCGCTCCAGCTCCACTCCCCCTCGGGGGAATGGAGCCCGAACCATACCAGTCCCACAGGCTTGGTCGGGGTTCCACCTCCCGGTCCGGCTACGCCGCTCACCGCCACGGCGACTTGGGCGCTCAATCGTTTGGCGGCGCCCCGGGCCATGGCCCGTACCACCTGGTCGGAGACGGCGCCATGGGTCCGAATCCATTCCTCGGGCACCCCGAGGAGGGATGACTTGACCTCATCATGATACGCCACGATTCCCCCGAGGAAGACCCTTGAGCTTCCCGGAACGGCCGTGAGACGTCCTGCCACGAGCCCGCCGGTGCAGCTCTCCGCCACCGCGACCTTCCACTGCCTGGCCGCCAGGCGATCCAGGACCAGTTCCGCCAGGTCCCCGGAGACGACATCGTATCGATAGGGCTCCAGCACCGGGGCCACCGCCAGAAGCGCTTGCGCCAGCGTCTCCTCTGCGTCGGGGCCCACGGCGGAAAGACGGAGCTCCACACCCCGGAGGGAGGGGCGGTAGGCCACGGTCACCCCCGCCGGAGCCCCCCCTTCCGCCAGGGCGAACTCGAGGCGCTCCGCCAGGACCGACTCTGCGATCCCTGTGGTCTGGATGAGGACGGTACGCAGCGATCTGGAACGCTGCGGAAACCATTGGTCCAGTCGGGAATCCACCTCGGACTCCATCAGCCCCTGCATCTCTCCCGGAACCCCAGGGAGGAGGACGAGCCGACGGTTCCCGGCCTTGAGGGCGAGCCCGGGAGCGGCGCCTCTTCCGTTCACCAGGACCTCCGCGCCCTCAGGGAGCTGGGCCATGCGCCGGGCGCGGGGGGGGAGGGCGAGCAGACCCCGCTCCCGGTACCGGCGCTCCAGCCCTTCCCTCACGGCCTCGTCCTCACGGAGAGGTAGGACCAGAAGTCGGGACACCGCTTCCCGGGTCCGATCGTCGGACGTGGGACCCAGTCCCCCGGTGGTTACCACCAGCCGGCACCGCACGAGTGCCCGGGCCAGTGCCTCCACTATGGCCTCTTCATCGTCTCCCACCGTCAGGATCTCCCGGACGGCGAAGCCCCGGGCCTGGAAGAAACGCGCCATCCATGGCCCATTGCTGTCCACCCGCTCCCCGCTCAGAAGCTCGTCGCCGATGGTGATGAGAACCACGGAGGGCGAACCCATCGGCACCGGAGACATCATGGGCCAGGAGGGTCCGAAGCCATCACCGTGTTCCGGTACTGCCAGGCGTAGACGCCCATGGAGTAGATGGTGAGGAAGAGGGCCAATGCCAGGGATAGGGCGACCACCGCCCCGTGAAAGACGGTCCATCCGAGCCAGATCCGGGAGTCCACCCACCACTCGGGGGGCACCATCCGGACCAGAGCATACCAGAGGAGAAGGCTCCCGGAGAAGATGTTCTGCACGAACGCCTTGATCTTCCCCGACTGGCCGGCGGCCAGTACCAAACCCTTTCGGGCCGCCCAGCTCCGGAAGAGGGTCACCGCCACTTCACGACCGAAGACGACCACGAGGACCCAGAGGGGGAGCGCTCCCCACCAGGGCACGTCGGTGAGGGGGTCGGGCCGGTGGGAGACGATATAGAAGGGAATGAAGGTGGCCACCAGGAGGAGCTTGTCCGCCAGGGGGTCCAGGAGCTTCCCCATGTCGGTGACCAGCCCGTGCTTTCGAGCCAGGTACCCATCCCACAGATCGCTCAACGCCGCCGCCAGAAAGAGGACGAAGGCGGCCATCAGGCGTCCCGGCTGCGGCGACAGGGCCAGGAGGAAGATCACCGGGCACGCGGCGATGCGCGCCAGGGTGATGATATTCGGGAGGTTGAGCCGGGACGGCGCCATGATTCCGCGCTCAACCGAGCGTCTTCACCACCAGCTTGCTCACCGCCTTCAGGGTCTCGAAGACACCGGTCCCGTCAATGGCGACCCCCTCAAAATCCGGCACGCCTCCGGGGTTCAACTCCGCCCGCAATTCCTCCACGGACAGGATCCGATCCAGGTCCCGCTTGTTGTACTGGATCGCAAAGGGGACGGTGGACAGGTCGTACCCGTAGGATTCCAGGTTCTCGTAGAGGTTGTGCATGGCCTCGATGTTGGCCTCGGCACGGTCCACCTGGGAGTCGGCGACGAAGATGATGCCATCCACGCCCTTCAGGATGAGCTTCCTGGAGGCGTTGTAGTACACCTGACCCGGAACGGTGTAGAGATGGAACCGGGTCTTGAACCCCCGGATGTTCCCCAGGTCCACCGGGAGAAAGTCGAAGAATAGGGTCCGATCCGTCTCGGTCGCCAGGGATATCATCTTGCCCCGGGTATCGGGATCAATCCGTGAGAAGACATACTCCAGATTCGAGGTCTTCCCTCCCAGCCCAGGCCCGTAGTAGACCACCTTGCAGTTGATCTCCCGGGAAGCGTAGTTGATCATGGACATGGCCGCTACCTCCCCTCCCGGAAGACCCGGTCGATGTGGCTCTCCGCCGCTTGCGCCCAGCTCAAACCCACACGTCCCCCCCGTGCGCCCCCGCCCTGGGAGCGGAGGTGGGCCAGGGCGTCATCCAGTTCAGTCACATCCGGTCCTTGCTGGGAGGCCTGGGGGCCCCGCTCAATGTCGTGGGAGGTCAGGAGAGCCAGGAGATGATCTCCGTCCAAAGCAGTCAGGACGATCCGACTCCGGAGGCCTTCCTGAACGAGGTGGGAAAACTCCGCCCCCGCGACCAGGGGGGCAAGGGCCTGGGCCGCCTGGGCATGGGCGGAGGCCAGGGTGGCGAAGGTTACGGGATCCACCATCCCGGGACTTCCGGCTGCTGCGGTCACCACGCCGGGGCCGGCCAGAAGGAGCCCCAATCCGCTCTCTTCCCGGCGCATGATGGCACGGACCGCGTTGCGGACCCGGGCGTGGGCCTGCCCCCTGGCCCACGCGTCACCACCTTCGCCGGAGGGGAGGGTCATGTGGCCAGGGCCATCCCGGCCCCATTGGCCGCTGCCACCGTACGTTCCATCCGCTCCAGGATGGCCCGAGCCCGGTTCCGCAGGAGCTTACGGGGCTCCCAGGCAATGTAGTCCCGCAGCAGATTCAGGTGATCCACCGAGGCCTGCTGCCGGGAAACATGCTCCAGCGCCGCCACTCGGCGCAGGGCCTGCGGGTGAAAGAGATTCCTTCGCTGCCGCTGAATCTGGTCCTTGACCAAGAGGGTGGCGACGGCGCTCGCCGCCGCCACGGCCAGGGCCGTGGCCAGCGTGACCTTCATCCAGCGCTTCGTTTCCCATTCCATGACGCCCCCCTTCCCTCCTTCAGCGTTCCCGACGGCCCGCCAGGGCCTCTGCCAGTGTGGACCCATCCACGTATTCCAGATCGCTTCCAACCGGAATACCCCGAGCCAGCCGGGTTACCCGCACCCCCAGCGGACGGAGTTCCGTCTCAAGGTAGACTGCGGTGGCCTCCCCCTCAACGGAGGGGTTGGTGGCGAGGATCACTTCATGGACTCCATCCTCCCCCTCTCCCCGGACCCGCTGGAGGAGGGTCGCCACGTTCAGGTCCTCCGGCCCCACCCCATCCAGGGGCGAGAGACGACCCCCCAAAACATGGAAAAGACCCCGGTATTGCCCCGTTCGGTCGATGGAGAGGACCTCGAAGGGAGTCTCCACCACGCAGAGGGTCCCCCGATCCCGGGAGGCATCAGCGCAGATCTCGCACACATCCAGTTCCGTGAAGTTGCCGCACCGACCACAGGGTCGAACCCGCTCCGCCATGGCGCGAATCGCTCCGGCCAGCCGAAACGCCTCCTCCCGGGGCACCCGGATGAGGTGAAAAGCCAGGCGCGTGGCCGTCCGGGGGCCGATGCCAGGGAGACGGGAGAGTTCCCGCGTCACCTCATCGATGACGGACATGCTGACCCCATGGAAGCGACGCGAACGTCGAGGAAGGGGACGGTACTGCCGCCGAGGCCCACTGGGTCAGAAGATCCCCGGAAGCTTCATGGGAAAGGGAAGCCCTCCGGCCACCTTCTTCATCTCCGCCTCGTAGCTCTCCCGGGCCTTCTTCTGGGACTCGCCAACGGCGGCCATGACCAGGTCCTCCAACATCTCCACATCCCCGGGATCCACCACCGAGGGATCGATGGAGATCCGCTTCACCTGGCCCTTCCCGTCCACCGTTACCGTGACCATCCCGCCACCCGAGGAGGCGGTGACCTCCTGGCGGTCCAGGTTTTCCTGGATCTCGGTCATGCGGGACTGCATCTGCTGCCCCATCTGTAGAATCTGCTGCATGTTCATCTGCACATCATCCTCGTCGTCGAGCCATAGGGATGGGGCTCCAGAGCCTGGGAACCTCCACCGGACAGTCCCTTGCGGGACGATTGCCTTCCTGAATTCAATCCATGATTTCCAGGTCGAGTTCTTCTACCGCCGCCCGGAGACCGGGTTCCTGCTCCAGGAGGTCCCGGAGGCGTCCCTGCTGAACTTCCCCTGTGGTGATCCGAACCTCCGGATCCTCCTTCCTCTCCTCCGCCTCCTCGAAGCGAAGGGCAACCGCCGCCTCCAGGTTCCGGGCCAGGGCCTTCTCCAACTGGGTAGCGGTGCTCCGGTCCTGGAGCCGCTCCAGGCCAGGACCCGGGGGGACCGCCACCACCAATGTCCCGGACTCCACTCTCGTTCCAGACGCCATGAGAAAGGGGGACAGCCCCTGGGGAATCCCGGCTCCGGACTTCAGGAGCGCTCGCCAGGCCACCTGGGGATCCCCAAACCGGCGGGACGACGGGGGCGGCACCTCCGGTGGGGCCTCCGGTGTAGGCGGGCCAGCCGTTGCCGTTGGTGCGGCAGGTCCGGCCGTTGGTACGGCAGGTCCGGCCGTTGGTACGGCAGGTCCGGCCGTTGGTGCAGCAGGTCCGGGGGCTCCAGTAGACGGAGAACCGGAGGAAGGCGGCTGAGGCGAGCCGGAGGAGGACGGTTCCGGGGGTGATCCAGGGCCGGGCTGGGGACTGGGCCGGAAACCGGACTGGGGTGCGACCCGGGGCTCAGGATGGAAGCCGGGGTGGGGACCGGCCTGGGGATCAGGTCGCGGCGCCGACAGCCCCGCCCCCCCGCCTTCTCCTCCCCCTCTCCCCAACTCCGCAGGGAGCGGGCCCTCTCCACCCAGGGCATGGAGGAGTTCCTCCACGGCCAACGTCCGATCCAGATAGGAGAAGCGGAGAAGGAGGAGTTCCAGGAGGACCCGGGGCTGGTTCGTCCGGCGGAGGCTTCCCGTCGTCTCCAGCTCCGCCGCCATGCCCAACATGCGGATGAGGTCGGCGGGCTCGAAGCGGTCGGCCCGAGTCGCCCAGTCGGCCCGCCGTTCCTCGGGGAGATCTGCCCCCTCACCCCCCACCCGGAGGCGGAGGAGGGTCCGGAGGGCCTCCAGGAGGCCATGATAGAACTCCACCAGGTCGTATCCCTGGTCCAGGAGCGCCTCCACCAGGCCAAAAATCCCGGCCCGCTCCCCTCCTGCCAGAAGGTCGAAGAGTTCCAGGTAGCGCTCTTCTTCCACCACACCAAGGACCCGGCGTACCGCTTCGGCATCCACCCGCCCGTCGGAGAGAGCCAGCACCTGGTCCGTGATGGAGAGGGCATCCCTCATCCCACCGTCGGCCTTTCGTGCGATGATCCGGAGCGCCTCCTCGGAGGCCTCCGAGTCCTCCCATCCCAGCACCTCCCGGAGGCGTTCCACGATATCCCCCACCCCCACCCGCCGGAAATCGAACCGTTGGCAGCGGGAAAGGATGGGCGCGGCCGTCTGCTCGATCTTCTGGGGCTCGGTGGTGGCGAAGATGAAGATCACCCGGGGAGGAGGCTCTTCCAGGATCTTCAGGAGGGCGTTCCACGCCTCCCGGGTGAGCATGTGGGCCTCATCCACGATGTAGATCTTGTAGCGGGCCTCTTCGGAGGGGGCGTACATGGCCCGCTCCCGAAGCTGACGGGCATCGTCCACTCCCCGGTTGGTGGCGGCGTCGATCTCCACCACATCCAGGGAGGTGGTGCCACTCCAGATCCGGGTGCAGTCGTCACACTGCCCACAGGGCTCCCCGGAGTCCTGCCGGTCCGGACAGTTGAGGGCCATGGCCAGGACCCGGGCCAGCGTGGTCTTGCCCACTCCGCGGGGACCGCAGAAGAGGTAGGCGTGGCCCACCCGGTCGGTGGACACGGCCCGACGCAACGTCTCGGAGACGTGCTCCTGGGTCGCCACCTCGGAGAACCGCCGGGGGCGGTACTTGCGGGCTAGAGCGGTGTGGGACAAGTCGGCGGCGGGAAGGAGTCGAGTGCTCCGGCCGGAACCCGGACAGGCCCCCTTCGGAACGGACGGGACGCGGCCGGGGGAAAAAAATGCGCCCCAGGTGGACCGCAGCAACATTCACCACACTTACCGCTGCTACCGGCGAGGTCCTGACGGAGTTCGTGGGATCCTGTCCTGCGCACCTGGGGCACAGTTGGAAGCTACCGGGCCGGGGGCTCACCGTCAACCTGATTGGAAGGCCGTTCATGGAGCGGGCTCATTCCCCCGTCCACCAGGCGTCCTCCAGGTGGTGCACTTCCGCCTCCCCTTCGTGGGGATGGGGAGGAAGGCGCACCGCGACGGCATCGAACCGGATCGCGTTCAGGTAGGGCAGGTCGCTGCCCCGGTCCCTGATCCAGGCCGCCGCAGCGCGCTCCACCTCTCGCCGCTTCCGCCATGTGATGCCCTCGAGGGGGAGTCCACACCGGTTTCCCCTGCGCGTCTTTACCTCCACGAAGGCCAGGACTCCCTCGCGGTAGACCACCAGGTCCAACTCACGGGGTCCGTCCCGCCAGTTTCTGGCCAGGACGGACCATCCTGCGGCAGCCAGGTGGTCGGCAGCCATCCCCTCACCCTGTCTCCCTCGCTCGTGTGGTAGCGCCATGCCCGTAGGATAGGAATCCGCCCGGGGCGCAGGGAGGGTGGGATGGGCCTCCTGGAGCTCAGGGGACCTGTGCCGGCTCCGGCAGGGTGGGGACGAACTCCCGGCCCAGGGCCTGGGCGATGACCCGGATCTGCTCCATGAGCCCCTCGAACTGATCCGGGAAGAGCGACTGGGCGCCGTCGGAAAGAGCACGGTCCGGGTCAGGATGGACCTCGATCATGAGCCCGTCGGCCCCCGCCGCCACCGCAGCCCGGGCCATGGGGGTTACCTTCGCCCGGATCCCCGTGCCGTGGCTGGGATCGGCGATGATGGGGAGATGGGAGAGGGCCTTCACCACCGGGATGGCCGTGAGATCCAGAAGATTCCGGGTGTGGCTGTCGAAGCTCCGGACCCCGCGTTCACAAAGGATGACCTGGCCATTCCCCTCGGCCAGGAGGTACTCCGCCGCAAGGAGAAGCTCCTTGATGGTGGCGGACATCCCCCGCTTCAGGAGGACCGGCTTCCCCGACTGCCCTGCGCGACGGAGGAGGGGATAGTTCTGCATGTTCCGGGCGCCGATCTGGATGATGTCGGCATACTCCGCCACCAGGTCCAGCCCGTCCGGGTCCACGGCCTCGGTAACCACCGCCATCCCCGTGGCCTCCCGGGCACGGGCCAGGAGGATCAGCCCCTCCTCCCCCAGTCCCTGGAAGGAGTAGGGAGAGGTACGGGGCTTGAACGCCCCTCCCCGGAGGATCGTAGCGCCCATTCCCCGGAGGACCCGGGCGATGCCCACGATCTGCTCCTCGTTCTCCACGGCGCAGGGCCCGGCCATCACCACCACGTCCGAACCCCCGATCACGGTCCCGTTGTGGAGGGTGACCAGGGTATCCTCCTCCCTCCATTCCCGGGACACCTGCTTGTAGGGCTGGGAGACCTCGATGACCTCCAGCACCCCGGAGAGGCCCTGCAGCCGGGCGGAATCCACCCGTCCGTCATTCCCGATGAGCCCCACCGCCGTGCGCTGCTTGCCCGGCATGGGTCGGGCATCGTAGCCCATGTCCTGGATCGTCTCCACCACCCGCCCGATCTCTTCCTCGGAGGCGCTCTGCTTCATCACCACCAACATGGCATCATCTCTCGTCGTCCGTCCGGGAAGCCCGGCGGCTGTTCAGTTCTGGTTCGGAGTGGACGCATCGCCGGGAGGAACTTCGACCCTCCCGGGTCCCACCGTCAGGGTGAGGCCGTCCCGTCCCGTGAGGACGCGACCTGTATACCCTTCCCGAGCCAGAAGGTCCGGGAGGCGGTCAGGATCCAGCTCGGGATAGAGGTGCGTCAACACCAGGAGAGCTGGTTCGGCTACCTGGGCCAGGGCCGCGGCGCTCCTGGGCGAAAGGTGGATCTCCAGCTCGGTGGGATCTGCCACGGCGCACTCTGCCACCAGGAGTCCTACTCCCTGGAAGAACGCCCCCAGGTCAAGATCGGGGCCCGTATCACCGGTATATCCGATGCTCAAGCCGTCATGGGGGCGGACCCCCTCGACCTCCAATCGCAGAGCCACGGCCTCGGGGGTGTGGCGGGCGGGGTGGGTCCGGAGGGCGAATCGGCCCCTGGGATCGTCCCACCTCCCATTCCGCTCCAACTCCACGATCTCCAAGGGGAAGCCCGGCGCCAGGACGAAGTCTCCATGGGCCGCGGCCAGGGCGCCGAGGATCCGGTTGAAACCCGGCGGTCCCAGAAGAACCAGGGGTTCATCCCTCCCACCCGGAATCCCATGGTGAAGCGCCCAGAGGAGGGGCGCCAGATCTCCGAAGTGGTCGGTATGGAAGTGGGTGATGGCCAGATGCGTGAGCCCCCGCCAGGGCTTCTGAAAACGGTCCATCCCGTGGAGCGCGCCGGAGCCGCAGTCCATGAGGAGGCTGAAGTCCGCCCCCTCCACCAGGTGGGCGGCGGACCGTCGGGTATCGTCGGGGAGGAGGACCCCGGAGCCCAGGATGGTGACACGAACCGGTACGCTCATCCGCCCACCCCGCCCGCCGCCGCGGTGACCAGCGCCTCCTCCAGGCGGACACCCACGATAGAGCTCACCCCCGGCTCCTCCATGGTGACCCCATAGATCCAGTCCGCCGCCTCGATGGTCCGGGGATTGTGGGTGATGACCACGAACTGCGTGTCCCCCTTGAACTCCTCCAGGAGACGGATGAAGCGCCCGATATTGGACTCGTCCAGGGGTGCGTCGACCTCGTCCAGGACGCAGAAGGGGGAGGGCTTGGCCAGGTAGATGCCGAAGAGGAGGGAGAGGGCGGTGAGGGCCCGCTCCCCGCCGGAAAGAAGATCGATGCGCTGGGTCCGCTTTCCCCGGGGCGATGCCTGGATCTCCACGGAAGACTCCAGCGGGTCCTCCGGGTCCTCGAGCCAGATGTCGCACTCCCCCCCCTGAAACAGCCGGACGAAGGTGTTCCGGAAGTTCTCCCGGATCTCCTGGAAGGTCTCCAGGAAGAGGCGGGTGGCGGTCTGGTTGATCTCCCGGATGGCGGAGCCCAGGTCATCCCGGGCCTCCACCAGGTCATCCCGCTGCTCCCGGAGGAAACGAAGGCGGGCGCTCTCCTCGTCGTGCTCCTCCATGGCCAGCATGTTCACCGGCCCCAGTCGATCCAGGGCCTGCACCAGTTCCTTGAGTTCCCCCCGGAGTTCCTCTTCCGTCCCCTCCACCGGGGGAGCCGTGTCGAGGAGCTCGGCAAGGGGACGCCCCCATTCTCCTTCCAGTCGCTCCTCGATCCTTCCCACCCGACCGGTGAGTTCCCCGGCCTCCAGCTCCAGGCGATGGCGGTACTCCGAAGCCTCACGCTCCATGGTACGGGCTTCCCGGGCACGCTTCTCCCGGACGGCCAACTCCTCCTCCACCGCCGCCATCCGCTGGTCCCGCTGGCGAAGGGCGTCCTCGGCCTCCTCCCGACGCTGGAAGAGGCCCTGCATGGCATCCTCTCCCTGGCGGCGGAGGGTGCCGGTGGATTCCACCTCGGCCCGGGACTGGATCTCCTCCTCGTCCAGCTGGGCCAGGCGTCGATCCGCGCCCGCCGCTGCCTGTTCCAGCTCCCGTCCCCGATCCTGGATCCGCTGGAGTTCCCCTTCCAGACGGGTCAGCTCCACCGTGAGCCGGGACTCCTCTCCCCGGGCTCGCTCCCAACTCTCATGGACCCGGGCCGTCCGGTTCCGGGCTTCCTCCCGGGCCGCCATGAGTCCATCCTCCTCGCCCTGCAGCCCCTCCAGTTCGGCCCGGGCCTCTCGAGCCCGCTCCCGGGTGCGGACGGCGGAGGTCCGGGTGGCCTCCAGGTGCCGAAGGAGGTTCTCCTGCTCCCGGACCAGGCGGGAGCGACGCTCCGATCGGTCCGACTCCTCGGTCCGTGCCTCCCGGTGGGCATCCTCAGCTTCCCGGAGCGTCTTCCGGAACTCCTCCAGGGATTCCTCCGCCTCGTGGAGCGCCTGTTGGGCAACCTGCCGGCCCTCCTGGCCCTCGGCCACTGCGGCCTCGGCGTCCCGGGACCGGGTCTCGAGCTTTCGGAGCTGTTCCTTCCGCTCCAGGAGGCCGGTGGCCCCCAGGGGGTTCCCGATGCGCATCACCCCCCTGCGATCCACGGCGCTTCCATCCTCCGCCACCCGATCACCGATCCCCTCTCCCAGGGCGTCTCCCTCGCCCGTCAGCCATACTCCCTCCAGGAGGACCCGGACCCAGGGGGCGCCCCCTCCGGAGGCATGGATCCGGTCCAGGAGGAGAACTCCCCTGGCATCGCCCGCATCGCTGGCTCCGCCGGCATTACCGGCATCGCCGACCGAACCCTTTCCGGCACCCTCGTCCGGGACGGCGTCCAGGGGAAGGAGAATGAGTCCTCCCCCCTTCCCCCATCCCTCCCGGAACCAGCCGTGGACCCGGCGGGCCACCTCCCGGTCGCGGACCACCACCCCCCGTGCCTGGACCCCCAGGAAGGCCTCGGCCGCCGCCGCCGCCTCGGGTTCGGCGGAGATGAAGTCTGCCAGGAGCCCCAGGACCCCCTCCACCTCTGCGTCCAGGAGCGCCCGGATCACCGGGTCCACTCCTTCCCTGTCTTCTTCCAGGCGTTGGAGGGCCGCGAGACGGCCCCTCAAGCTGGAGGCCCTGTCCTGGGCCGCCATCTCCCGCTTCCGGGCCTCTTCCACCTGACCCCTTCGGAGAACCACGGCCTCTCGGGCCGCCACGACCGCCTCCCTGGCCGCCTCCACGGCGGCCGCCAGGGTCTCCACCCGATCCCCGAAGAGGTCTCCCTGGGTGTCCAGGTCCCGGAGTTCCTCGGAGGAGGTTGCTACCTCCTCTTCCAGATGGGCGGCCCGCCGGTCCAGCTCCAGGGCCTGGGCCTCAGCCGCGTCTCCGTCCCCTCGGAGCTGGGCCGCTCGACGGGCCACCTCCCGCTCCCGGGCCTCGACCCGGTCCAACTCCTCCCGGGTAGCCGTGAGCTGCTCCTGGACGCGGGAGCTCTCCTCCCGGGCCGCCTCCACTCCGGAACGGAGCCGGGAGAGTTCCTCCGCTCCCTCCCTCTCTCGTCCCACCAGCTCCTCCCGCTCCTTCCGGGCCCGCCCCCCCCGCTCCCGGGCGTCCTCCCGCTCCTGGCCGATTCGGGCCAGCCGTCGCTCGGCGTGGCCGCCTCGCTCCGCCGCCACCGCCAGCTCCCGTTCCCACCGGGTCAGTTCCCCTCGGATCTCGTCCAGACGCCCCGCGGCCACCGAGCGCTCCTTCTCCAGAACGAGGCGGTCGGCCCGGAGGCGCTCCACCCGGACTTCCGCGGTCCGGATCTCGGCCTGCAGGCTCTCATCGGACTGCAGTCCGCCGTCCAGGGCCTCTCGGATCTCCTTGAGGCGTCCCTGCAGCCCATCGAGTTGCCGGCGGGCCAGGGAGACGTCCACGGCGAGTCGACGGTCCCGGATTTCCCCGTACCGTTCGGCGCGGCCCTTCTGCCGAGCCAGGGAGCGGACCTTGCTCTCCACTTCCCCGATGAGATCCTCGAGGCGCTGGAGATCCGCCTCGGCCCGCTCCAACCGACGGGACGCCGACTTCCTCCGGTCCTTGTATTTCCCGATCCCCGCCGCTTCCTCGAAGAGTCCCCGTCGCTCGTCCGCCCGATCCGAGAGGATGGCGTCGATCATCCGGTTTTCGATGATGGAGTAGGCGTTGGACCCGAGCCCCGTGTCGCGGCAGAGGTCCTGTATGTCCCGGAGACGGCAGGAGGAGCGGTTCAGGGCATAATCGCTCCCCCCGTCCCGGTAGACGGTCCGGGAGATCTCCACCTCCTCGAAGGGAACCGGGAGGGCGCCGTCTTCATTGGAGAGCTCCATGGAGACCTGGGCCCGATTCACCGGACGCCGGTTCACCGTCCCCTGGAAGATGGCCTCATCCATCCGGGCGCCCCGGATGGCGCTGGCCCGTTGTTCACCCAGGACCCAGCGGATGGCGTCGGAGATGTTGGACTTCCCGCAACCATTGGGGCCCACGATGGCTGTGATGCCGTCGTGGAAGACCACCTCGGTGCGATCCGCGAAGGACTTGAAGCCATGGAGGCGGAGCGCGTGGAGCCTCATTCCGGTCCGGTTCTCAGGAGGCGGCGGGGAGGCCGGGGATCTCCACGAGTCCGAACCAGGCCGCCAGCACGACGAGAACCACGAGGACGAGGAGGACGATGAGGAGCGTCTTCTGCCTCCCCCCTCCGGAACGGGGGCGCGGGCCGGGTCGGGACGAGGCCGGTGGCCGGACCGGCCCGGATGGGCGCTCCGATGGCGAGTCGAAACCCGAACCCGCCGTCGGAGCTGCTCCGGCACTGGAAGGGGCAGGTCCACGCAATCCCTCAGCGGAGCGATCCGGGGGAGACTGGGCGGGGAAAGGCTCCGCGGTGGCGGTGCCGGTGGCCCGCACGTCGGCCTGGGAATGGGCCGGTGCCCCCTCCGGGTGCAGGAGAAGGGCCGGAGGCAGGCCCTCGGGAGGAGGAGTGCCGGGACGGGCCATACGGAGGATGCGGTCCCCCCGAGCGGCCAGGAGGGAGGAGCCCGAGCCGCGGGTGGGAAGGAAGAGAAGACCCACCTCTCCCCGCTCCCGGAGCTGATCCAGCAAGGTCTCCCACCGATGGCTTCCCCGGAAGGCAGCCGGATCGGCCACTACCGTGCCCGAGGGCACGAAGCGGAAGGATTCGCCCGGGGGAGTGGTCTCAACCCGCTCCAGGGATGCCCCGTACAGGACAGCGTCGGAAAGCCCCTCCAGATTCGGAACCCGCAGGACTTCGTGGAGGGAGGGCGTCTCCACGTCCCCATCGATGAGCAGCACCTTCCGGCCACGGGCCGCCCATTCCCGGGCCAGCGCCACAGCGGCTCGTTCCCCCCAGAGATCCCCCCGGACACTGGCATCGACCAGGAGGGCGACGATCTCGCCCCCGTCCCGGGGAGGGAGTAGGACCCCATCGGGCCCGGATCCGGTATCGGGGTCAAAAGGAACCGACCGGTCCTTGGCTTCAGGGCTCATGGTCTCTCCGGGGGGAGGGGGAAAGAGGATGGGCCAACAACCCTCTGGAGCGAAGGTAACCGTCGCCGGCGAAGCCGTGCAATCGGCGAGGGAGGGCTACTCGAACTCCTGCGTGGGAGCGTCGCCCCAGAGATGTTCCAACTGGTAGAAATCCCGGGCCTCGGGGTGGAAGACATGCACCACCCAGTCGACATAGTCGACGAGAACCCACCGGCCGCCCTGAAGCCCTTCCACATGGTTGGGGCGGACCCCCTCCTTCTTCAGCTCGTCGATGATGCGGTCGGCGATGGCCTTCACCTGGATGTCCGAATTCCCGGTGGCCAGAAGGAAGAAATCGGTGGCCGAGGAGATCCCCCTCAGGTCCAGGGCCAGGACCCCCTCGGCTTTCCGATCCAATGCCAGCTCCGCGGCACGCCCCACCTCCCTCGGAAGGTCGGAGATGCCGGTGGCTGGAGTCTCTTCCGTCATGCGGGCTTAATCCTCTTCCCTTTCGATCTTGACCTCTACCTCCAACGTCACGTCGGGATGGAGGCGAAGGGGCACCTGGTAGGCGCCCAGCGCCTTCAGCGGCTCCTCCAGGAGGAGCTGTCGACGGTCGACCTCGAAGTCCAGTTCCCGCTGGTTCAGCTGGTCCACCACGTCACCCGAGGTGACGGATCCGAAGAGCTTTCCTTCCTCCGACGCCCGGGCGTGGAAGGTGAGGGATACGTCCTCGAGCTGCGAGGCACGCCGGCGGGCCTCCAGATAGTCCCGACGGGATCGCTCCTCTTCCCGGGCCTGCTCCTCCTCGATGCGTGCCAGGTTCCCGGCGGAAGCCTCGTACGCCAGCCCCTGGGGGAGGAGGTAGTTCCGGGCATAGCCCGGCTTCACCGTGACCACCTGCCCCGGCTCTCCGAGGTTCGCCACCGGCTGCTTCAGAATGACCTTCATGGCTTTCTCCTTCGCTTAGTCCGAACCGGCATCGCCGCCGCCGGCCCGAAGGGCCCGGGCCCGGAGATCCACCCAGGAATCTCCCACGCCCACAACCATGGCGCCCGCCAGAAGGACGGGTGCCGCCAGAACGAAACCGATGGCCAGGAGCAAGGCTCCCAGAATCCCGATCCCGCCCGAAAGAAAGAGGAGGACCGCCGCGCCCCTCAGGACGAAGAGGGCCCCCATGAACACTGTCAGATTCGCGCCCACCCTTCCCCATCCGGAACCCCACCCGGCCACCATGACCAGGACAACCCCCGCAATGAGGACCCAGATCATGGCGTCGGGGAACCGAAAGTTCCTCAGGGGGCCGAGTCCCTCACCCGACACCGAGGCCAGCCTGAGGTAGAACCACCAGGCCACCCCCAGCCCTGCCAGCGAGGCGAGTGCCAGGAGCGCGGGGAACACCCCGGCCTGCAACTCCGCCGTCCGCTGCACCGCTTCGCGCATCGCCCCGGCATCTCCCCCGGAGAGGAGCCGGAGCACCTCGATGGTGGCGGCCGCACCGGACTGGATGCGTTCCTCCACCAGCCAGTCCACTCGCGCCCATCCGTCCAAGGCCAGCAGGAGGGCCGCGGTCCACACCACCGCTCCGCCCAACGCCACGAGCGCTCTGGGGAAGAAGGTACGGGACGGCCACGCCATGGTGGCCGCCGCAAACCATCCCCCCACCAGGATCGCCCATCCCCGTTCCAGATACCACAACCCGGTCGCCCCCTGCCCCAGGAAGACCACAAGACCCGCCAGGAGTCCCAGGAGCACCGGCCTGACCCCCTCACCGGGAAGGGTCAGGGCGAGAATCGCGAAAGGAACGAGGACGAGGAGAAGGGGCTGGCCCACCGAAAGCGCCAGCGTGAGCCCGAGGAGCCCCGCCGGCCGGAGCCAGCTACCCCTCCGCCCCCCCTGGTCCGTCATCCTCCGGACTCAGCCCTCGTGGTTCTGCACGTAGGGAAGAAGCGCCAGGAACCGGGCCCGCTTCACCGCCGATCCGAGCTGCCGCTGGAAGGGAGCCGTGACCTTCGTGGTGCGCCGGGGAAGGAGCTTCCCCTGCTCCGTTACGAACCGGGAGAGGGTCGAGACATCCTTGTAGTTCAGGAGTTCGATCCGGGGACCGTCCACCCGACGACGCTTACCCCGTCCTCCGGAAAACTCGGGAGGCGACCCCTCCGCCTGGGCGAACTCATCGTCGTCGT
The DNA here is from genome assembly GCA_007695225.1 of Gemmatimonadales bacterium. Taxonomy (GTDB): domain Bacteria; phylum Gemmatimonadota; class Gemmatimonadetes; order Longimicrobiales; family Gaopeijiaceae; genus T3Sed10-66. The sequence continues at coordinate 26,992 of REED01000025.1, forward strand.
CGTCCTCGTCCTCGTCCTCGTCCTCATCCTCGTCATCGTCGTCCCGCTCGAAGAGGGGCGACTCGGCGAGGATGGACATCCCGGAGGTGGGCTCGCCCTCACTCAGGACAATGAGGTACCGAAGGAGCTCCTCGTCCAGCTTGAGGATGCGCTCGAATTCAGTGAGGGAGGCGGCAGGCGAGGTGAGCTGGGCCACCGCATAGTAGCCCTGTCCCTGGTCCTCGATCTTGTAGGCGAGCTGGCGTACGCCCCAATGATCGATCTCGGCCACCTCAGCGTCGTTGAGTCGGGCGTGGAAACGCTCCAGCTTCTCGCCCACCCGCTCTTCGTCCAGAGCCGGGTGGAAGATGTAGACGACTTCGTACTCTCTCATGGTTTCGATCCCCATGGTCCGTCGTGGAAACGGGCCCCGTCACGTGAGACGGAGCGGGTGTAGCCAGTGATGATAGTACAGTGGGGCGGCAGGTTCAACCGGCCCGCCCAGTGTACTCTCGACCGCGGACCTCCGCCCCCCCCTCAGACGTTGAAGCGGAAGAGCATGATATCCCCGTCCCGGACCGTGTACTCCTTCCCCTCGGAGCGCATCACGCCCTGCTCCTTCGCAGCCTTGAGAGAGCCGACGCGCTGGAACTCCTCGTACCCGATGGTCTCCGCCCGGATGAACCCCCGTTCGAAGTCGGAGTGGATCACCCCGGCCGCCTCGGGAGCCCGGGCGCCCTCTCGCACGGTCCAGGCCCGGGCCTCCTTTTCGCCGGCCGTGAAGAAGGTGACGAGCCCCAGGAGGCGATAGGTGGCCCGGATCAGACGGTGGAGGCCCGGCTCGGTGAGCCCCAGGTCAGCCAGGAACTCGATCCGTTCCGCATCGGGGAGCTCCGATAACTCGGCCTCGATGGCGGAGCAGACCGGAACCACCTCGGAGCCCGGCTCCTCCCGGGCCAGGACCTCGCGGAGACGGGCCAGGTGGGGGTTGGCCTCGCCGTCGGGGAGGTCTCCCTCCGCCACGTTGGCCAGATAGAGCACCGGCTTGGCCGTGAGGAGCTGGAACGAGCGGAGGAGGGGCCGTTCCTCGGGGCTCACCTCCACCTCCCGGGCGGGCCGTCCCTCGGCCAGGAGGGCGTGGACCCGCTCCAGGACGGCCATCTCCCGTTTGGCCTCCGGTTCTCCCGACTTGGCCTTCTTCGCCGTCCGCTCCAGTCGACGCTCCACCGAAGCCAGATCCGCCAGCGCGAGCTCGGTGTTCACGATCTCCCGGTCCTGCACCGGATCCACCTTGCCCAGGACGTGGGTGATGTCCGGGTCCTCAAAACATCGGAGGACGTGGACCACTGCATCCACCTCTCGGATGTTGGCCAGAAACTGGTTTCCCAGCCCCTCCCCCTCGGATGCCCCTTCCACCAGACCGGCGATATCCACGAACTGGACAACGGTGGGTAGGCGGGCACGGGCAGCCACCAGTTCGAAGATCCGATCCAGGCGGGCGTCGGGCACCTCCACCATGCCCACATTCGGTTCCACGGTACAGAAGGGGTAGTTCTCGGAGGGCGCGCCCTGGGCAGTCAGGGCGTTGAAAAGGGAGGACTTGCCCACGTTGGGGAGTCCCACGATCCCGGCTTTCAGCATGGTGGAGGACAGGGGAGGGGAAATGAAAAAGGGCGCACCGCGTCGCGGCCACGCCAGCCGTGGAAAGCTAGGATTTCCGCCTTCCCCGGTCAAACCTCCCTGGCTGCCAAGGAGGTTACGCACCTTGCGGGAGTGACGCGGAGAATCGACCTTTTCCGATTGATCTGGCGGTTTTCCCTTCGGCGGGCTCCTGCCGTTTCGGACTCCCTTACCTTCGCAGGACAGGCGGAATGGATTTTTCCCTGGCAGGCCAGCACAGCGACGAGCGCTTCCAATGGTTCACGGAGGGGCTGCGGGCGGTCATGGAAGCCCAGGGGCACACCTTCGTGGAGGATCCGTCGGAGGCGTCCCTCGTGGTGAACGTCTTCCCTCCGGAGGAGCCCCGTTCCTTCCGGCGACGGGCACAGGCGGTGTTCGTGGTGTCGGTGACGGAGTTGGAAGGGGGTGGGGAGCAGACGGTGCGAGAGGCGATGCCCCGAGGCTACCCCTTCCTCGTTCGTTCCCTCTCCAACCTGCTCATTGGGCTGACAGGACCGGAGGACTCCAATCCCGACGCCCATTTCATCACCCCGGAACAGGGACACTACCGGGTGCGGGGGCGGGAGGATCGGACGGAGTTCTTCCGGCGGGTCTACGCCCGGATCGAGCCCCTGGCCACCTCTCGGCTCATCATCGACAACGTCTTCGACTCCGACCTTCCGGAGGCGCTATGGAAGGGGGACGAGACCACCGACTCCATCCGCCGGGCCGGCGAGCGGCTGGGCGCCCTGGATCTCCTCCCTGCCCCCTTCCCCATCGATGAGATCCTCTCGGAGCGGGAGCGGCGGCACCTCAAGCGCCTCTACGGCATCGGAGGCCTTTCCTACGGGAACATCTCGGCCCGGCTGGATTCCACGCGCTTCTGGATGAGCGCCTCAGGGGTGGACAAGTCCCGCCTCGCCGAGGTGGGACGGGACATCCTGCTGGTGAAGGATTACGACCAGCAGACCGGGGCCATGGTCCTCTCCGTTCCGCCCAATGTGGAACCGCGTCGCGTCTCCGTGGACGCCATCGAGCACTGGATGATCTACCAGGCCCACCCCGACGTGGGGGCCATCCTCCATGTCCACGCCTGGATGGACGGTGTTCCCTCCACAGAGTTCAACTATCCCTGCGGAACCTATGAGCTGGGTGCGGCGGTTGCGGACATCGTGAAGACCCACCCCGACCCCTCGCAGGCCGTGGTGGGCCTCAAGAACCATGGACTCACCATCACCGGCCACTCCCTGGACGAGATCTTCGACCGCATCGAAGGGCGACTCCTCCAGTATGTCCCCATGAGCTGACACCGCTCCGGAGCCCCCCCGGGAGCGAGGACCGGCCCCCGAGCCACCGTGGGGATCAACCCGGGCCCCCCCGGAAACGGTGGACCACCACACGCTGGATGCCCCAGACGTCCTCCGAGATCCCCAGGATCCGGTCACCTTCAATCCAGAGGGGACGGACACCGTCGGGAATCCTGGCCTCCCCCAGGGCCCGGCCGCGGGGGTCCAAGACGCGCCAGACGCCCCCCGGCCCCGGTAACATCACCTCCCTCTGCAGCCACAGCGCGTCCTGCCGGGGATCGTAGATCTTGACCCAGATCCGGTCCCGATCGTCCACGAGGATCCCTCCCAGGGTTGGGAACCGCCCCCCCTGGGGGACTCGGCCCTCCCTCAGGATCTCGAGCCGGAGCGTCTCTCCCCGGGCCTCGAGTTCCGCCTCCAGAGCGCGCCAAGCCGGTTCGGAAGCAGGGTTGGGCCCCACCGGCAACCGGATCCGGGTCGCCTCGGCTCCCTTCTGATCCCACACCGCAATCTCGGCTCCGTAGTCGTCTGCGACAAGGAGGGAACGCCGCTGGACCGCCACCCGAGGGAGCGGGGAGAAAGGCACAGGCTGCCGGTCGAATCGCCACATCCCCCGGACGTCGCCCAGGCCGGCCTTGATCGTTCCCTGCGGATCGACACGGAAGAGCCCCCAGAGGTCCGGAACTATCCCACGCTCCCGAGGCCCCAGCCTGAGGGACCCCAGAAGCACACTCCCATCGGGGAAGGCACCAAAGAAGACCTCGAGGTTCCCTCCATCGCCGCCGGCCACCATCCGGGACTCCCCGAGACTCCCGTCGGCGTTGAAGGTGGTGACCCGCCGGTTCGCCGGGTCCCAAACCCCCACACCTCCGTCCGGCGTGATCCACAGTCCCCGAATATCCGAGAACTCCCCTGGACCCTGCCCTCGCCGCCCCATTGTCTCTCGGAACGTTCCGTCCCTTCCGTAAAGTCGGATCTCCACCGCCCCCCCGTCCGCCACCACGACCCCACCCTGGGGGAGGAAGCGTGCGAACCGGACCGACTGGAACAGTTCCACCTGAGGGCCGGCGGCCTGCCCGATGGAGAGTTCAGGAGTCGGGTCGACCCACCAGGAAGCCTGCGCCAAGGAAACGGCAGGAGTCGTGGGGACGGAAGCGAGGCTGAGGATGAGCCACATGGGAGGGCAACGCGGACCTCCACGGGCGACTTGGTGCCGGTGAGCGGACATCGACCGCGGAAAAGCTGGTCCCTCAGACACTGTCCTTGCAGTTCGTGAAGTCCACCGTAGCTTCGCAGCCCATTTTTCCACACTTTTCATTGAGTTTGCATTCCGAGCCAGTGGTGCATCCTTCCTCGCAGGCTGCCCCCACGCAGATCGCAGCCTCCTCGAAACCAGGAACGCCGTCATTCATGTCCGGGGGCGCTGCCCCAAGGTGAACCCCAGAGCGGCCATGGCGGCGATGGGCAGGATGCGGCTTAGCATGGTGTCCTCCGTAGTTCGAAGTGCGGCGCCTGCCACGGTTGGACCCATTGGATGCGGCAAGGGAGCCACCTGCAGGCGCCTCGTTGCAGGCGCGAATCTCCCCCCCCCCGGGGCTGTAATCAAAATTTTTCCATGACCGCTTCGGTAGGGACTCGCCGCGCTACCCCGCGTCACGCCTGTCCCACCACAAAAACGGCCCACCCTCCTTGGAGGGTGGGCCGCCGCACACGACCTGGATCACTGGGCCGATCGGCCCAGGCGGTGCGCCCCTATCCCAGGAACACCCGCTGCACCGTCTCCAGGAGCCATCCCAGGGGCTCGGCGCCCCCGTCCCCATGGATGCGGACGAAGAAGGGCGCCAGGACCAGGGAAACGACGCTCATGAGCTTGATGAGGATGTTGAGCGACGGGCCGGAGGTGTCCTTGAAGGGATCTCCCACCGTATCGCCCACCACCGCGGCCTTGTGGGCGTCGGAGCCCTTCCCGCCGTATTCCCCACCCTCGATGAGCTTCTTGGCGTTGTCCCAGGCCCCGCCGGAGTTGGCCATGAAGAGGGCCATCAGAACACCGGTAACGGTGGCACCGGCCAGCAGGCCGCCCAGGGCCTCCACACCCATGAAGGTTCCCACCACGAAGGGGGCCAGAACGGCGGTGACACCGGGGAGGATCATCTCCCGGAGGGCCGCCTTGGTGGAAATGTCCACGCAGCGGGCGGAGTCAGGCTTCGCCGTTCCCTCCATGAGGCCCGGGATCTCCCGGAACTGCCGGCGTACCTCGTCCACCATTCCTGCGGCGGCCCGTCCGACGGCCGTCATGGTCATGGCGGCGATCAGGAAGGGGAGCCCGCCGCCCAGGAAGAGGCCGATGACCACCGCCGGGTCCACCAGATTGATCCCGGTGGCCTGCAGCCCCACCGCTGTGGTGTAGGCGGAGAAGAGGGCGAGGGCGGTGAGGGCCGCCGAGCCGATGGCGAAGCCCTTTCCGATGGCTGCCGTGGTGTTTCCGATGGCATCGAGCCCATCGGTAATGGCCCGGACTTCCTTCCCCAGCCCCGCCATCTCCGTGATTCCGCCGGCGTTGTCCGCCACCGGACCGTACGCGTCCACGGACATGGTCACGCCCACCGTGGCCAGCATCCCCACGGCAGCGATGCCGATTCCGTAGAGTCCCGCCATCATGAAGCTGGTGAAGATGGCGCCACAGATGAGGAGAACCGGAATCGCGGTGGACTCCATGCCCACCGCCAGGCCGGTGATGATGTTGGTGGCCGAGCCGGTCTTCGATGCCTCGGCGATCTTCCGGATCGGCCCGGCGCCGGTGTAGTACTCGGTGGCCAGACCGATGAAGATCCCCACCAGGGTCCCCGCCAGGATGGCCCAGAAGGGGCCGGAGGCCGGGTAGGCCTGACCGGTGGCCGGGTTCACCATCTCGAAGCCCATCCCCTGTACCACGAACCACATGGCCACGAGGAAGAGGCCGGCGGCGATGAAGGTCACATTCCGGAGGGCCGCCGCAGGATCAGTCCGCTCCAGGACCTTCATCATGGCGATGCCCACGAAGGAAGCGGCCAGCCCCACCATGATGGTCACCACAGGAAGGGCCACGGCCTCCACCTGGTTGGCGGCCATGACCACCGAGGTGGCGCCGATGGCGATGGTGGCCACCACCGAACCCACGTAGGATTCGAAGATGTCCGCACCCATTCCCGCCACGTCCCCGACGTTGTCCCCCACGTTGTCGGCGATGGTGGCCGGATTCCGGGGGTCATCCTCGGGGATTCCAGCCTCCACCTTCCCCACCAGGTCCGCGCCCACATCGGCGGCCTTGGTGAAGATTCCCCCGCCTACACGGGCGAATAGGGCGATGGAGGAGGCCCCCATGGCGAAGCCGGCAATGACCTCGGCGAAGTTGGGAAGCTGGGCGGTTCCGGCTTCGGCCCCGGAGGCCATGATCGCGTAGAGGATCCCGATCCCCAGGAGCCCCAGGGCGGCCACGGCCAGTCCCATCACGGCCCCACCCATGAAGGCCACCCGCAGCGCCTTCCCCTGCCCGAAGTCCCGAGCGGCGGCGGAGGTCCGGACATTGGCCCGGGTGGCCGCCTTCATCCCGATGAAGCCTGCAAGGGCGGAACTGATGGCTCCCGCGACGTAGGCGCCGGAAGTGGCCCACCCGATGGCCACCCCGAGGAGGATCGCCACCACGGCCACGAAGACCGCGAGAACCGAATTCTCGCGCCGCAGGAAGGCCATGGCCCCGTCGTGGATTTGCTCCTCCAGGTCCGGCATGAGGCCGTCTCCTGCAGGTTGCTTCTTCACGTAGAGGTAGATTCCCAGGGCGACGAGGAGCCCGAAAAGGCCCAGTCCCCAGGCGCCGGCAGTCAGGGTAACGAAGTCCATGCGTCGCGCTTGTCCCTTCTGATGGGTTCTCGCACTGGCCAGTCGACCCCCGAGGGGGCCGAGCGTCGGGGCGGTTCAGCTACCGCCGCCGGTCCAGATCCTGGCCGCTCACCGGTTGATCCGATTCATGGCGGGCTCGATCCCCTCCGCGATCCAGACCCGGATCGCCTCGGTCAACTCCGGAAGGAGTTCGAGTACCCGCTCCTCGTCCTCGTCCTGCATGGCGGACAGTACCCAGTCCACCAGATCCGCGCCCTGTGGTGGGCGGCCCACCCCGATGCGGAGGCGGGAATAATCCGCGTGGCCCAGGACGCTCTGCACCGACTTCAGTCCGTTGTGCCCGCCCGCGCTCCCCCGGGGGCGGAGACGTACCCGCCCCGCATCCAGCGTGGCGTCGTCCACCAGGACCATGAGGTCGCTGGACACGTGGAAGCCCTCCCGCCCGAGAAACGGACGGAGGGCCATCCCACTTCTGTTCATGTAGGTGGTGGGCTTCAGGAGGACGACCTCCTCCCCCTCCACCACTCCACCCGAGACCAGGGCCGGGCCCTCCTGTCGGAAGGCCCCGAAACCCCAGTCGTAGGCCAGGCGATCCGCCGCCCACCATCCCACGTTGTGCCGGGTCGCGTCGTACCGGGGCCCGGGATTTCCCAGTCCCAGAATCACCTTCATGATCCTGCGGAACTCCGGTCTCCGGGTCCAGGAAGCGGGCTCACGCCTCCTCGGTGTCCTCGCCCTCGTCCGCAGCCTCACCGATCACCTCGGGCTCCTCGGCGTCCTCGTCCTCATCCTCGTCCTGCGAGGCCAGGGCCGACGGCGCCTGCACCGAGCAGACGGTGAGGTCCAGATCGCGGAGGATCGTCACGCCCTCGGGCACGGCGATGTCCCCCACGCTGAGGGAGTCCCCGATGGAGAGCCCGGAAACATCCACCAGCAGCTCTGTGGGGATGGCCGAGGGAATGCAGCGGATGGGGAGTTCATGAATCCCCTGCTCAAGCACGCCCTGCTGGTCCTTCACGCCTGTCGGAGTCCCTTCCAGATGCAGGGGGACTTCCAATTCCACCTCCACGCCGGTCTGCACACGGAGGAAGTCCACGTGGAGGATGTCGGGACGGTAGGGATGGGTCTGCACCTCCCGGACCAGGGTGGGCACGGGGACGGATTCCCCCTCCACCTGCAGGTTCACGATGGTGTTTTCCACCGAGATGGAGTTGAAGAGGATGGTCGCGTCATGCGCGTCCAGGACGAGGGAGAGGGCCTCTTCACCTGCTCCATACACCACGGCGGGGAGCTTCCCGGCCGCACGGAGCTTCCGGGCCACGCCCTTGCCCGTATCCTGGCGGCGATCCGCCTTTAGCTTCACCTGACTTCCCATGTCGATCCTTCCTTACAGAGGCCCCGTGGGCCGGTTACGCCTCCCGACCGCCGGACTGGCGGGGGCGGTTGGGTCAATCGTCGTCTTCGGTCCGGATGTCGAAGAGCTGGCTTACCGAGTCGTTGGAATGGACGTACTCGATGGCCCTGGCCAGGAGTCCGGCCACCGACAGCACGGTGAGTCGGTCGAACCGCCGTTCCTCCGGAACGTGGATGGTGTTGGTTACCACCAACTCCTCCAGGGGGGACGCTTCCAGGCGTTCCCGGGCCTTTCCGGAAAGGAGGGCGTGGGTCGCGCTGGCGAAGACCGTCCGGGCCCCCCGATCCTTCAGGGCATGAACGGCGGACGCCATGGTCCCGGCCGTATCCACCATGTCGTCGGTGATGATGCAGTTCTTCCCACTCACATCCCCCACGACCGACAGGACCTCCGCCTGATTGGTTGCCGGCCGACGCTTGTCGATGATGGCAAAGGTGGCCCCCAGACGCTTCGCGAACCCCCGTGCCATCTTCGCCGAGCCCACATCCGGCGCCACAACCACCAGGTCCTCCAGTCCCTTGTCCAGGAAGTAGCGGATCAGGACCGGCGCTGCGTAGAGGTGATCCACGGGGATGTCGAAGAACCCCTGGATCTGGTGCTGGTGGAAATCCATCCCCAGGACCCGGTCCGCACCGGCGGTGACCACGAGGTTCGCGGCCAGCTTGGCGCCAATGGCCACCCGGGGCTGATCCTTTCGGTCCTGGCGACCGTAGCCGAAATAGGGAATCACAGCCGTGATCCTCGCCGCCGAGGCACGCTTCGCCGCGTCGATGAGGAGAAGGAGCTCCATGATGTTGTCGGCAGGCGCCACGGTGGGCTGGATGATGATGACATCCCTGCCCCGGGCGTTCCGGTCGATCCGAACGAAGATCTCGCCGTCGGCGAAGTTCCGGATGTGCCCCGCGTCCACCGATTTCCCCAGAATCTCCCCGATCTCCCGGGCCAGGGGCTCATTCGCCCGCCCGGAGAGGAGGAGGAGGGGACCCCGCCCCACCGTCTCTTCCATGCGTATTATCGCCTGGGATCGCGTGACCAGGTTCTGCGAGAACAGTAACAGCCCAGAAACCTAGCAACTCCCCCGTCGAGGACAAGGGGGCCTCTCGGCCGGACCCCGGCAGACCCGGGGAGTCCGGTCGGTACCCACCCCCTTCGTCAGTCCAGGGCCAGCCATCCCAGGAAGAGTAGGCCCACGCCCCAGCAATAGAAAGCGAATGCGGGAAACGCTCGACTCCGGAGCATACGGATGAAGAGATGGATGGCCAGGATGCCGGTCAGGCCGGCCATGCCGAACCCCAGGACCAGGGGCCCCGCGCCCACGTCACCCAAGGCGCCGGCGAGCACGGGCGCCTGGAGAACCGCCGCTCCGGCAATGGCGGGGATGGAAAGGAGAAACGAGAAAGCGGCGGCTTCCAGAGGAGAGACGCCCAGCCAGAGGGCCGCCGTCACCGTGGCTCCGGAACGGGAGATCCCAGGCACCAGGGCAGCGCACTGGGCCAACCCGATCAGGACGGCGGTGACGAATCCGAAGCGCGGCTCTCCAGCGCGCAGGAGTGCCCACCTCGTGGTGAAGAGGAAGCCGCCCGTCACCAGGAGGGCTACCCCCACCGCCCACGGGGTGTCGAAAAGGGCCTCCACCCGGTCTCCCAGTGTGAGGCCCACCACGGCCACTGGAAGGGTGGCCACGGCGAGAAGCCCGACGTAGCGCCAGCTCTCCCGGTCCCGCTCCACCAGGGTCCCCCGGGCCAACTCCAGGAGACGACCGCGATAGACCAGCATCACGGAGAGGAGGGTGGCCACGTGGACCGCCACCTCGAAGCTGACGCCGGGAAGAGACACCCCCAGGAGCTCCTGCCCCATGACGAGGTGTCCGGAGGAGGAAACGGGGAGGAATTCGGTGGCCCCCTGGAGAAACCCCAGGAGAATGGCTTCGAATTCAGACATCGGTCTCCCGTGGCGGCCGGCGGTTCCTCTCCTGTCCCCCCCTCCCCATCCGCTGGACGGTCCGGAAAAGGCCGTTGACGTGGACGGCCAGCAGGCCGCAAGGCTCGCGTCGAGAGATGCCCAGTGGCATGCAGGGTGGAGTCCCACGGGGGATCCGGCAACCCCGGCAGGAACCGAAGTCCGGCGGGGTCAGGGCCGGGGTCCTCGGGAGGAGGTCTGCCGGCTGCTCCCGTGACTCCCGGTGACGTCCCCCCGTCGCCTCAGCGCCCTCCGCTTCCACCCGGCCGCACGAAGTCCGTCCCCTCCCAACAGCGGTCCGCCCGGTACCCCGGGATGTCCGGACGGCCACAGAAGCGCTCGGCATCCTCCGGGCGGAGATCGACGAGCCGGTTGGGTCCCTCCGGGTCCTTGTGGAGTTCGAAGGCGTCGTAAAGGCGGCCGGTGGTGGTGCGGGACTCGAAGACGATCCGGTCCCACTCCACCTGGACGGTCTGGTAGAGCTGGGTGTCCTCGCCGACGCGATCGAAGGTCTCCAGCGCCTCTTCGGAGGCGAAGTACATCTTCGGCCCTGCCACGGAAACCACGTACATCGTCCCCACCCGACCGTCCCAGGCCGTGGTCCCCTCGGCCAGGTTGCCTCCCCGGCCATAGCTGTGATCGTGCCCCTGGAGGACCAGGTCCACCCCGTACTCCTCGAAGAGGGGCTGCCAGTGCTCCTGGAGGGAGGGGTTGTCCCGACCCCGGGCCACCGACACCACCGGATGATGGAAGACCGCCACCGTCCAGCGGTTCGGGTTGTCCCGGAGGAGCGCCTCCAACCAGCGGGCCTGGTCCTCTACCCGGTCCGGGGCGTCGTCGTAGACCGCCTCCACCGAGTTGAGGACGATGAAGCGCACGCCCTGGAAGTCCACATGGTAGACGGTCTCTTCCATCCCGTCGGGTCCGTTTCCGGGAAAGGCGAACTGTACCGGCCAGTGGGGGGAGAGGGTGCGCCACTCCCGCCCGGCCTGGTCCACCTCATCCACGTATTCGTGATTTCCCGGAGCGGGGATACTGGGGATCATCCCGTGGAGCCACCCCCCGGCGTCGAACCATTCGCCCCATTCGTCGTCGTGGTTACCGGCTCTGAGATTCACCAGATCCCCGGCGTGCACCATCACCCGGGCGTCGGATCGGTCCAGCGCCGCCTGCCGCACCGTCCGGGAGTAGTGGGATTTCACGGCGTTCTGGGCGTCGCCGAAATAAAGGAAGGAAAAGGGCTCGAAGGTCCCCTTCGCCGTCCGGAACTGGAACCACTCGCTCCAGGTCCCCTCCCCCCCCACCCGGTAGGCGTAAAGGGTGTTGGGACGCAGGTCGGTGAAGGTGACGGTGTGATGATGGGCGAGACCATTGCCGGCCTCCAGGGGAGTGGTCCGACCCTCCACCATCCGGGCCGTAAGATGGAGTCCCGGGGAATCGCCGGCCACCGAGATCTCAGCCACCGCCCGGGTGACGGAGGGACCGGTCCGCCAGGTCACCGCCTGGGTGGCGGCAGGATCCCCGGTGAACGTAAGGACGATCCGATCCGGGAATCCGGTGGGCTCGTACCGGGGCATTCCTTCCGGCACCAGAGTGTTCTGTGCTTCGGCAAGGCCAGGGGCCAGCGCGACGAGTAGGACTCCCACCAGGGAGAAGAGAACGGCGCGGGAAGGACGACGCATGGGTCTCGTTTCGGCGAGGAGGATGAGGAGGGGGAACCGGAACCGGCTTCCCAAAGCTGGTGCCACGCGTGGTCCGTAGCATCACGGCTGCGTCACCAGCTCGTAACGGCCCCTTCCCTACCCCCCGATCTCCAGGGTTCGACCCGACACCGTTTCCGTCCGCCCCGGCAGGGACAGGGAGAGGTTCAATCGATATCGGCCAGACTCCAGCCCGGAGAGGTCCAGGTGGACCCTTCGGAAGAGGGGTGTCTCTGCCGACGCCGATCGGTCCCGGGCCGGCGCGGGCCGTCCCTCCTCCCAGCGGACTTCCACCGGGGCCGGAGGGGAGAGGAAGCGAAGCGCCTCGCCCGCCCGTCGGAGGAGTCCCCGATCGTCAGGCTCCACCGTGACACGGAACCGGAGGCGATCCACCTCCGGGGGGAGGTTGTAGACCTCCCACGCCACCTCAACACCTCCCGGGGGAACACCGGAGCCCGGGAAGGCCCGAGGGAGGTGGTCCTCCAGGACCTCGTCGACGGTCTCGTTGCGGTCCCCGGGGTCGCCCTCGGGTGACGAAGGTGCACCTGAGGCGGGTTCCGGTTCCAGGAGAAGAAGGTCCGAGAGGCCCACCACGTCCCGATGAAGGGGTTCCTGCGCCGTCCCCTGGCGGTGGCGCCAGGCCCGGTGGCCCTCCCGGTCCAGGACCTCTACGGAAAGGAGGTGTGCCTCGGCGGGGCCCTGGACCGTGGCGACGCCCCGGGCACCCTCTCCCCGGGATCCATCCCACTGCGTGCTCTCCCCCTGCCGAAGGACCTCCACCGAAGACGCATCGACGGGGAGGAGGAAGACCCCCGACGCCAGCGTCTCCGCTCCCACCTCCGCGGCAGCGGAATCAGGACCGACCGGAAGGGGATGGGGAAGCTCCCACGCCGCCACGACGAGGAGGGCGTCTCCCCGGCGGAACCGGGCCACCTGCGAGGCCAAAGCATGGATGGTGGGCGCGGCGGGAAGCGCGTGGCGGGATCGGGCTCGGCGCTCCACCGTGGAGAAGGCGTCAGGGTCTGCGGCCACCGGGTCCCGGAGGGCGGCCGCCGTCGGGACGATCCCACGGGAGAAGGGATCGTAGCGCCCCACCACGGGGACGGGCCCCGGCACGTAGCTCCGGTCCCGCACCCGCTCATAGGCGACTTCCGGCCCATATCGGACCAGCATCTGCTCCATGTCCCGCCCCCAGGAGAGGCCGTGGGGATTTCGGGCCTCCGCCTGTAGCTCCGCCTCCACCCTCCGGGAGAAATGGAGGGTGCGGAAGGCATTCCCCTTCAGGAGGAAGAGGGGGTTCGAGTAGAGCCAGATCCGGACCTCGAGGGCCTCGCGCTCCGGACCTTCCGCCCTGCGAAGGTCCCCCCAGCTGTCCTCGTCCACCACCCATTCCAGGGAAAGCCATCGCTCCCGGTCCTCGGGGTCCAGGACATCGAGGGCCGCCTGGAAGGCGGATTCCGCCTCGGGGACGCGACCCAGGTGGTGGAGCGCGAGCCCCTCCAGACCGGCACACCATCCGGGGCGTGGAACCTGGCAATCCCGGGCCACCTCCAGCGCGTCCGCCCAACGTCCCGCCTCGCCCAGGTAGCGGACCCGCTGCCCCACCACCCAGTCGTTTCCGGGGTGCTCCCGGGCCACCCGGGCCAAGGCCATGAGGAGTTCCTCCCGGGCCACCACCACCTCCCGCGCTTCCGGAGGTGGTCGCCAGGAGGGGTCCTCCGTCCAACCTCCCCGGGGTTCGGGTGGGAATCGGAGGCAGAATCGTCCCACGACCTCATCGCAGGGTCCCCCCGACGGCCAGTTGGACCAGGGGGCGTGCTGGACCCGGATCCGCTCGAAGCGGGCCTGGGCGTTGCGAGCATCCCGGTGGAGCTGGGTGGAATCGGAGGCGAGGAGCTGGTCCGCCGGGGACGACACCGCAACGGGTGCGCTCGAGCCGGCCGGAAGCGGGGTGGGATGATCGGTGTCGGTCCAGTCCCCGACCGGGCCCGCCACCGGAAGGAGGAGGGCGAGAAGAAGCGTCGGACTGGATCCTGAAATCCCCACGGGACTGCAACCTGAGAGAGGGGAACGGCATTGGCCCGGGTGGATTCGAACCACCACCGCCGGTTCCAAAGACCGGTGTCCTGCCATTAGACGACGGGCCAGAAAGGCAGCTTATGAAAGGTGGGCGTACACCATCGCGGTAGCAAGATCCTGGCGGGACATCCGCACGGGACATTCGCACAGGCGCTCTTTCCCGGAGGGATATCATCATGGGGGACCGGGCGGACCCGATACCCCCGGAGTCTCCGTGCGTGCTATGCCGGCCCCACGCCAGCGATCCCCAGGCCAGCGATCCCATCCCCCGCCCTGACACCCGCTCCGGCACCCGCTCTGGCGTGGAACCGCCGGGAAGTCCGCGTCGTCCCCCCGTTGGAAGCCACTTCTCTCCGTGTCAGAGCCCGAGTCGAGCGCGGAAGACCCTGGCCTCGAAGCCGGGGCGGTCCAGGGAAAGGCGACCCGTGACCCGGATCTCCACCGAGGCCGACTCTCCGGGAGCCAGGACCCTGCCCGGGATCCGGGGGAAACCGGTCCCAGGGACGACCTCGATCAGGTGGAGCCTGCGATCCCGCTGCGGATCCCCGTCGACGGCCTCCAGGGGGTCCAGCCCAAAGGCGGCCTGGACCGAGGGATGTGTGGCATAGCGGTAGCCCAAAAGGGTCAGGTCCCCCTCGGGGGTGCGCAGGACCACGTGGAGAGGGCTCAGGACGGGCTCCCGGGAGACGTTCCGGATGGAGAGGGTCTGGATGTGGGCGAATCCCTCCTCCGGGGGACGGGTGGGTCCCGCCTCGATCTCGAAGTGACCGGTCACGTCCACCGGTGGAGCGGGAGGCGATCGGGCGGCCTCCACCACCCACGCCCCGATCCACGTTCGCCCCCCCCGGTTCCGCACCGTGATCACCGCACCGCCGGGGCGGCCAGGGTGGAGTGTCCAGACTCCGGAATCGTCCAGGGCGGGGCGAACCACCTCGGGGTCGCTGGAGAGGAGTTCGGTTCCCCTGGAGGTGTTGGAGAAGTCTCCCCGGATCCCTGGAAGGACTTCCCCGGAGACGCCCACCTCAAGGGGCATCCGTCCGCGAGGGTCTGCCAGGTTGAAGGTCACGGCGAGCCGACTCGGGGAAAGGTTGCGGGGGCCACCGGTGAGGGTCAGAGCCCAGGACGACTCCACGGGGCGCTCCAGCGCCTGCCTCAGAGGCTCTCTCCCTTCCACCTGGTCCAGCAGGGGGAGATGAACCAGGAACCCCACGGTTCCTGCAACGAAGCCGATGAAGAGGA
This sequence comes from Gemmatimonadales bacterium, assembly GCA_007695225.1. GTDB lineage: Bacteria > Gemmatimonadota > Gemmatimonadetes > Longimicrobiales > Gaopeijiaceae > T3Sed10-66. The sequence goes on from REED01000025.1 coordinate 42,207, forward strand.
GGAGGCCGGCGCGTCGCCCTCCCCCTGGCCGGACCCCCTCCTCGCTCCTCCGATAGAGGGCCGAGAGGAGGAGGGCGGGCCAGGCCCATCCTCCGAAGGCCACGGTGAGCCGGAGGGGTAGGTCAGCCAGGATCAAGCCTGGAACTCCCAGGAAGGCTCGGGTCCAGAAGAGGGTGGTGAGGAGGATCCCCCCGGCCATCAGGAAAAGTACTTCTGCCCGGGAGACGGGAACCGCGGGACCTCCTCTCGCCATCCACCATCCCAGCGCGGCCAGCGCCACCGTGCCGATGGCCAGGACCGGGGCCCACCCGTGGTGGCTGTAGAGGTGGGCGTGGGGGAGTCCCACCGGGACCAGGCAGAAGATCAGCGCCACGGCCCCCTTCCAGCGTTTGCCCATCGTCACCCTACCGTTCGGAGAAGCCTGAGGTCGCATTCCCGGGGATGCCATGGCCACCCCCCCTCGGGGACCGAGAACACCCGACCGCCGGCCGGGTGCCTCGGTCCTCCAGGCGAGGGGACGCTCGGGCTTCTACCCGAGGTTGGGGTTGTTGTCGGTTTCCGCTCGCATGAGCGGGAGGCAGGTGTTGCTGCCGAAGGGCTCCAGCTTGTTGTTCAGACCCATCTCCCAGTTCAGATCGGCGGCATCCAACACCTCCGAGCTGAACCGTAGCATGTCGCCCATCCGGGTTCCCTGGAGCCAGAGCTCTCTCCGCCGCTCGTCCATGACCTGAACCATGATCTCCAGAGGGTCGGAGCTGCTGAAGGTGGGCAGGTCGTGCGTCGCCCGAAGCTGGTTGATGATGTCCACGGCAATCTGACCACCCTCCGCCTCGGCGATGATGAGGAGGGCCTCCCGGCCGGTGGCGATGGGCTTGTCGTCCGCCTCGGAGGCGTACTTCTGCTGGAGGAAGAGGCCCGAAAACCCGTCGGTTCCCACTCCTGCATCCACATAGGACACCCGGGGGTCAGGGGCGCCCCCGACCTCCAACCCACGGAATCGGGCGTTCACACTGAGGTTCCGGTTCACGTTGGAGATCCGGTGGACCCGGTTCCGGCGTCGATCCGAGGTGGTGGAGTGGGTGGAGTACCGCACGAAGTCCAGCGGCACCTGGGCCGCATCCATCACGGCTCCCCCGGTGTCGCCCAGGTTCAGGCGGGCCCGGGCTCGGCCCACCAGGGCCATGTTCCGAAGGCTCTCGGCCTCCTGGGTATTGATGCCCTCCAATGACTGGATGGCCTGCGTGAAGCGATTCTCGGCCCGCTGGAAGCCCTGGGCCCGGGTCTCCTCCGGACCGATGTCGAAGGTCACGGAGCAGAAGGCCTCGCTCAGCAGGACGATGGAATAGCCGGCGTAGGCGTGGGACCACCCGACGAGGAGGTCCTTGTTCATGTCGATCTGGTCCTGCGGAAACTCCATGATCCTGCGAATCGTTTCATCCGCCTGGAAGCGAGCGGTCTGCAGGGGCCTCCAGACCGCCACGCTCCCCAGGGCCTCGCACCCATCGGCTCCGAAATTCCGCTGCTCGTCGTTTCGCGAGCCCCAGATGTTGAAGTTCCGGAGGGTGGACACACTGTCCAGCTCGTCGGCGTGGAGTCCGGTCCCGAACACGTAATGGGAAAAGCCGCACTCGAAATCGGCCTGGACCCCCAGGACCAGGGTTTCGGCAAGCCTGGGATCGTTCAACTCCCGGGCCTCGACCTGCCCCGGGAGGTCCACATCCAACAGGCCGTCACAGCCTGCCAGCAGAAGGAAGGCACCGGCGAGGGCGACCCCCAGGCCGCCTCGACCGCGGCGCCAGCCCTGTCCGTTTGATTGGTGTCTGGACATATCCATCTCCTTTGAGTTCCGGTTGATCAGGTCCATTGTGCCTCCGTGCGCCCGGGCCCTCAGAATGCGAACCTCAGGGTGACCAGGAAGGTCTTGTTCGGTGGCGGGGTGGCCTGGGCCTCCCCCTGGAAGCTCTGGCCCGGCCGGGTGATCTCCGGATCCATGACGCGAACGCCACTCAGGAAGTGGAATTCGTCCTTCTGCCAGATGGTGGCAAGATTGCGGGCGGAGACGTTGAGCGAGGCCGCCCGGACCCCGAAGCCGCCGACCCACTCGTCGGGGATACGGTAGCGGAGAGCCACTTCCCGGAGCTTGAGGAAATCTCCCCGGTGGAAGCCGATGGGGGATCGGCCGATCTGCCTGTAGGCCATGAAGATGGGGTCGGTCTGTTCGTTGGCCTTGAGGGTGGTGCTGAAGCTGGTGCTGCTGGCGTTGATTCCATTGTCCATGGCCAGGTGTCCGCCGCGACCATCGGCGCTGGCGAAGAGCTGGAAGTCGCCCACATCGACGCTGGTGTTCAGGTTCACGATCCAGGTGGGCTCGGACCGGCCCCAGAAGAGGCGAGGGGCCTCGCTACAGGGCACCGCCTCACCGCCGAAGAAGAGATTCCCCTCTCCGGTTCCCCCGTCGCACATGAGGTTGGTGACGGCTCCCGAGCTCCCGCTCACAAAGTCTGCGGAGAGGATCCGCTGGTGGAACCAGTCGGCCAAGGCGAAGTCCACACGATGCTGTCGATCTCCGGCTCCCACCACCCCGGACACGGCGATCACGTCGGTGTCCGGTCCCAGGTCCTTGATCTCATTTCGCTGGAGGGCGAGCCCGCCCCCCAGATTCCAGCGGAGGCGCTCTCGCTGGATGACCGTTGTGTTCACCTGGAGCTCGGTCCCCCAGTTGTCCACCTGGCCCAGGTTCACGAGCTGGGAGCCCGGGAATCCGCCCGAGGGCGGAAGGCCCCGCTGCACGATGGCGTCGGTGGTGCTTCGGAAGAACTGGGTGAACTCCAGGCTGATCCGGTCATCCAGGAAGCCGGCATCGAACCCCAGTTCGACCTCGGAGCCGATCTCCGGTTGCAGGTCCGGGTTGCCGAAGGCCTGCGGGGTCAGAACCGGAGCGTCGCCGGGACCGGTCTCGGCCCGAAAGAGGCGGGCTGCATCAAAGGCATCCGGCTGCATCCCGGCCCGACCCCATGCGGCGCGGAGGCGGAGCTGGCTGACACCGCGAATGTGGAAGAAGTCCTCCTCGTGGAGGACCCAGGCTCCGCTCAGCTTGGGAAAGACGACGGCGCTGGACTCCTCACCGAAGGCGCTGTTCTCGTCGATCCGCACGGCGCCGGTCACGAAGAGCCGCTGCTGCCAATCGAGCTCCTGCTGGACGAACCCACCCACCGTGACGTTCTGCACAAAGGTCTCGTTCCCCCGGGTCTCCGCTGCCCCACCCACGGTAGTGACGGGTCGGGCCGGAAGCTGATCGCCCCGGGCGAAGGTGACCCAGTCGGTGCGATCGAAGACCTGGAAGCCACCGGAGGTGGCGGAGCCCAAGCTCTCGTTTAGCTGGAACCGGGCCGTGGTGGAATGGTCGAAGCTGATTACCTCGTTCTGGATCCGTTGGACATCCCTACGACCCCGGCTGTCCGCGCCGAAGAATCCGCCGGCCCCCAGTGGGTCCGCGGTCCAGAGGGTGGTGTTGCTCGTTTCGGTGATGTCCACACCGAAGGTGGTCCGCGAACTGAGCCAGGATAGGGGGGTGAAGTTGGCCGTGCCGCTCATGTTCATCCGGTTCACGTTGGACCGGACGAAGAGGTCGTCCCGCAGCGCTTCCGGGGGGGCGTTGTCGAAGCCCCGGAGCCGGTTCTCCCTCCCCCCGGCGAAGACGTTGGTGGCCGGTGTGGACCAGAAGACCCGCCGGAACCACTCCCCGGTCTGCCGTGTCTGGCCCGTGGAGTAGGAGCTGTTGATGGAGATGTCCAGGTTCTCCCTGGCCAGGAAGTCGATGTTGGCTCGAACCGCGGTATTCCGGGTCCAGTTCCAGTCCACCACTCCGTCGGCCCGATTCTGTCGCACGGACGCGAAGTAGCGCAGACGGTCGGTTCCGCCTCGGGCGCTCAGGTTGTACTCCTGGGAGAGACCGGTCTGGAAGATGTCACCGTTGCCGGTTTCCCTCTCCTGCCGGACGATGTTGAAGCCGATGATCTCCCGGGTGTCCGGATTGGTCCAGAAGGCATCGGGTATGGTTCCTTCCGGATCGTGGAACCAGGTACCGCCCAGGCTGCTGGAAAAATTGAACTGGTTCTCCCCGGACTGCCCCCGCTTCGTGATGATCTGGATCACGCCGTTGGACGCCTCCGTGCCATAGAGGGTGGCCGCCGCGGGTCCCTTGATGACCTCGATGCTGGCGATGTCCTCTGGGTTGACATCGTTGAGGCGGCTTGCCCGGCCGTCTCGACCCCCGGTCGCGTTTCCGGAGACCGGATCCGAGTTCATGCGGACCCCGTCGATGTAGATGATGGGATCATTGTTCAGGGCGGCGCTGCTGGATCCTCGGATTCGGATGGGGGCGCCGCCGGCTCCGACCTGGCCTCCTCCCGGATCCACGATCAGTCCGGGCACCCTTCCGGCCAGGAGTTCCTGCACATTCTGGGCGGGGCTGACCTCCCGGACCGAGGCGATATCCACCCGGTCCACCACGTTTCCGATGGAGCGGCGCTGCGCTCCCCCGGCTGTACCGGTCACGATCACCTCGTCCAACGCCAGGGCCTGACGACGCAGGATGATTTCCAGGTTCACCGACTGGCCGGATACGATCGTCACCGACTCGGTTCGAGGGGCGTAGCCGAGCATCTGAACCCGGACCTCCACCTGACCCACAGGGACGTTGGCGATGGAGAAGCTTCCGTTCGACCCGCTGAGGGAGCCCAGGCCGGTGCCAACGACCTCCACCTGGGCACCGGGAAGCATGCGTCCGGATCCCTCCTCCGTCACCCGACCCGTGAGGGTCCCCTGGAGAGCGAGGATCCGGTCATCCATGCCCCCGAGCGTCGGGTTCATGGGAGTAGGGATAGTTGCCGTCGAATGAAGCCGGTCCGGCTCCAGGGGTTCCGCAGCCTGCAGGGGAAGGGCGGATAGGCTGACGAGCAGTCCGGGGAGTGCAGCAACCATGAGTGCAGCAAGCAGACAAGATCGTACGTGCACGGGGACCTCCTTGGGATTGTGCATCATTCGGGAGGAGGTCGGCGAAGTCTCCGGCGCCTCCCGGCGAGATTTCCGCGAACAGCGGAGTACGAACGGACACCCGGGCCAAGACGACCGACCCGACGCCGGGGTTGTGGGAAGGCATTCTCCTGGTGGGTGGCGCCGCCTGGGGGTGATGGGCCCGGACGGATGGGTCCGGGTCGCAGCTTGGCCCAGGATTCAAGAACCTCGGTGATCCGACGTTCTGGCCGTACCAGCGCAATCGCTACCCACGCCGGAGAGTTCCCACGCTCCCCCCACCCTGTGTTGCGGCAGTGGAAGTCAGGAACCAGAGCCAGGGGAGGTGAGTTCTCAGGGGAGTGGAACCCGGAAACCTCAAGGAGCGTGGATGAACCCGCCGTCGATGAACGAGCAGAAGTCCGCCCCGAAGCAACCCCAGTTTCACCCTGGATCCAGGGCGGGCCGGAGCGCCCTGCTCGGAAGGGCGAGTCGCAAGGAATCGAGGCCCCTTCGGTCGGTGGCCGGGATCCTCGCTCTCCTCATGAGCGCTTGGGTGGGGGGGTGCGCCACCTTCCAGCCCGTTCAACCACGGGAGGCGGCCGCCGGAGCTCAGGTCCGGGTCCACCTCACCACCGAGGGACGGATCTTCCTGGAAGAGCAGGGGGGGCGCCCGCAGTCCAGCGTCGAGGGCCTCATCGAAGAGGTCCGGGATGAGCGTATCCTCCTGAGGATTCCCTGGGCACGGCGGCAGGATGGACTGCGGGGCGAGGCCCTTCAGCAGCAGTTCTGGTTCGAGCCCCGATACATCCAGGGGATCGAGCTTCGGCAGCCGGATCGTCGCCGGGCGGGACTTGCGATGGCGGGGGCGGGGGTGGCGGTGGCGATCGCTGTGGGCGTGGTCTTCGGCCGGCTGGTGGACAGGGTGGGTTGCCCGGGCATCACCGATGGTCCGTTGCAAGGGTGCTGATCCCGGAGTCCCGGTCCCGTCAGGCTTCGGGGTCATGTATGGGCTCGGTCTCCCCCTATCACCACGGAAGGGGTGGATCGGGACACGAACGGAGCCTTTCTCGACGGAACGCCCCGACCCAGGGCTGGGCGACGGCGGGAGCAACCCTCCTCGGGGGAGGGTCATCGGAGAAGTGGAAGTCGGGTCTCGGGGGGTGAGGGGAGTGACTCCCCGGGAACCGAAGGCGTTTCCCGATGCCAGGAGGCCGGTGCCCATGGAAGGTTTGCGAGGGGTATCGGGTGGGTGCCGTGGATGGAGAGCCCTGGGAGATGTTCACATCCATCTCCTCGCTGGCCTTCGATGAAGGGGGACGCCTCCACATCTTCGACCGCCTGAACCAGTCCCTGGTGAGGTTCGGGCCCGACGGGCGCTTCCAGCGGGAGTTCATCCGGAGGGGAGGGGGCCCCGGAGAGATCTCCATGCCGTCGGTCACGCGCGTGGAGCGCGACGGTACGGTGGCCGTGATGGACGTGGCCCGCCAAGCGCTCTACTGGTTTTACCCTGAGGGCGAGCTCATGGAAAGCGCCGTGGTGGACCCCATGCGGGGAGACCCGATGCCTGCCGCTCCCCTCCACTCCCATCCTGACGGAGGGTTCGTCTCTGCCGGGACCTCCCTGGCCTTCTCCGGAGGTCGGGCTCCGCTGGGTGGGACTTCCATGAACTCCGTGCCGATCCACCGTTTCCGACTTGGGGAGCCGACCCGGACGCTCTTCGAAGCCTGGCGGCCCACCCTCTCGGAGGACGACCTCCCCACTCCGCCCTCCGGCCTTGGGGGAACGGGTGGTCGCGGAGGAATGATGGTGACCCATGGAGCCGGCGTACGAGCCTTCGATCCGACGACCTCGGTGGGCGTCCTTCCCGACGGCCGCATCATCGTCTCCGACTCCACCGCCTGGACCCTGAAGGTGGTGGGACTGGACGGGAGGCTCGAGAGGAAACTGGTCCGGCCCTTCCAGCCTCGGGGGGTCACCGCCCAGGATCGGGCGGCGGAGCGGGACCGCCGACGAGCTCAGCTGGACGGGGGGTCGGGGACCCGGGTCCAGGGGGGAGGGGGTGCACCGATGATGGGACTGGATGAGGCCAGCCTCCGCCGGCGGGCCGAGGCCCGGATCGAGGAGCTCCGCTTTGCGGAGGAGATCCCCGTGGTGCAGGAGATCCGGACGGACTGGGAGGGCCGCACCTGGGTCCTGCGGACCGGTCCCCGACCCGGAGTCATCTCAGCGACCGGCGTGTACCTGGGCACCCTTCCGCCCGACGCCACGGGACTTCCCCTGGCCTTCGGCCCAGGGGGTCTGGCGGCCTTCGTCGAGGTGGACGAGCTGGACGTGCCCTCCGTGGTAGTCCGGCGCATCTCGCTCGATCCCCGGTGAGGAAAGGGGGGAGTCCCGGGCTCGCTCGGAGCCGCGGGGGTCAGGGGCTTCGACCGAAGTCGCCCTTCTCCGGTCTGCGCCGCCCGGGGTCCCCTTCCCCGAAGGATCTCGCCTCACCCGCCCACTCCCGGACCTGCACCCGCAGGGCGTCCACCAGCTGTCCGGTGAGTCCGGGCACTCCGGAGCGTGCGGCCACGTTGAGCGCCAGGATCATCCCCAGGAGAAGATCCACCCGGGGTTCCACCTCCCCTTCAGGAAGCTCCCCCCGCCGCATCGCACGGGTGAGCGCGGAAGAGGCGGCGGCACGGAAGCGATCCGTATAGTGGCACGCCTCGCGGACGATCTCCTCCTTGCTGCCTCCGAACTCCACCATGGAGTTGACCATCAGGCAACCCGCGTTGGAGGCGGGGGAGGAAAACCAGGCCGCCACGGCCTCGATGAAGGCGTGGATGTCCTCCATCCCCTTCTCCCCTTCTTCGAGGGGAACGAGAAGTCGGCCGGCCACCTCGCGGAGATACCGGTCCAGCGCCAGGGAGAAGAGCGCTTCCTTGGAACCAAAGCTGTTGTAGAGGCTCGATCGGTTCAGCCCGGTCCGGTCCTCCAGGTCCTTGAGGGATACACCTTCGTACCCCTTTTCCCAGAAAAGACGCACCATCTCCTCCAGGACCACGTCCCTGGCGAAGGTGAGTGGACGACCCGGGCCCGGCGTATTTTGTACCATGTGTTGTAATATCGGTCCTGGCCGAATACATTGCAACGGAAGAATTGTATCGAACGGTTTAAAAAGGAGGCCACGTGAGCCCCTCGGGCCCCGCCATGCACGCTCCGGCGCTCGTGCGCCGTACCCTGCTCGCCAACGCCATCTTCTCCGCCGTCTCCGGGGTGATACTGGTGGCCCTCGGAGCGGTCCTCGCCCCACTCTTCGGCCTGGAATCCGCGATGCTTCTCGTCGGGATCGGAGTCGGGCTTCTTCCCTTCGCGGCCCTGGTCGGCGCTTCGGCCCGAAGTCCCCTCCTGGAGCGGCGACGCGTGCAGGCGTTCGCCGCGGCCGACTGGATCTGGGTCGGGGGGAGCGCCCTGGTCCTTACCGTGGCCTGGGATGTGTTGTCACCCCTCGGGCGCGCCCTCATCGGCGGCGTGGCCCTGGTCGTGGGCGCCTTCGGGTTCCTGCAACTGTACGGGGCTCGAGACGCGGCGTCGCTCCGGCCATCCAGGGAAGGCGTCCCCCTGGGCCGGCAGATCTGGCTCTCCTGGCTGTCCATGAAGCCCTGGGTCAAGATCTGGCTCTTCTTCTTGAATGGGGTCTTCCTGGCCGCCCTGTTCTTTCCGGCCCAGCCTCTCACCATGTGGGTCCTCGCAGCCTACCTGGCGTCGGGTCCCCTGTTGGCGGGGATGATGGCCTGGCAGGGCGGTCTCACTCGCCTTCTGGGTCTGGCCCATCTGATTCCCTGGACGCCGCTCGTGGTCTATCTGGTCCTCCACCTTACCGGAGACGCCGTGGGTCCGCAGGTCGGCCCGGCCACCCATGGAAACCTGTATCCATGGGTCCTGATTCTCCTGATTGCGGTCACGACCTGCCTGGCCTTCGACGTCTACGACGTGGTACGGTGGATCCGGGGCGAGCGCTTCGTGCTGGGGACCCCCGAGGCGGCCCGCCGGGGTGCTTCGAGGCATACCCTCTCGTGAACGCCGGTCCGTCAGCCGCCATCGGGGTCAGATCATGAGGACGAAGCGCCCTTATTCACCGGCCGTGCAGGTGATCTCTGCCTGGGTCGTGTCGTTCGGCCTGCTCGGCTGCTCCGCAGCGGACGGGGCGGAGTCATTCGACGGCGAGGATCGGGACGTCCGACCGGGTCAGGTCCTTCACGCTGAGACCTCGCCGGTTCTCCGCCCCGACGGCAGCGTGATCACGTACCACGTCGAAACGCCGGACGACGCTACACCTCCCTACGGACTCGTCCTGGTGGCCCAGGGTTCGGGATGCCGACCCGCCGGCGTGGTAGACAGCTTCCCATTCTCCGAGCGGATCGCCCCCGGGTTCGCCCGACTCATCGTCGAGAAATACGGAGTGGACCCCGCCGCCCCTCCCCCCGGCGAGGATGCATGCTCTTCAAAGTTCTACGAGCGAGACACCCTGGACCAGCGAGTCCTGGACGCGGCCCGGGTCATTGGGTCCCTCCGAAGCCAGGAGTGGTGGAACGGGGAGCTGATCCTCTTCGGGGGATCGGAGGGCGGAGCCGTGGTGGCCATGCTCGCGGGCCTCGTTCCGGAGACCGACGGAGTGGTGATCCTGGCTTCCGGGCTCGGCTTCACGGTGGAGGAGACGGTGCTCGCCGCGGTCCCTCCGCTGGCCCGGGACGGGGTGGCGGTAGAACTCGCGGCGGCCCGCCGGACCCGCTCGACCAGCGAGCGCTTCGGGGGCCACAGTCACCACTGGTGGGCCACCGCCGAGGACAAGCGCCCGGTCACCACGCTCCTTCCTCTGGACCTTCCGGTGCTCGTGGTGCAGGGAGGACGGGATACGAGCGCTGTACCGGAGTCGGCGCGGGCAGGGGTGGCGCTCCTGGAGGCCGCCGGACGACCCGTCACCTACCGCGAGCACCCCGGCCTGGACCATTCCATGAGGGACGAAGCCAGTGAGGACCGCCGCCCCGAGGTCTACGCCGACATTGGGGCCTGGGTCACAGCCGTCCTGGCCGGTGGGGGAATGCGTTGAGGGACAAAAAACCGAAACCAGAAACGGAGCTGGATATGGCCGATGGCTTGGCACCACGAATCGGAGCCTGGGTGAGCGTCCTGGCGGTACTCTATCTGGTGATCCCCCACATCCTCTTCTGGAGCACCGGAACCCTCGCTGATGGGAACCATGTGGCTCAGGACTTCCATGCGACGGGGATGTCCCTATCGGCGATGGAGAGAGTCATGGGAATGGTGATCGCCGGGCTTCCGGTGCTCTTTGTCTCCCTTTCCCTCCTTTATCTGATCCGGTTCTTCCAGGGACTCGACGGCACGTGGGGGCTCCCCGAAGGATCGAGTCGCTCCTCCTGGGATGCCTTCTCTTCTTCCTGGGTGCACACGCCGTCCGGAAGCCCGGCACCGACGGACCCGCGGCCGGGGCGATGGAACCCGAGGCGGGTGCTATGGAACGAGGCTGATCCGATCATGGGTGTGTGAATCATGAAGAATGGACATCTCCTGCCGCGCGTGCTCAGCCTCTTCCTGGTGCTCCTGCTGATCGGTGTTCTCCTGAGATCTTGGAGGCTGGTGCCGGGATTGGTTCGCAATCTGACGGACCCCTTGAGCTCGTCCTGGAGCGTCGCGTCGCTGACCTACACGGTGGTAGTCGGTGGATTCCTCGCCTTGCTGAGTGGGGCCATGGTCGGCCTCCTCCGGCATCGGATGTGGGGAGTCTACTGTGCCTATGCTCTTGTCCCGGTCAGCACGGTCCTGCTCGGTATTCCACTGGTCCCATTCGTTTCCGATCTGCTTCCTGGGGTTCAGTGGCGAACGGTAGCTGTGATCGTGCTGAACCTGACCTTTTTGGCGGCCACGGTGCTCCTGCACGTGGAGTACCGGAGGAGCATGAGCGGAGGTACTCGACGGGTCGAGGGTGCGAGGTAGAATGTGAGATCAATGAAGGACCACCCGGCATGGGACGGTCTTGCCTGTCTTGCATGGTGCGGCCAGCAATCAGGTTGATGGCGGGAGGTGGAACGAGGCCATGAAGCTGCAATAGGAATGTCGTCCCGACAGGCAGGGTCATGATGATCGCAATGCTGTCAGAAGGCCGTTGCCACGTTTGCGGCGCTTTCGCTCTGGGAATGACCCTGGGCTCCATCCCAGAGGAACCTCACCGGCTCCCGGAGACTTCATTCTCATGGAAACCTATGAGATTCTCGGGGAAGCCTCCCAGGGAATCCTCCGGCCGGGCTCGAGTTTCGAAACGGCATCCCTACTCCCTCTGACACGTCCGCACCCATGTCCTCAACCCTCACCTCCCTCCCCAGCCCTTCCGCCCCGAGCCCCAGCTCCACCCTAGGCCACGTCCGGGAATACTACGGCCGGGTGCTCTCCTCCTCCGCCGACCTGAAGACCGGGGCCTGCTGCACCAGCGACAGCCTCCCGCCGTATCTCCGGGCCCTGGTGGAGGACATCCACCCCGAGATCCGGGACCGCTTCTACGGGTGCGGATCTCCCATCCCCCCGGCGCTGCAGGGAGCCACCGTGCTGGACCTGGGGTGCGGAACCGGCCGGGACTGCTACCTCCTCTCCCGCCTGGTGGGGGAGGAGGGTCGGGTCCTGGGGGTGGACATGACCCGGGAGCAGCTGGAGGTGGCCCAGGAACACCGGGACTGGCACGCCGCCCGCTACGGCCACCGCCGCTCCAACGTGGAGTTCCTGGAGGGGATCATCGAGGATCTGGCCGGGCTGGGGATCGCCGACGACTCGGTGGACCTGGTGGTCTCGAACTGCGTCATCAACCTCTCCCCGGAGAAGGAGCGGGTCTTCTCGGAGATCTTCCGGGTCCTGAAGCCGGGAGGGGAGCTCTTCTTCTCCGACGTCTTCGCCGACCGGAGGATCCCGAGTCACCTGAGGGAGGATCCGGTCCTCCTGGGGGAGTGCCTGGCCGGTGCCCTCTATACCGAGGACTTCCGCCGCCTCCTGGCTCGGGCCGGTTGCCCGGACTTCCGGGAGGTGGCCCGGGCCCCTGTCCCCCTCCTGGACCCGGCGCTGGAGGAGAAGATCGGAATGGTCACCTTCACCTCCCGGACGATCCGGGCCTTCAAGCTGGAGCTGGAGGATCGGTGCGAGGACTACGGGGAGGTAGCCACCTACCGGGGGACCATCCCCCACCACCCCCACGCCTTCCAGCTGGACGACCATCACCGTTTCGAGAGCGGCCGCCCCCTCAGGGTCTGCGGGAACACCGCCGACATGCTCGGTCTTACCCGGTACGCCCCCCACTTCCAACTCCAGGGGGACCGCTCCACCCACTTCGGCCTCTTCGACTGCGCCCCTGGACCGGGCCAGGGAGAGGGCGGCGGGGACCAGCCAGCCGCCTGCTGCTGAGTCGGCAGGACGGAGATCATCATCACCGAGAAGATCATCGTCACTTAAAGGGATCGACCCGAATGCGAAATCCCATGGGCTTCTTCAAGGAGCTTCTTCGGCAGCCGGCCTGGATCCCGCTCTGGGTCGGGCTGCTCATGATGATCAACATGGGGAGCATCGGGTTCTGGGATGAACCCCTGGCCCGGTGGATCCTGGGTGTGTTCATGGCCTCGGCCATGCTCATGATGGGCCTCTACGCCCGTTTCGGCTTCGAGAAGATCCTGGGTCTCGGGCACTTCCTGTGGATTCCCCTCCTCCCCGTGGTGGTGCTGGCCATCCCCGCGGCCGACGGGGGGTTCCGGACGTTTCTGGTGGTGTGGGCGGTAGCGACCTCGATCTCGCTGCTCCTCGACATCGTGGATGTCTGGAAGCACTTCTCCGGGGCGAGGCAGGCGACCTCGTGACCCGGATGGGGCTTGGCTCCCGGTGGAGGCCCTCACCTGAGCAGCCCTTCGATCCTCCCCAGCACCCGACCCGCCTGTTCCGCCAGGATCCGGTACCACCCAGCGACGTCCCGTCGACGGTTCCAACTCATTCGAGAACCCGACGGAGCCTCGTCACCGATCCCGAGCTCCTGCCCCTCGAGCTCCTGCCCCACGATGAAGTCGGGATCCCGGATCTGAGCCAGGGCGACGGAGGGAGCTGTTCGAAAGCGGACACCCGGTCCCTGAAACGGGCATTGCCCCCTCTGGATTGACGGCCACTGATCCCGGAAAGTCCTTGAATGGCGCGGAATCCGTGTGTGGGAGATCGTGGCACGGCGGTTGCCCTTATTGCATGTGAACCGGAGGAGATCGAGCGACATGCCACGGGCGGAGCGATCAGCGATCACATGGATGAAGCAACGAAGAAGAGGGCACCCGGAGCCGAGAACCCAGACCTGAAGAAGGGTCGAGACCCCGATCCGGATCGGCCCCTGGGATTTGACCGGGCGGGCCCGTCTCTCATGGACGTGGCCCGGGAGCCTCAGAGGCGATGGAAGGGAAAGGCGGCCCTCGGGATCACGGTCCTGGGTGCGCTCATCCTCACCGTCTGGCTGGCCCGCTTGGAGCCCGCGGTTCCAACCGTGGACCGCAACGTCCTCCTCGTGGGGACGGTGGAGAGGGGAACCTTCGCCCGGGAGGTCCGGGGACCCGGTACCCTCGCCCCGGAGGAGGTGGTCCACCTTTCCGCCGTGGCGGGCGGCCGAGTGGAGCAGGTCCACGTTCGTCCCGGAGCCCAGGTGATCCAGGGGGCCGTCCTCCTGGAGATGACGAATCCCGACGTGGAGCTCGAGCACCTCCAGGCCCAGCAGCAACTCACCCAGGCACGGGCAGGGCTCCTGGACCTGAGGAGGAGTCTCGGATCCCAGCTCGCCTCCCAGGAGGCCGCCATGGAGAACGCCCTGGCCGAGTACGAGGAGGCCAGGCGGCGGGCACAGACGGACTCGGCCCTGGCCGAGCGGGAGCTGATCCCGGCGAACGGAGCGCAACGGAGCCGGGAGGTGGCAGGAGCGAGGCAGGCCCAACTCCAGGCCGAGCGTCGGGGCCTGGAGCTCCTGAACGGCTCCCTGGACGAGCAGCTCGCCATCCAGGAGGAACAGGTGCAGCAGTTGACCCGGATCCTGGATTCCCGTCGCCGACGGCTGGAGGCCCTACGGGTCACGGCGCCGTCGGGGGGGGTGCTCCAGGACCTGAACCTGCAGGTGGGGCAGTGGGTCCAGTCGGGCACCACCCTGGCCCGGGTCGCCCACCCCGACCGCCTCATGGCCGAACTCCGGATTCCCGAAGTCCAGGCCCGGGATGTCCAGATCGGGCAGCCCGCCTTGATCGACACCCGCTCCGACCAGATCTCCGGGGTGGTCCGCCGGGTGGACCCCAACGTCCAGAACGCGGCGGTGGTGGTGGAGGTGAGTCTGGAGGGAGATCTCCCCCCCGGGGCCCGCCCGGACCTGAACGTGGACGGGGTCATCGAGGTGGAGCGGCTCGAGGACGTGCTTCACCTGGGTCGGCCCGCACAGGGCCAGAGCCACACCACCGTGGCCGTCTTCCGGATGGTGCCGGGACGAAACGAAGCGGTCCGGGTCCCCGTACGGCTGGGAAGGAGCTCGGTGAACCGGATCGAGATCGTGGAGGGACTCGAGGAGGGCGACGTCATCATTCTTTCCGACATGTCCCGATGGGACGAACACGACCGGGTGCGGGTGCGATGAGCGGATGGATGCAAGACCTCCGCTACGCCCTCCGCCAGCTCCGGCGGAGCCCGGGGTTCACGGCCGTCGCCGTGCTCTCGCTCGCCCTGGGCATCGGGGGCACGGCCGCCATCTTCTCCGCCATGGAGGAGGTACTCCTCCGTCCCCTGCCGGTCCCCGCAGCCGATGGGCTGGTCAACCTCTCGGCGCCGGGACCCAAGCCGGGATGGACGTCGTGCAACATGGCGGGCGGGTGCGAGGAGGTCTTCAGCTATCCCATGTTCCGGGACCTGCAGGAGGGCACCGGCGACCTCTTCACCGGGATCGGTGCCCACTTCGCCTTCTGGCCGAACGTGGGATTGAGGGATGGAGCCGTCCCGGCGAAGGGCCTCTACGTCTCCGGTTCCTACTTCCCCACCCTGGAGATCCAGCCGGCGCTGGGTCGACTCCTCCGGCCAGAAGACGACCGGGTGATCGGAGGGCATCCGGTGGCTGTCCTGGGGCACCGGTTCTGGGAGAACCGCCTCGGAGGTGATCCGGAGGTGGTGGGCTCCACCATCCGTGTGAATGGAGAGGCCTTCCAGGTGGTGGGGGTGACCCCGCCCGGGTTCGAAGGGACGACCAGGGAGCACAGGACCGACATCTATGTCCCCCTGACCATGCGCGGGGTCCTGGCCCCCTCCTACGACGGCTTCGAGCACCGGACCACCTACTCCCTCTACCTCTTCGCCCGACTGGCTCCCGGTGTCTCGCCGGATCGGGCCCTGGATGACTTGAACCGGGTATACCGCCCGATTCTGCAGGAGGTGGAGGCTCCCCTCCAGGACGGCATGACCGACGGGGAGATGGAGCGGTTCCTGGCAAGGGGGGTGGGGGTCTCCCCCGGAGCACGGGGCCAGAGCAACCTGCATCGGGATGCTCCCGTATACATCCTTCTCCTCCTCGCCATCACCGGGACCGTCCTCCTCATCGCCTGCGCCAATGTTGCGAACCTCCTGCTGGCCAGGGGCACGGTCCGCCGCAGAGAGCTGGTCATCCGGAGTTCCCTGGGAGCCGGGCGGGGGAAGCTGCTCCGCCAGCTCCTGACCGAGTCCGTCGTCCTCGCGCTGGCGGGAGGGCTGGCCGGACTCCTGGTCGCCCGCTGGACCTCGGCGGCCATCCGCGCCTTCCTCCCCGAGGAGATGGGCGCCGTCCTCGAGCTGGGGCTGAGTCCCGTGGTTCTCGGCTTCACCGCCGTGGTCGCCCTCGGCGCCGGGGTGGCCGCGGGCCTCTATCCCGCTCTCCACCTGACCCGGGACTCGTCCGCCTCCCTGCTGAAGGGGAGTTCCAGCGTCTCCCGGGGTGGACGGGGCGAAGGGGTTGTCCGGACCACGCTGGCCACGGCGCAGATCGCCCTGGCCATGGCTCTCCTCATCTCGGCGGGGCTCTTCACCCGGAGCCTCATGAACCTGGGCCAGGCGGAGGTGGGACTGGAGACGGAGGGACTGGTTTCGTTCAGCGTCTACCCTGCCCAGAGCGGGTATTCGCCGGAAGGGACAGAGGCCCTCCTCCTCCGGATGCAGGAGGCGCTGGAGGCCCTTCCAGATGTGGAGGCCGCGTCCGCCGGGGTGGTGGCGGTCCTCCGGCAGAACTCCTGGGGCGCCAACATTTCCCTGGAGGGGATCGAATCCGGTCCGGGCACGGACACGAACGTGAGGACGAACTGGGTGGCGCCCGGGTACTTCCAGACCATGGGGACCCCTCTCCTGGCAGGGCGGGAATTCACCGGATCCGACGACGCATCCTCCGCTCCCGTGGCGGTGGTGAACCAGGCCTTCGCCCGGAAGTTCGGTCTGGATCCCCAGGAGATGGTGGGGCGTCGGATGGCCATCGGGGGTGGGAATCCGGAGCTGGGCATCCAGATCGTGGGCCTGGTGGGCGACGCCAGCTATGCCACCGTGAAGGATCCGCCGCCGCCCCTCTTCGTGATTCCCTGGCAGCAAAGCGAGTCGGTGAATGGCCTCCCCGTGACCGGCCTCACCTTCTATGCTCGCGCCGGTTCGGACCCGGCAGCGGTGCAGCGTGCGATTCCCGACCTCGTCCGGAGCGTGGCTCCGGACGTCCCCGTGGAGGACCTGGGATCGGTCGTCGAACATTCCCGCGAGACCCTCTTCGCGGACCGGATGATGGGCTCCCTGGCCTCGGCCTTCGCCGGACTGGCCACGCTCCTGGCCGCCATGGGCCTCTTCGGGGTCCTGGCTTTCTCGGTGGCCCAGCGCACCCGGGAGATCGGATTGCGGATCGCCGTGGGCGCCAGCTCCCGGGACGTGGAGTGGATGGTGATTCGGCAGGTCGCCTGGATGACCCTCATCGGAGGCGCCGTGGGCGTCGCGGCGGCACTGGGCGTGGGACAGGCCGCCCAGTCCCTTCTCTTCGAGGTCCAGGGTCACGACCCCTGGGCCATCCTGGCCGGAGTGGTGCTGGTCGCGACCGTGGCCCTGGCCGCGGGACTCGTCCCCGCACGCCGCGCGGCCCGAGTCGACCCCATGGAGGCGCTGCGCGATGGGTGATCGGTGGGGTGCGCCGGGTAGGCGGTCGGAGACCTGCGAGTCCCGAGGCGCGACGTCCGAGAATGGGGGCGAGGGGTCAGGGAAGAATGTCGGCCACCGGGACCCCCATCCCGGGGAGGGCCGACGGTCGCAGTACATCCCCCCGTCGGTACGAGCGGACGTCACGGTATCCGTCCGGGGTCGGCGTTCGGAATACCTGGATCTCGTCATGGGGGAGATCCACCAGCCAGTACTCCCCGATTCCGGCAGCGGCGTAGAGCGGGGCCTTCGTGCCGCGATCGACCTCGACGGTGGCATCTGCGACTTCCACGACCAGCAGCACATCGTCCGGTCCGGGGTGCGCGGTCGTGTAGTCGTCCGTGCGCGGACGGAGCACCGCGAGGTCGGGCTGGGGTTCCGAGAGATCGCTGAGCCGAACCGGGTCCTGAACCTGAACGATGGCGCGATCTCCTACGCCCCTCACGAAGAGTCGCAGGAGCCGCTTCACGCATCCCGCGTGCCTGCTTCCGATGGCCGCCATCTGGACGATCTCCCCGTCGATCAACTCCACCCGCTCCCCAACGCCCAGGATGCCGGCCTCGGCCATCCGGTAGTACTCGTCGACGGTGAAGCGCCGGGTGGTCAGGGTGGGGGGCATGCTCGCACCTCCGGTTGCCGGACGTCCGGCGTCCCTGTTGGGAGCCGGATCGGAAGGATGATCGCGGGAACTGGGCGGTTCCATGGCCATGTGGGAAAGATAATGGGGGTCGGCGCTCCGGCGAGGGCGAACCGGTTCCTGAACGTCCTATGAACGTCACGCCGAACGATCCACCGGGGGTCCTGGACCGTTCCGACCTGGATCCAGCCCCAGCCCCAACCGTCCCAGAGGAGCATAGAGATATGAGCGAGAATGAAAACACCGCATCGTCGGCAGCGTTGGTGACGGCCCAAACGCGAGCACTGTCGAACGGAGCGGTGATCCGTCTGGAGGGCCTCGGGAAGGTCTTCCATACCGACGAGGTGGAAACCCACGCCCTGGCGGACATCCACCTGGCCATCGCCCGTGGGGAGTTCGTCTCCATCGCCGGCCCCTCGGGATGCGGGAAGTCCACCCTCCTCTCGATCCTGGGGCTCCTGGACAGCCCGACGACGGGCCGGTTCGACCTGGACGGCCAGCCGGTGGCCGAGCTCACGGCCGGGCAGCGGGCTCGGATCCGCAACCGATACGTGGGCTTCATCTTCCAGGCCTTCAACCTGATCGGGGATCTAACCGTCTTCGAGAACGTGGAGCTTCCCCTCACCTACCGGGACGGGATGCCGGCGTCGGAGCGTCGGGACCGGGCCATGCGGGCGCTGGAACGGGTCGAGATGGCCCACCGGAAGAACCACTACCCCTCCCAGCTCTCCGGTGGGCAGCAGCAGAGGGTCGCCGTGGCCCGGGCGGTGGCGGGAGACCCTGCCATCCTCCTGGCCGACGAGCCCACAGGGAACCTGGACTCGAGAAACGGCGAGGCAGTGATGGACCTCCTCCGGGAGCTCCATGCCGAGGGCGCCACCATCTGCATGGTGACCCACGACCCACGCTACGCCGAGTACGCCGAGCGGAACGTCTACCTCTTCGACGGCCGGATCGTGGAGGACCACGACCGCACCAGTCGAGCGGTGGAGGAGCTCCGCGAAGCCGGCTACGAGGTGACGGGATGATGGGGGGTGACCTGATCCGGGAGTTCCGGATCGCGGCACGGGGGCTCGCGAAGAGCCCGACCTTCACCCTGGGGGCTGGGCTCACCCTGGCCCTGGCCCTGGGGGCGGGCGCCGCCGTCTTCTCCCTTGTGGACCGGGTGGTGCTTCAACCCCTTCCCTTTGAGGAACCGGGCCACCTCGTCGCCGTGGACCACCCCATCCCAGAGATGCGACCCGGGGTTCCCCTGGACCTCTCGGTGGCCGGCTTCTTCCACCTGCAGCAGGAGGCGGGAAGCCTTGAGTCCCTGGGGGTCTACGTCCCCACCTCCCTGGCCCTGTCCGGGGAGGGGCCGGCGTTCCGACTTCCGGGAGCGGTGGTGAGCGCAAGCCTACTTCGGGTCCTCCGGGCGCCGGTCCTCCATGGGCGGGCCCTCCTGGACGAGGACAACCTCCCGGGAGCGGCCTCGGTGGTGATCCTGGGTTACGGAGCCTGGACCCGCCTCTTCGGGGGTGATCCGAACGTGGTGGGCCGAACCGTGACCCTGGACGGAACGCCTACCGAGGTGGTGGGGATCCTGGCACCGGGATTCCATCTTCCCACGAAGGAGGTGGACGTCTGGCTCCCCCTCACCCTGAACTCCGACGCGCCGGCAGTGAACTCCCACTTCCTCGTGGGGTTGGGCCGGATGGCCGGGGGGAGCACCCTGGAGGGCGTCCGCTCCGAACTCGACCTCCTGACGGAGCGCTTCCCCGACGTCATGCCGAACGCATACGGGGGCGGGTTCATGGAGGCCTCCGGCTTCCGCACGCAGGTGAGGCCCCTCTCCGAAACGGTGGTGGGGGACTCGGCCCGAATCCTTGGACTCCTCCTGGCGGCGGCATTTCTCGTGCTGGTCGTGGCCATGGGGAATGTGACGAACCTCTTCCTCGTCCGGGCCGAGACCCGAAGGAAGGACACCGCCATCCAGGCGGCGCTGGGTGCCGGCCGCCGGAAGCTCATGCGCCGGGACCTCCAGGAAAGCCTCCTCCTCACCCTGCCGGCAGCAGGGGCGGGGCTCCTTCTCGGCTGGGGTTCCCTGAGGGTGCTCCTGGCGGTTCGCCCCGACGCGGTGCCCCGGATCTCGGAGGCCCAGCTCACTCCCACCACCGTTCTCGTGGTTGTCGCCCTGGCCATGGTGGTCGGGGGGTTCCTTGGGGCTCTCCCCCACCTCCGGGCGCGGAAGGACTGGACCTCGCTCCGGGAGGGACATGGGGGGCCGACATCCACCTCCCGCGCGGGACGGCGGGTGCGAGGAGTCCTGGTGGTGGCCCAGGTGGCCCTGGCGGTCCTCCTGGTCGCGTCGTCCGGGCTCCTCCTCCGTACCGTTCAGAACTTCCGCACGGTGGATCCGGGATTCACCGCCGAGGGGATCCTGGTGGCCGAGCTGGCTCTTCCCGCCCAGCGATACCCCGGCTACGACGAGGTGCTGGCCTTCCACCGGGAGGTGGTGACCCGTGCCGAGTCGCTTCCCGGGGTCGTGGGCGCCACCGGGTCCACGGGGATTCCCACCGTCACCTACCAGGGGAATCACAACGCGGTGATCCCGGAAGGGTTCACCGGCGAGATGACGCTTCGAGACATCCCCATCGTGGGCACCCAGGTGGCGCTCCCCGGCCACTTCGATGCCCTCGGGATTCAAATCATCCAGGGGCGAGCTCCTGATTGGTCGGACGTGGACGCCGGGACGGGGGCCGTGGTGGTCACCGAGGCCCTTGCCCGGCGACTCTGGCCCGGGGAGGATCCTGTCGGGAAGGGGATCCAGGCGGCCGTTGGTGACGTTGGTGACGTCTACTACCGGGTAGTGGGCGTGGTGGGCGAGTTCCGGGCGCAGGCCCTGGACGGCCCCCTCCAGGAAGTGGCCTGGTTCCCCCCTCGACCCATCCAAGGGGCCCCACTGTGGAGTCCTCCCCGGGGGCTTGCCCTCTTCCTGAAGGTGGAGGGGATCCGTCCGGAAGCCCTGGCCGGCGACCTGACCCGTCTCATCGGAGAGATCGATCCGGAGCTTCCCATGGGCCAGGTACGGAGCCTCGACGACATCGTGAGCGCCTCCACCTCCGAAACCACCTTCGCATCCCTTCTCCTGGCCTTCTCGGCCGGTCTGGCCCTCGTCCTGAGTCTCGTGGGCCTCTACGCCGTGGTGGCGTACACCGTGTCCCAGCGCCGGGGGGAGATCGGGATCCGGATGGCGCTGGGCGCCTCCTCTTCCCTGGTCGGCCGCCAGGTCGTGCTCCAGGCGGGGACCCTCGGTGTGGCGGGCGTCCTGATCGGCCTGGGGGCATCGCTCTGGACCGGACGCCTTCTCGAATCACAGCTCTTCGGGATCAGCGCCACCGATCCCCTTTCCCTGGCCGGAGCAGGACTCCTCCTCCTGGTTCTGACCTTTGTGGCCAGCCTGGGGCCCGCACTCCGGGCCGCTTCGGTGGATCCTGCCGTCACGTTGAGGGCGGAGTGAGAACCGGCGTGATCGGCGTGATGTCCTGGATCCCCGGCCGCAACGGGTGGTCGTTCCTTCTGGGGGCGGCCCTCCTCACCTGGAGCCCTGCCCTGCCCGCCCAGGCCCCGGGGGCCTCCCCCACCCGACTCACACTGGACGAGGCGGTGACGCTGGCCCTGCGCCAGAGCCCCACCCTGGCCCGGGTCACGGGGGAGTTCGACCAGGCGCGGGCGGCTCGTCTCGGGGCCCGGGGGGCGCTCCTCCCCAATGTGAACCTGGGCTACGGCTTCGCCGAATCCAGCACCGGCCGACTGGACCCCACGGGGCAGGCCATCACCAACACCAGCTGGTGGAGTCAGGCGAGCGCATCGTTCGACATCCTGGGAATCCCCCGCCGGACCGCCGATGCCCGGAGCGCTGGAAGTGGGGCGGCCGCGGCCGAAGCCCGATACGAGGAGGAACGGTACCGGACCATCCTGGAGACGAAGCGGGCCTACTTCGAGACGGTGGCAGCCCGGGAGCGGGTGCGGGTGGAGGAAGGGCGGGTGCGACGCCAGGAGGCCCAGCTGGATTCGGTCCTGGTTCGCCTGGAGATCGGGGAAGCGGCCCGGACCGATCGCCTTCGCTCCGAGGTGGCCCTGAACGAGGCGCGTCTGGCCCTCATCCAGGCCGGAAACACCGCCCGCTCCGCCAGCCTCTTCCTTGGAAGCGTGGTGGGCTTCGGGCACTCGGTAGAGCCTGCGCTGGCAAGGGTCCCGGACCCTGAGCCCCTTCCTCTGGAGCTGGACGAGATGGTCCGGATCGCACTGGACCAGGCCCCGGGCATGGAGAGCGCCCGAGCCGAGACAACGGCGGCCTCCCGGGCCCAGACCAGCACCCGCCTCTCCCTCCTCCCCAGCCTCAACGTCATCGGCGGTTGGGCATGGACCGCCGCTGAGTTCCCCCCGGAGAACCGGAGCTGGCAGGTGATCCTCCAGGGGAGCATCCCCCTCTTCAACGGCTTCCAGCGGGAGAGCGCGCTCATGACGGCCGGGGCCCGGGTCTCCACGGCCCGGGCGGTGGAGCGGAGCACCGAACTCCGGATCCGTGCCGGGGTGAGCGACGCCCATGCCGAGGTGGAGGCGGCCTCCCTCTCCATCCGCCTGGCCGAGAGCAATGTGGCGCTGGCCCGGAAGGAGATGGAGGCGAACCAGGAACGGTTTCGGTTCGGCCGTGGTTCCCTTCTTGAGGTCCAGACCGCTCAGATCGCCCTCCAGGAGGCGGAGCTCGCCATGATCCGGGCCCGTCTGGACTACCAGGTCGGGGTCGCCACCCTGGAGTACCTCCTCGGCACGGAGCTGGAAAGACCATGATTCGAATGGAGAACGTGGGCTTCGTCTTCCAGCAGTTCCAGATGGTGGGGAAGAAGGACCTCTTCCCCACGCAGCTTTCGGGAGGGGAGCAGCAGCAGGCGCCCGTGGCCCGGGCCGTGATTGCCGAGCCCCGGATGATCCTGGCGGACGAGCCCACCGGAAGCCTCCACTGGAGCCAGGGAGAGCGGATCATGGAGCTCCTCTCCAAGCTGAACGCCGAGGGCACCACCATCATCCAGGTCACCCACGATGAAGGGGTGGCTCACCATGGAAGCCGGACGGTGGAGCTCTCGGACGGTTGGATAACCACGGGTCACTCCGGAAAGACTGGGTGGCTGCAGGACCCCGGAGATGCCTGGCGCGCCGGCCGGAGTGTAGGTTCATCATCCCCGCGCTGGGAGGCATTCGTTTGAATGACCGCAAGGCTCTCCCCCGGATCCTGGTGGCGGACGACCAACCCGATGTCCTGGAGGCCGCTCGCCTGCTCCTGAAGGGAGAGGGGTACGAGGTGAAGACCACCCAGTCCCCCGCCGGGATCCTGGCGGCGGTGGAGGGTGGCGACTTCCACGCCCTCCTCATGGATCTGAACTACACCCGGGACACCACCTCCGGCCGGGAAGGACTCGACCTCCTCACCCGATTGCGGATCCTGGACCCGGACCTCCACGTCGTCGTCATGACGGCATGGGGGAGTGTGGAGGGAGCGGTGGAGGCCATGCGAAAAGGGGCTCGGGACTATGTGGAGAAGCCCTGGGACAACGATCGGCTGCGGATGATCATCCGTAGCCAGGTGGAGCTCAACCGGGCTCTCCGAACCGGAAAGCGACTGGAGGCCGAGAACCGGATCCTCCAGGGGGACGGGGTGCCCGACCTGGTGACCGGCTCCCGGGCCATGGCCGAGGTCCTGGATATGGTGGAACGGGTGGCCCCCTCCGATGCCAACGTCCTGATCACCGGAGAGCATGGAACCGGAAAGGAGGTGGTGGCGCGCTGGCTCCATTACGCCTCCCACCGGAAGGACCGTCCCTTCGTGGCGGTGAACGCCGGTGGGTTCTCGGCCGGGGTCTTCGAGAGTGAGCTCTTCGGGCATGTCCGGGGAGCTTTCACCGACGCGAAGACGGACCGGGTGGGATGCTTCGAACTGGCCGACCAGGGCACCCTCTTCCTGGACGAGATCGCCAACGTTCCCCTGGCCCAGCAGAGCAAGCTCCTGCGGGCCCTGGAAGCAGGGGAGATCCAGCGACTGGGGTCGTCGAAGGTCCGCCAGGTGGACGCCCGGGTGGTGTCGGCCACGAACGCGGAACTTCCGAAGGCGGTGGCGCAGGGAGAGTTCCGGGAAGACCTCCTCTACCGCCTGAATACGGTGGAGATCCGGGTTCCTCCCCTCAGGGAGCGGCCCGATGACATCCCGGTCCTGGCGCGCCACTTCCTGGCTCGCTACCGGGAGCGCTACGAGAAGGAGCTCACGGGTTTCACCCCGGATGCTTCCGAGGCCCTCATGGCCCACTCCTGGCCGGGGAACGTCCGGGAATTGATCCATGCGGTGGAACGAGGCGTCCTCTTGGCTCGGGGAGCGGAGATCAATCCGGGAGACCTGGGGCTTCGCCGGAGGGCAGAGGGGGAGCTTCACCTGGACGAGCTCACCCTGGACGAGGCGGAGCAGCTCCTGGTGGAACGGGCGCTGGACCGTCACGACGGGAATGTGACCCGGGCGGCGGAGGCCCTGGGGATCAGTCGAAGCGCCCTCTACCGGCGGATGAACCGCCCCGAAGAGTAGGGGCCGCCCGCCGTGGCCCGGATCCGGAACCCCCGATGGATGCGCCTCGGATACGACGTCCGGGTTCTCCTCCTGGGCCTCCTTGCCGGCCTTCCGGCCGTCGCGGGGGTCCTCTACCTCCTGATCCTCTGGCCGGGGCCCTCCCTCATCCGGCTGGCAGGCGGGGGAGCGGCCGTCCTCCTCTGGATCGGGTTCGCCCGGCTGATCCGGAACGAGGTGATCCGGCCCCTCCAGATCCTCTCGAACCTCCTTTCCGCCTTCCGGGGAGGGGATTTCTCGTCCCGGGCCCGGCCGCCGGAAGGTGACGACCCCCTCTCCGTGGCTTTCCGGGAGGTGAACGCCCTGGAGGAGGTTCTCCGGGAGCATCGGATCGGCGCACGGGAGGCAGGAGCCTTTCTCCAAAGGGTGCTGGAGGAGATCGAGCTCGCCGTCTTCGGCTTCGACGAGAAGGGACGGCTGACCCTGGTCAACCGGGCGGGAGCGAAGATGCTGGGCCGGCCGGAGGTCCGGCTGCTCAGATCCAGCGCCGAGGAGCTAGGGCTGACCGAGGCGCTGGAAGGGCGGGCTCCCCGAACGCTGGAGCTGCCCCGGATTTCCGGGACGGGTGTGGTGGGCGGGGGAAGGTGGGAGCTCCGTCGGACGGTGGTGCGCCAGGAAGGTCGTCCCGTGACGCTGGTCGTGCTCACCGACCTGAGCCGGGCCCTCCGGGAGGAGGAGCGACAGGCCTGGAAGCGGCTCATCCGGGTCTTCGGCCACGAGATCAACAGCTCCCTCACCCCGGTCAAATCCATTGCCGGGAGTCTCCTCGGGCTCATCCAGAAGGATCCCCGGCCGCCCAGCCTGGATGAGGACCTGGCTCGGGGTCTCCGGGTGATCGAGACCCGGGCCGAGTCCCTCTCCCGCTTCATGGAGGCCTATGCCCGACTGGCCCGCCTTCCCCTTCCCGATCCGAGACCGGTGGACGTGGAGACGCTGGTGCGGCGTGTGGTGGCGCTGGAGGACCGGGTCTCGGTCCGTGTCCGCCCGGGGCCTGCCATGCAGGTGGAGGCGGACCAGGATCAGCTCGAGCAGCTTCTCATCCATCTGGTCCAGAATGGGGCGGAGGCGGCGAGAGACCGGGACGGCGGCCTGGAGATCACCTGGGAGGTGGTCGACGGCCGCCTTCACCTGCTGGTGGAGGACGAGGGCCACGGCCTTCCCGACGGGGGAAACCTCTTCGTGCCCTTCTTCACCACCAAGGAGGGCGGCTCGGGAATCGGGCTGGCACTGGGCCGGGAGATCGCCGAGACCCACGGGGGGACCCTGGGGCTGGAGAACCGGGAGGATGGAATGGGGGCGCGGGCCCGGCTGGAGCTGCCCTTGGCCGCCGCTCAGGCCGATCGGCGGTAGGACAGCTCGGCCCGGAAAGGCGTTCACGGTCGAACGCTCCGTCCCGGAATCGTATCGGGAGCCTTTCACCTGGATCTTCCCACTCTATCCTTCTGTTCGAACAAGGCCGAGCTGAGACTCTTCGCCGACTCCGTTCAGATCCGGGGTACGGAGGGGCCCGGAGGCGACGAGCCCGATTGAGGGCAGGGAGGCGTCAGGTGCGGTGGTTCCCCTGGCCTGGGGCGCGTAATCAGCGTGGATCCCGAGGCGGAACCTCGATGCGGGTTTCCACGGCGCTGCGCCGTTCTTCTACCGGAATGAGGGCCAGAGTGTGGTTGTCAGCGTGCGAGCGGGGCGGCAGCTCCAGCGTGACCCGAACTCGGATGTGCGCGGCCGCCTGCCAATCTGCGGTCATCTCATTCAACCGTTCGAGGGGGATCGAGCGTGTCAACGAGTGGTCACTCGTGCCCAAGGGTTGCGAGTAGTCGGCGATCACGACCGGTTCGCCGGCTTCGTTGGGCCACACCTACACCCGCACCTGGTAGGTCCCGGAATACCTGCCGTTCGTTTCGAATCGGAGCAGGTGGTGGTTTGCTCCCGTGTCGGGCTGAGTGAAACCGACGTGGCCCAGCCGATGGAAGTCCTCGATTCGTATGGACGCGATGCGTACTCGGTCTTCGGAGATCTGTCTGGAAACCGCCTCCACGCACGCTTTCTCCGAGATCGCATTCCCATTGAGGAAGAGGAACGTCCGTTCACGCACATTCGAACAGAGTTCCCGGTCGCGCCACTCGACAGCCAGGCGCTGCAGGCAACGAGCCCGTTTGAAGTAGGTTCGACAGCCGGGGGGTTGAACAGCAGACCGGTTTCGTAGGCCTCGGCTGGTAGGGCGCTGCACTGGGCCAACCCATGCTCGAATCGATCCTGTCCTTCCAACGCCTGGACGGGAATCGCAGAGAACAGGACAACGAGCCCCGAGATCACCCCGGCAAGAACCCCCGGGCGGAACGAAAGAGGGAAGTGCTTCGGCAGCCGGCCTGGATCCCGCTCTGGGTCGGGCTGCTCATGATGATCAACATGGGGAGCATCGGGTTCTGGGATGAACCCCTGGCCCGGTGGATCCTGGGTGTGTTCATGGCCTCGGCCATGCTCATGATGGGCCTCTACGCCCGTTTCGGCTTCGAGAAGATCCTGGGTCTCGGGCACTTCCTGTGGATTCCCCTCCTCCCCGTGGTGGTGCTGGCCATCCCCGCGGCCGACGGGGGGTTCCGGACGTTTCTGGTGGTGTGGGCGGTAGCGACCTCGATCTCGCTGCTCCTCGACATCGTGGATGTCTGGAAGCACTTCTCCGGGGTGAGGCAGGCGATCTCGTGAACCCTTCCGCACGGGGAGGCGCTGTCGACGCAGATGAAGCGCACCGCACTCACTCTACCGTAACCCGCCTACCGTAACCCGCTTTCGGAACCGGGCGACCGCCAGCCCATGGGCCTCGGCGAGTAGCGGCTTCACCGACTCGAAGGTGGCCGGACTGGGGTTGAGCACACTGACCCAGGCCATCCAGCCGTAGACCGGGTGCGGTGACAGCGTATCCAGGGCTGTGAAATCATGGCCGGTGTCTACGACGCCGCCGGCCGCCGGGCGGGGAGGTGGCGGGCCGAAGAGGCTACGGTACGTAGCGTTGCTGATGCCGATATTGAGGCGGAACACCCTCGGGCGGCTGAGGTTGGACGCCCGGTCGCCGTCCCCATCCTTGGCCTTGAGCGTGGCGAAGTACACCCCCCGGGGCAGGACCCGCCCTGGGTTGTAGAAGAATGAGGTTTCGCCCCAGGCTGCGACTGGGACGATACCGGGAAAGCTGTCGCAGATGTATCCAGCGATGCCGGATTCTTCCATGGATCCCATTGGGTGCCTGCTCCCCCCCTCCTCCCTGACGGCTGACGTTCCCGTCGAAGAGTTGCCGGCGCTGCACGAAAAGGAAAGAGCGTGATTTTGAAGGCTGTTGAAGAAGTACAGGGCTCCAACGGGGTGACGCCGACGAAGCGTCCTTTCCGGGATGGCATCCCGACCGTTGCGTGTTGCCAGGGAGCCCCCGAGACTCCGGGGGCAGCCATCGGGGAAGGCCCTGGGGTCAACCATGCGTCGTTCCTGAATCGTTCACCGGATACACCGAGGCGTCGGAAGAGGAAGGGGGAACATGACGAAGCAGCGACCGCGACGGGGCCCGGACCGTGCCCTCCCACTCGCCTTCTTCCTCCTCGCCGCCGTGGCCGCGGGGTGTGGGGAGACGGGCGATGAGCAGCCGTCGGAGCCACAGAACCCGCTCCTCCGACCCGGCCAGTTCACCGAAACCGCGCCCTCCCGCTTCGCGGTCCGGTTCGAGACGAGCGCCGGAGACTTCGTGGTCGACGTCCACCGGGAGTGGGCGCCCATCGGCGCCGACCGGTTCTACAACCTCGTGAAGGCCGGATACTACGACGACACCCGGATCCACCGCGCGGTGCCCCGGTTCATGGCCCAATTCGGCATTCACGGAGACCCGTACGTCAACTACGTGTGGAGGGACGCGCTTCTCCTCGATGATCCCGTGGTCCAGTCAAACCGCCGCGGCCGCATCGCTTTTGCCAAGGCCGGGCGGAACAGCCGCACCACCGAGGTCTTCATCTCCTACGTGGACAACCCCTCCCTGGACGAGGGAGGGTTCGCGCCCTTTGGCGAGGTGGTGGAGGGGATGGAGGTGGTCGACGCCTTCCACACCGGGTACGGCGACGGCCCCCCCCGTGGGGCCGGCCCCTATGGGGCGATGGCGCAGGCCCGAGGCAACGAATACCTGGACGAGGAGTTCCCGCTCCTCACGTCCATCCTTCGCGCCTTGTTGGTCCCGGACAGCGACTGACCGCCCCGGAGGAAGCGGCATGCGTTGAAGCGTACGTCTCCCTTCCCCTGCCCCCCGCCAATTCCGTCGGCCCGGGAACCCTGAGCCCCTCCTCGCGATTCGTTCTCTCTGAAGGCGAGCCACACCGTACCGGTGCGGACCCTGACAATCAGAGAACGCGAGAGGAGTTGTATCCATGAATACGTTCAAAAAACTGGCGATCCTCGGCACTACCGTGCTCGCTACCGCCGCGGCAACCGCCGATGATCCCGCATCGTGGAATGTGGACGGATCCCATACAGAGGTCACCTTCAGCGTCCGTCACTTCTTCACCCCGGTCAGCGGAACCTTCGACGACTTCGAAATGGACCTCACCTTCGACCAGGACAATCCGGCCAACAGTCGCGTCTCGGTTCAGATCCAGACGGCCAGCGTGAATACCCGGGATCAGCGGCGAGACGACCATCTCCGCTCCGAGGACTTCTTCGAGGCTTCCGCACACCCCACCATCACCTTCACCAGCAGCTCCGTGCGTCAGGATGGCCCTGATCGACTGATAGCCACAGGGCCCCTGACCATCAAGGGCGTCACGCGGGAAGTGGAACTCCCCATCACCATCCTGGGGGTCCGCGGAATCCCTGAGGAAATGCGTGAGATGTTGGGCGGCATCACCGAGGTGGCAGGGTTCCAGGCGGGCTTGAAGCTGGATCGCCGCGACTTCGGAGTGGGTGTCGGGAACTGGGCCGCCACTGCGGTCGTGGGAGCGGAGGTGGACATCGTCATCGCCGTGGAGGCGAATCGAAGCTGACCCCCCGCGCCAGGTGCCCAGCCATAAGGATGAGGGGACCCCTGCCTCCCCTGAAGCGACCCCACTCCGGGCCATACGCCCGCCCCCAATGCAACACTCCGCGGGGGCGGGCCGTCGCACGGTAGGCTTCAAACTTTTCCGTCCTCCGAAGCAGATCTCGGAGACGAGTCCCCTGTAACCACAGTCATATCATGATCCATACCCCCGATCCCAAGACCGATCGCTCCCTCTACCTTGCCGCCTTCTCAGAAGGAGTCGACCTCGACGCATTCCTGGCCGAAGCCCGGGCCAACCGGGACATGTGGCATGCCATGGCCGATCGCATTCCGGCCCATGACGACGCCTCCGCGCAGCTCAGCGAACTGGGCGGACGTTGGAAGGTCCTCGTCCTGGCAGACGACTGGTGCGGGGACGCGGTGAACACAGTCCCCGTCGCGACGCGCCTTCTGGAGGCCGGTGGGACCGCGGAGG
Source organism: Gemmatimonadales bacterium (assembly GCA_007695225.1). Classification (GTDB taxonomy): domain Bacteria; phylum Gemmatimonadota; class Gemmatimonadetes; order Longimicrobiales; family Gaopeijiaceae; genus T3Sed10-66. Next base: position 72,214 of record REED01000025.1, read on the forward strand.
TTCGCATCATTCCGCGGGAACGATTCCCCGAGCTCATGGACCGGCATCTGACCGGAGGATCCCGCTCGATCCCCATCCTCATCCTTCTCGGGCTGGATGGGACCGTCCGGGGAACCTGGGGACCGCGGCCCCGAGACCTCCAATCCCGCTTCGAGTCGGATCTCCGTCCGCTGGCCTCGGACGAGCGGTACAGGGAGATTCGTCGTTGGTATGCCCGGGATCGAGGGGCCAGCACGATCCGGGAGATCGTGGAAATGGTCGAATCTGCAGTGGCCGTCGACCCCAAGGCCGCCGCCATCCCCTGCCCCGAGGGGAATGCCGCTTGACGGATACTCTTCCCAGGCAAGGGCGACCGGCAAGGACGACCGGCAAGGGCGCCTGGCAAGGACGGCCTCCCGGACTGGGAACCCTCCGAAGCCCGCATGTCTTCCTTTTGATGCGGCGATGGTGTGCATCGCACGCCCCGACCATCAGCCCGATCATCAGCCCAGCGACGCGGGAAGAATCCCGTCCCGGACCTGCTCCCCACCGTTCACACAACCCACGCCTCACGCAACCCACGCCCTCAGGATGCCAACGACACCATGACACGCTACCGCCCCGCCATCCATCGTTCTGATGCCGCCTCCATGACCCACGTCGGAGCCAGCCTCGCGACCCACCTCGGAACCGCACTGCTTCTGGCGCTTCTGGTTTCACCTGCCATCCTCGCCCAGGAGAAGGAATCGTTCTCCCATGAGCGGTTCACTGCTCTCCAGGCGCAGGATGCGGTGATCCTCATCGATGTCTTTGCCGACTGGTGCCCCACCTGCGCGCAGCAGCAGAGGGTACTGGCCGCCTTCCAGGAGGCTCACCCCGACGTTCCGCTCCACATTCTCACCGTGGATTTCGACACCCGGAAGGACCTTGTCACCCACTTCGAGGCTCCCCGGCAGTCCACCCTGATCCTCTACCGGGGCGAGGAGCGGGTCTGGTTCTCCGTGGCGGAAACCCGACAGGCCCAGATCTTTGAGCAGCTTCTCGGCGCCCTGGAACGGCGATGACCCTGGGACTGGCCGCCATTCCGCTGGCCCTGGTGGCCGGGGTGGTCGGGGTTCTTTCGCCCTGCGTGTGGCCGCTGGTCCCTGTCGTGACCTCCTCTGCCGCCACCAGCGGTCGTTCCGGACCCGTCTGGCTCGCGCTGGGGATGAGCCTTTCCTTTGCCGTGGCCGGAACGGTACTCACCCTCGTGCTGGTGAGAGCCGGGGTGGACCCCGAGCTCTTCCGGTATGTCGCGGCAGGCCTCCTGTTAGCAGCCGCCGCAGTCCTGCTCATCCGCCGGCTGGGGGACTCGATCACCCTCCTCCTGTCGCGCTGGGTGGCGCGTCTGGGCATCGGCCTCGGTGCGAACGCGGCCCCGGGCTCGCTTTCGTCACCGGCCCAGTTCGGAATGGGCGCCCTCCTGGGCGTCGTTTGGCTCCCCTGCGTGGGCCCCACGCTTGGAGCCGCCATCGCCCTGGCTTCCATGGGTCAGAGCATCCCCATGGCCTTCGCGGTGATGTTGGCCTATGGCGTCGGCACGGCCGGCGTCCTTCTGGTGGCGGGATTGGCATCGGAGTCGGCCATCCGTCGCTGGCGCGGAGGTGGGATCCAGGGGGGGACCTGGGGCAAGCACGTTCTCGGCGGATCCCTGTTCGCCTTGGGCGCCGCCGTGCTCCTGGGGATGGACAAGCGCCTCGAGGCCCTGGCGGTGGATCTGCTGCCGGCCTGGATCTTCATGCTATGAGCCTTCGGCCTGCCAACCCAGGGGTTCCTCTCTTCCTGACACCCGAACCCACTGCACAAGGAACTGACGATGCCGCTTGACGATAGACAGCTCGAATGGTGCCGTTCCCATCCATGGGATTTCTCGGATCTCAGCGCGGTGTTCATCAACTGTACCCTCAAACGGAGCCCTGGCGAGTCCCACACCCGGGGCCTCATGGAGGTGTCCGGAGAGATCATGAGGGAGAACGAGGTGGCGGTTGAGTTCATCCGGGCCGCCGACCATGTGATTCCACCCGGAGTCCAGCCGGACATGACCGAACACGGGTGGGAGAAGGACGAGTGGCCATCGCTCTACGAGAAGGTCATGGCCGCCGACATCCTGATCCTGGGAACCCCCATCTGGCTGGGCGAGAAGTCCTCGGTCTGCCAGGGCGTCATTGAGCGCCTCTACGGAAACTCCGCAGTCCTGAACCCGGACGGGCAGTACGCCTACTACGGACGGGTGGGTGGTTGTGTCGTTACAGGGAATGAAGACGGGGTGAAGCACTGCGCGATGGGAATCCTCTACGCCCTCCAACACCTTGGCTTCACCATTCCGCCTCAGGCCGATGCCGGGTGGATCGGTGAGGCTGGACCCGGCCCCTCCTATATGGACGCGGGTTCGGGCGGACCGGAGAATGACTTCACCCAGCGGAACACGACGTTCATGACATGGAACCTCCTCCATCTCGCCCGGATGCTCAAGGACCGGGGAGGGATCCCGGCCCATGGGAATCAGCGTTCCGCGTGGGACGCCGGGTGCCACGCCGATCACCCGAACCCGGAGCACCGATGATGGGCGATTCAGGCCCCCTCCCCCCAGCTCCGAGTCGAGCGACCCCGCTGGTGGCTCTCTCGGCCCTCGCCGGATCCCTTCTTGTGGGAGGCTTGCTGCTCTTCGGAGCGCTCCAATTGAACGCATCCCAGTCCGACGCCTCCTCCGATGGGGACCTAGACCTACCCTTCGCGGAGACCGCCTACGTCCTTGGGGACGACCTGGCGGCATACGTTGCCTTCCTCCGGTCCGGTGGTCCCCCACCGGATGGGATTCCTTCCATCGATGACCCGGACTTCATTCCAGCCTCCCGAGCGAGGTTGGACCCCGACGACATTGTCATCGGCTTCGCCCACGGAGGACAGGCCAGGGCCTATCCCCAACGGATCCTGGTGCATCACGAAATCGTGAACGATCGGGTGGGAGGGTTGAACGTCGCCGTCACCTACTGCCCCCTCACGGCCACGGCCCAGGGGTTCAAGCGGGGAGACACCACCCTGGGCGTCTCAGGCCAGCTCCTGAACAGCAACGTCGTGCTCTTCGACCGCGAGAGCGGCAGCTACTTCTCCCAGATCAATGCCACGGGACTCACCGGCCAGCACCGCGGACAAACCCTGGACGAGGTGAACCTCATCTGGACCACTTGGGGCCGGTGGCTGGCCGCCTACCCGGACACTGAGGTCCTGAGCGAGAGGACAGGCCACCTCAGGAACTACGCCCGGGATCCCTACGGGAGCTACAACCCGATTCGGGGCTACTACGGGCAGGAGGGGACCATGTTCCCCGTGATGCATCGATCCGACCGCCACCCCGCCAAGGAAATGGTGGTAGGGGCCCGGACCGCCGAACGAAGTGCCTACTTCGTCCTTGCCGAACTGGCCCAGGAGCGAATGCAGCGAACCGCGGGCTTCCTGGCCGTGTACGATTCTGCCCTGGATACGGCTCACATCTTCGACATATCGGGAGCGGAGGTGCGGGTGACGCCCCGAGAGGACGGAGCGTACGAGTTCGAAGGCGCCACCTATTCCCCGGGAGACCTCCCCCTTCCGGAAGTCATTCCCGTGGAGGCGTTCCACTTCGCGTGGCACGCCTTCTACCCGAATAGCGAAACCCCCTGACGCCCATGGGTGGGATCGACGATCGAGCCTCCGGACTCCGAAAGGTCATGCAGATCCTGGGGATCCCCTTCTATCGGCGGGTGGCCTTCGGGCTGACCGGCGCCTATCTCCTCGTCTTCCTCTTCGCCCTCCAGGATTTTTCCCTGGGGGGCGAGGGCATCGGTTTCGCCTCGGTTCCACTGGACCGGATGTTCGACCGCACCGGCACCGTCACCTTCGAGCCCGTTGCGCGACTGGTCCTCCCGGGGATCACCTTCCTCATTTCCCCTCTCAACCTGGGGCTCGGCGCAGTCCTGGCCTTTCTCGCCGGACTCAACCTGACGGTCACCTGGATCGCCTTCCGTCAGCCCAAAGCCTGTCGCTTCAACCGTTCCACCGGCGTTCTGGCCAGCCTGCCGGCCATGCTGGCTGGAAGCGCGTGCTGTGCCCCCGCGATTCTCCTCTTGCTGGGCATTCAGGCAACCTCCATGATGATCGGAGTGTTTCAGGTCCTGATTCCCGCCTCGATGGCCCTCCTCCTGATCACCCTGAAGCTGATCCTGGACCGCACCGACCCGGAGTGGATTACGCGATGAACGCCCCCGAAACGGTGTCCGCCCCTCTCGAGTCGTCGCGCTTGGGGTCGGTGCGATCTCCCTCCGGACCTCAGCGCAGACCACGGCGCAGAACAAGGCGCAGCACAAGGTCCAGAACAAAGCGCGGCCCACGGCGCGCCGTGGGATCGGTCATCCGCTGGCTCGTGGCGGGGATACCCCTGATCCTGGTCACGGGATGCTTCGACGAAGCCGATCCCAACCGAGAGCCACCCGCCGGTGGGGACCATCTGGTTCCCGTCCAGGAAGCGGAGCGGCTGGCCTCGGCGGCCCGGGAACGACTGGAGGCGTGGTACCGGGCACCCACCAGTTCCTACACATGGGAGTATGCCAACGTAGGCTCGGATGTACGCTTCAAGTCGTTCCTCGTGGCGGACAACCGAACCCGGGAGGTCTACCACGACCTTCTGACCACGGGATCCTATGACGCGCCCGGTTAGAAGGCCGTTGAAGAAGTAGAGGGGCCGCCGTTGGGAGCGCCGGACCACCGCTACGCGGCGGTGCCCCCCGCTACGTAGGCGGCCCGTCGAAGACATAGCAGTAGCTACGTCGAGGCGGGCCAACGACCGAGGCGGGCCCCTGCCGCCCCAACCCGAAGGGGGAAGGGGGGTTGCGGCCCTGGATCTTCGTTGGGCCGCTTCACCGATGCTACCGCATCGCTGTCGGCGCCCCGCCTCGACCGGGCACCCAAGCGCGTCGCGCCTGGGTCGCGCAAGACCCCTTCCCGGTGGCCCCTCTACTTCTTCAACGGCCTTCTA